>DATMKU010000300.1:0-2582 GCA_035570935.1 Allostellaceae bacterium
GGGCGGCTCGGCGGTCTGATAAAAGACGTCGATCGGGATGCCGCCGCGCGGATACCAATAGCCGCCGATCCGCAGCCAGCGCGGTGCCAGCGTGTCGGCGAGGCGGCGGGCGATGGCGAGGGTGCAGTCCTCGTGAAAGGCGGCGTGGTTGCGGAACGCGCCGAGGTAGAGCTTCAGCGACTTGCTTTCGAGGATCGCCGCCTCGGGCGCGTAGTCGATGACAAAATGAGCGAAATCGGGCTGGCCCGTGACCGGGCACAGCGAAGTGAATTCGGGGCAGGTGAAGCGGACCAGATAGAGTACCCCCGGATGCGGGTTCGGCACGGTTTCGAGCTTCGCCTCGTCCGGCGATTGCGGCCATCTCGTCGGCCGGCCGAGCTGGGTCAGGGCGGGTGGTTCGGTCATTCGCGGGTCTCGGGCGGCGACGGCGTCTGCGCCTCGGCAAAAGCGGCGGCGAAATCGGCGAGTGCGCCGTTCTCGATCGCGCCGCGGATGTCAGCCATCAGATCGGCATAGTAGTGCAGATTGTGCGCGGTCAGCAGCATCGCACCCAAAATCTCACGGCTGCGGCAGAGATGGTGCAGATAAGCGCGGCTGTACCCGGCGCAGGCCGGGCAGCGGCATTCGGGGTCGAGCGGGGCCGGGTCGCCGGCATGGCGCGCATTGCGCAGGTTGAGCGTGCCGCGCCGGGTAAAGGCCTGCGCGGTGCGCCCGGAGCGCGTCGGCAACACGCAGTCGAACATGTCGATGCCGCGCATGACAGCACCGACAAGATCGGCAGGCTTGCCGACCCCCATCAGGTAGTGCGGCCGGTCGCCCGACAATGCCGGCACGGTCGCGTCGAGAACCGCGAAGGTTGTCGCCTGGCCCTCGCCGATCGCGAGCCCGCCGACGGCGTAGCCGTCAAACCCGATCTCGACGAGGCGCGCCGCCGAGTGCTGCCTGATGTCGGGATAAACCCCGCCCTGGACGATGCCGAAGATGCCATGGCCCGGCCGCTCGACAAAGGTGCTGCGCGAGCGCTCGGCCCAACGCATCGACAACTCCATCGAGGCTTCGACGGCCTCGGGCGGCGATGGGTAGGGCGTGCATTCGTCGAGCGCCATCGTGATGTCGGCGCCGAGCAGGCGCTGGATCGCGATCGAGCGCTCCGGGGTCAACAGATGGGCGCTGCCGTCGAGATGCGAGCGGAAGGTGACGCCGTCCTCGCCGATCTTGCGCAATTTGGCGAGCGACATGACCTGGAACCCGCCGGAATCGGTCAGGATCGCGTGGGGCCAGTTCATAAAAAGGTGCAATCCGCCGAGGGCGGCGATCCGCTCCGCCCCCGGCCGCAGCATCAGATGATAGGTGTTGCCGAGGACAAGCCGCGCGCCGGTTGCGGCCACCCCCTCGGCGGTCATCGCCTTGACCGTCGCGGCGGTGCCGACCGGCATAAACACCGGCGTCTCGACCACGCCATGCGCGGTCAAAAGCCGCCCGCGACGCGCGGCACCCTCCCGGGCCGATACCTCAAACCCCAGAGTCACCGCGGCGCTATCCAGCGTTTCGCGAGGGGTCAGCAGCGCACCGTGACCGACCCGGTCCGCCAGTGTCAGCCATGGCGAAGGCGAGGTGACACGCAGCGGCGGCAAATTCCCGCATAACCGGGAAACAACCGGGAAAATTGTCCGCGATTCTCCCGGGATTCGACCAGGAATACAAACATTATCAATATCTTATATCAAAGATGGAGGAGCGAGAACCGGGAATATTTGCCGCCATAACCGGGAATTAAATCAGACAAACCGGGAATTGTCGGGAATCCGGAGTCGCGACCCTGACCACCGCCCTAGTCGCGCGTTCGACCGCACCGACTTGGCCAAAAATCCCGCGGCCCAGATATGGCGCGCGGATAGCGCAACTCATCACGCAATCTAGGCAATTTTCCGGTCGTAACCCCATAGCTGTCTGAGGCGCGGCGGAATGCGCTCCGGTTTTCCGCCCTACGCTCGCTATGCTCCTCCGACGCCGCACAAAGATCGTGATGGTATCATGCATTCTAGGCGGAATTAGGTGTCCCGCGCGCTTCTGCTTCACATGACGCTACAAGCTCCGTCGAGCAGCCGGGCTCTGAACGGATGTGGGCGCTAATCAACGGATTATTTCCTTCAAGAGAGCAAGCCGTGGCAAAGAAAGCGCATATCGTCAGATATTCGGTTGAGGATCTGGCCGGCAAGCGCGAGCGCGGGGACACCCGCTCCGATTGGGCTCGCGCAGCCGCGATGACCGAAAAGGAGATCGAGAGCGATATCGCCTCCGACCCCAACGAGGCGGGGATGGTGGTGGATTGGGATACCGTGTCGGTCAAGCTACCCGAAGCGAAGGCCGACCTGCATATGTGCATCGACCGCGATGTGCTGGATTTTTTCCGCCAGACGGGACGCGGCTATCAGACCCGCATCAATGCGGGGCTGCGTTCCTATGTCGAGAAGGCGCGGCGCGGGTGACGAGCGACCTCGGCCGGTGTTTCTTCATCTGGGACACGTTCGATCAGGCAGGCGTCGCCATAGGAGAAAAAGCGGTAGCGATGGGCAATGGCG
>DATMKU010000301.1:0-2196 GCA_035570935.1 Allostellaceae bacterium
CGGCAGCTGAGATCGGGGCGGTCCCGACGATCCCACTGCGCCTTCTGCCCTTGCCCGGAACCGAGCGGTTTCTGCAGCCGATTATCGCGGTCGACCGCGTGCGCTATGTCGGTGAGCCCGTCGCGGTCGTCTTGGCCGACAGCGCCGCACTCGCCGAGGACGGGGTCGGGGCGATCGCGCTGGATATTGAAGAGCTGTCGCCGGTAGCGGATCGCCGGGCTTCCGGACGACACGACATCCTGTTGTTCGAAGAGAGCGGCACCAATCTCGCGATGGCCTTTACCGCGGTCAGCGGCGATGCCGACGCGGCATTTCGCGAGGCCGCTTACGTCAGGCGCGAGTGTTTTCAGGTGCAACGCTACACCGCATTGCCGATGGAGCCGCGCGGCTTACTCGCCGAGTGGGATGGGGCGCAGGGACGAATGACCGTGCTCGGCGCCGCCAAGGTGCCATTCTTTAATCGCGATACCTTGGCCGCAATGCTCGGGCTCGCTCCCACGCATGTCGATCTGATTGAAAACGATGTCGGCGGTGGCTTCGGCGCCCGCGGCGAGTTCTATCCGGAGGACTTCCTGATCCCGTTTGCCGCCCGGCATATCGGTCGCCCGGTCCGCTGGATCGAGGACCGCCGCGAGCACCTGACCGCAATGAATCACGCGCGCGAGGCGGATTGCGAGATTGAGATCGCCTGTCGCCAGGACGGCACGATCCTCGGCCTGCGTGGTGAGGTCTTCATCGACCTCGGTGCCTATGTTCGCACCAACGGTCTGATCGCGCCGCGCACTCTCGCGCAATTCTTCAGCGGTCCCTATCGCGTCCCGAACATGCGCATCACCGCGACGGCGCTGCTGACCAACAAGACACCGGCCGGCACCTATCGTGCACCCGGGCGCTACGAGGCATCCTTCTTCTGCGAGCGGTTGATCGAGTTGGCGGCAGGCGACTTAGCGATCGACAGCGCCGAGATGCGACGGCGCAATCTGATCAGCGCCGCCGAGATGCCGTATAAGCTCCCTCGGTTGGAACCCGGTGGGCCGACTGCGGATACCGAATGTGACAGCGGCAACTACGGCGAGGCGCTCGACCGCTGCCTGGCCGAGTTCGGCTGGGCAGAAAAACGCCAATTACAGGGCCAGCTGATAGACGGCCGCTATCACGGCGTCGCGGTTGCCTGCTTTATCGAGGGGGCCGGCGCCGGGCCCAAGGAGACGGCACGGCTCGAACTAGCGTCGGACGGCACGGTGGCGGTCTATGTCGGCTCCGCCGCGGTCGGGCAGGGCCTTGAAACGGTAATGGCGCAGATCGCAGCCGATACGCTCGGCATTCCGCTCGATCAGGTGCGCGTGTTCCATGGCTCGACCTCTTATCTCGAAGAGGGCTACGGCGCCTTTCACTCGCGCTCGACAATCCTCGGCGGCTCAGCGGTGTTCGAGGGTGCGACGGCGTTGCTCGAAAAGGTGCGGGCCGCGGCCGCCGTTCGGCTCGGCGGCTCGGCCGAGGAGATAGAGCTTGTCGATGACCGCGCCCACATAAGCAACGGCCGCTCGGTTTCCTTCGCCGAACTCGCGGCGGACGGTTTGCGGGTCGATACTGCCTTCGCGAACAACAACAAGCTGACCTACGCTTATGGGTCGGCGGCGGCGCATGTGACGGTCGACCCTGGCACGGGCCGCGTCGAGTTGCTGGACTATGTTGTCGTCGAGGATGTCGGCCGTATCGTCAACCCGCTGACATTGCACGGTCAGGCAATCGGCGGGGTCGTGCAAGGCCTTGGCGGCGCGTTCATGGAGAACCTCGTCTACGACGGAAATGGGCAGTTATTGACCGGCAACTTGGCCGACTACCTGATCCCGACGGCGACCGATTTCCCGAGGATCCGCGCGATTGCCCTCGAGAACCATCCCTCGCCCAGCAACCCGCTCGGGGTCAAGGGCGCCGGCGAGGGCGCGATCATCCCGGTCGGCGGCTTGATAGCCAATGCTGTCGCCGCAGCATTGTCCTCGGTCGGCGCGGAGCCCAATGAATTACCGCTCTCACCACCGCGCGTCTGGCGATTGGCAAACCCATCCTAAGAGGAGGCAGTAATGGCACTGGTACCATTGGCGACGAAGGGCAACTACTTTCACGTTTATGATTTTCGGGTAAAGGCCGGCCGCGGTGACGAGTTTGTCGAATTGTTCAACAAATTCGATTACG
>DATMKU010000302.1:0-18255 GCA_035570935.1 Allostellaceae bacterium
CCTGATGTCGGCGGCGGTGCTGGCCCCGGGGGGTACGATCGGAATTCTGGGCGGCGGTCAGTTGGGCCGGATGACGGCGCTTGCCGCCGCTCGGCTCGGCTATCGCAGCCATGTTTTCGCAACCGAGCCCGACAGCCCGGCAGAGCAGGTCTGCGGGCGCGCAACCGTTGCCGATTACACTGATGGCGCCGCCCTCGACGGTTTCGCCGCGGGGGTCGACGTCGCCACCTTCGAATTCGAAAACATCCCGGCCGAGGCGGTGCGCCGGGTGGCGGCGGCGAAGCCGGTGCTGCCGCGCCCGGAGATCCTCGAAATCGCCCAGGACCGCCTGCGCGAAAAGGATTTCCTGCGCTCGATCGACATCCCCACTACCGCCTATCGCGAAATCTCCGATGCGACGGCGCTGACCCGGGCAATGCGCGAGTTCGGCTACCCGGCGGTGCTGAAAAGCGTGCGCATGGGCTACGACGGCAAGGGGCAGGTGACCTTGACGCCGGAGACCAAAGCGGATGACGCGTGGCGGCAGATGGGAGGCACGACCGGCATCCTCGAACGCTTTGTCGATTTCAGCTGCGAGATTTCAGTCATCGTCGCGCGCGGTCGCAACGGTGCCTGGGCGGCCTACCCGCCGGTCGAAAACCAGCACCTCAACCACATCCTCGGCACGACGATCGCGCCGGCACGGATCGCCGCCGAGACCGCGATGCGGGCCGAGGCGATCGCCCGCCACGTCGCCGAGAAGCTCGATCTCGTCGGCGTGCTCGCGGTCGAGATGTTTGTGATCCCCTCAGGCGAGGTGCTGGTCAACGAGCTGGCGCCGCGGCCGCACAATTCAGGCCACTGGACGATCGACGCCTGCGTCACCAGTCAGTTCGAGCAGCTGGTGCGGGCGTTGTGCGGGTTGCCGCTCGGTTCGGTCGAGCATCACTCCGACGCGGTCATGAAAAACCTGATCGGCCATGATGTCGACCGCTGGCGCGAGGCGCTCGCCGACCCGCTGACCAAGCTCCACCTCTACGGCAAGCACGAGATCCAGCCGGGCCGCAAGATGGGCCATGTCACGCGGTTGATCCCGCACCGCTGAACGCGTCCGCGGAATTACCGCAGCGGGCGGAACAGGCGCAACGGGTTGGGCAGCCGCTCGGCCAGGGTTTCGAGATCGCGACGGGCCCGTCCGATGCGGGCCATGCCGGCCAGCCGGCGGTCGATAAAGGCACGGGTCTCGACAAAATCCTCGGAGCGGTCTTCGAGCCAATAGAGTACCGTGGCGCCGAGGATCGCGCCCAAGGTCAGTCGTTTGGTATAAAAGCTGAAATCGACGGCGGCGTCGCCGGCAGCGTACCAGATCGCATCGACCGTCTCGTAGACGAGCCGGCACGCGAGCGGCGCGTTCTGCGGCAAGGCCAGCACCGTCAACGCTCGCCGCACCGCTTCGCGCCACGGTTCGACGATTTCGAGACGCGTTGCGATCGCCCGGGCGACGCGTTCTGAGGTGCGCGCGCCCTCAAACGAAACGGCTTCGAGCCGGTCGAGCATCCGCTGATCGGCCCACCGGCTGAAGCCGGCGGCGAGACCCGCCGCCCCACCGGGAAACAGCGCCAGCGCTTCGTCCACGGGCATGTCGCAACGCCGCGCCGCAGCGCGCAACGCCGAACGCGACCAGCCGTCGAACGGCACATCGGGCAAAATCGCCTCGATCAGCGCGGTGCGCTGGCTTTCGGCGAGCGGGCTTTTCATCGGGGCCGGGTTTCGCTGAGAAACGGGCCGAGATCGACCGGGTGATGCTGCAGCTCTTCGAGAAAAAACATGTGTCGCGGGTCGACCATCCGCTGCGGGTACAAAATGCCGTCCAGATGATCGCATTCATGCTGGACGACGCGGGCATGAAAGCCCGCGGCCTCGCGCGCGATCGTCTCGCCGTCGAGGCCGAGCGCGCGATAGCGGATGCGCAAATGGCGCGGGACGATGCCGCGCAGTCCCGGCACCGACAGGCAGCCCTCCCAGCCAAAGGCGCGATCCTCGCCTGCCAACTCGACGACCGGATTGATCAATACCGTCAGATCCTGCGCGCCGTCTCCCGGCAATTCGCTCAGGCGCTCGCCCGAGACAAAGAAGACGACGATCCGCCACGGCTGGTGGACCTGCGGCGCCGCGAGCCCGGTGCCTGAGGCGTCCTCCATTGTCTCGATCATGTCCTCGACGAGGCGGCGCACCCAGGGCGCGCTCGGGTCCTCGACCAGGGCGGCCGGGTTCCGCAGCACCGGATTGCCCATGCGGGCAATTTTCAACAGAGCCATCGGCAAAATATGGAGGCTGCGACGGCCGGGGTAAAGCATGTGCGGTTCCCCCATGGCTGGTCTTCACAGTGCGGCGTGCGGGTGCTAAATAAGTTCGGTATTGCGCCAGCGCGTTCCGCCGCCATTGGCCGCCGTGATGGAGAAGAGCCCCCGTGCAAGTCCTCGTTCGCGACAACAACGTCGATCAGGCCCTCCGGGCCTTGAAGAAAAAAATGCAGCGCGAGGGCGTGTTTCGGGAAATGAAATTGCGGCGCAGCTATGAGAAGCCCTCGGAGCGCCGCGCCCGCGAACGAGCCGAAGCCGTCCGCCGCTATCGCAAGCTGCTGCGCAAACGCATGGAGCGCGAGGGATACTGAGGCCTCGGCGCGGTCCGCATTCGCATCATCCGCGTCTCAAGTCGGCTTCAGCGGCCGAGGCGGGCGGGCGAGACCCCCGGCGACCGCCCCTAGCGTTTCGAGTTGATCAGCCCGGCGCGAGCTTGCGTTCGACGAGGCGCGCGAAGAGGCTGGCGCCGAACGGCAGTGCCGCGTCGTTGAAATCGTAGCCCGGGTTGTGGACCTCGCAGGCGCCCCCACCGCCATTGGCGCCATCGCCGTTGCCGATCGCTATGTAGGCGCCGGGCCGCTGTTCGAGCATGTACGAGAAATCCTCCGACGCCATCACCAGCGCGCCGTCGCGGTTGACGTTGTCGGCGCCGACCAGATCGGCCGCCACATCGGCGATAAATCGCGCCGCTTCGGCATCGTTGACGAGCGGCGGAAAAATGATGCGGAACTCGACTTCCGCCGTGGCGCCGAAACCGCCGGCGACACCCGCAGCGATGCGCCGCATGTTCGCTTCGATCATCGCCATCGTCTCGCGGGTGAAGCAGCGCGCAGTGCCGCGAATGACGGCACGCTCGGGGATGACGTTGTAGGCCTCGCCAGCGTGGATCTGGGTGACGCTGACGACCGCGGTGTCGAGCGGGCGCACGTTGCGCGACACGATTGTCTGCAAGGCGATCGCGATATGGCTCGCGGCGACCACCGGGTCGATCCCGGATTCGGGGCGTGCGCCATGCGCGCCGCGGCCGGTGACGGCGATGTCGAAATAGGCGCCACCCGCCATCGCCGGTCCGGTGCGGATCTGGAACTTGCCGACCGCCAGCCCCGGGCGGTTGTGCATGCCGAAAATCGCGTCGCACGGAAAGCGGTCGAAAAGCCGATCGGCGACCATCGCGGCGCCACCGCCGAGCCCCTCCTCGGCGGGTTGAAAGATCAGGTGCACGATGCCGTCGAAGTTGCGCGTCTCGGCGAGATAGCGCGCCGCGCCGAGCAGCATCGTCGTGTGCCCGTCATGACCGCAGGCATGCATATGCCCGGCATTCTGCGAGCGGTAGGCAAGGTCGGTAGCCTCTTCGATCGGCAATGCGTCCATGTCGGCGCGCAGCCCGATCGAGCGCTGAGAATTGCCGGCGCGCAAGCGGCCGACGACACCGGTCTTGCCGATCCCGCGAAACACCTCGCAACCGAAATCGGCGAGCTTTCGCGCAACAAGTTCAGAGGTCCGCGTCTCCTCGAAGCCGAGTTCGGGATGGGCATGGATGTCGCGCCGCCATTCGGTCAGCTCGTCATGAAACACCGCGATACGCCCGATGATTGCCATACCCCTCCCCCACTGCGCGCCGCCGCACTGTCGCCGAGGCTGCGGCTTCTGGCAATCCGGCTCGCGCATCGCAGCGAACGCGCTATAGTGATGGCAGGAATGCCTTTGGGAGGAGTGACGAGCAATGGCAGCGATAGCGGGCGTGGAACTCGATTGTCTTCAAGGCGTCAGGGTCGTGGACTTTACCCAGTTCGAGGCGGGGCCGTCTTGCACCGAGGCGCTCGCCTGGCTCGGCGCCGAGGTCGTCAAGATCGAGAACCCGAAGACCGGAGATCCCGGCAGGCGATTGCGGCCCGGCCACCCCGATGACGACCCGTGGTATTTCCACCAGTTCAATGCCAACAAGAAATCGATAACGCTGAACCTCAAAGCGCCGCGCGGGCTCGAAATCGTCAAGGAGATGCTCAAAAAAGCCGACGTCACCGTCGAGAACATGGCCCCCGGCACGATCGAGCGGCTGGGGCTCGGCTACGACGCCGTCAAACAATTGAACCCGGGCATCGTCTACTGCCAGGTCAAGGGCTTTGGCGCGGGCAGCCCGTATGAAAAGAACCTCGCCTTCGACATGATCGCACAGGCCGCGGGCGGCCCGATCAGCGTCACCGGCGAGGCCGACCGGCCGCCAGTCAAACCCGGCCCGTCGTTTGGCGACACCGGCACCGGCATGCTGATGGCGATCAGCATTCTTGCGGCACTGCGCCAGCGCGACCGCAGCGGCAAGGGCCGGCGGCTGCAGGTGGCGATGCAGGACGCGATGGTGCACTATATGCGGGTGCCGTTTTCGCGCACGCAGCTCAGCGGGAAAGCCCAGCTCCGCGGCGGTAGCAGCCGGTCGAGCGCCCTCTTGGCGCCCTCGGCGTTGTACCCGTGCAAGCCCGGCGGGCCGAACGACTACGTCTATGTCTTCACCAGCCGCGCCAATCCCGAACACTGGACGCGGCTGTTAAAGGTGATCGGCCGCGAGGATTTGATCGGCGACCCGCGCTACGAAACCGGCCCGGCGCGCGGCCAGCGCGTCGACGAGGTTGACGAGCTGATCGCCACCTGGACCCGCGAGCACACCAAGGAAGAGGCGATGAAGATCATCGGCGAGGCCGGCGTGCCGGCGGGCGCGGTGTTCGACACGCTCGAGCTGCTGAACGACCCCTCGCTCGCCGAGCGCGGCATCATGCAGGATGTCGAGCACCCGACCACCGGCCATTACAAGATGCCGGCCTGGCCGGTGCGGTTCGACGGCGCGCCGGCAAAGGTCAAGCCGTCGCCGCTGTTGGGCCAGCACAATGCCGAGGTGCTCAATGAATGGCTCGGCATCAGCGCCACCGAGATCGAGGCGTTGCGCATGGAGGGTATTGTCTAAAATCGCGGTCACCCGCTCGGGCGCAGCAGCCGGCCGCTGGAGAAAATCCGATGAGAGTTGGCTTGTTTTACCAGATCCAGGTGCCGAAACCCTGGACCCCGTCCAGCGAATCCCAGCGCATCCATGAAGCGCTCGAACAAATTCCCTATGCCGAGGAGATGGGCTTTGCCAGCGTCTGGTTTTCGGAGCACCACTTCCGCCCGGTGTGGTCGCACAACAGCGCCCCGGACCTCACCCTCGCGGCGGTGAGCCAGCGCACCAGCCGCATCCGCCTCGGCGTCGGCGTCGTCCTGGCGCCGATCCACCACCCGCTGCATGTCGCGGCGCGCATGGCGACACTCGATATTTTGAGCCATGGCCGGGTGGATGTCGGCCTCGGCCGGACAGGTTATCCCTATCAGCTGACCCCGTATGGCTCCGACCTGCGCGACACCCGCGGCATGTGGCAGGAATTTGCCGAGGTGCTGCCGCTGATCTGGACCCAGGAGGAGGTCTCGTACGACGGGGCCTATTATCAGATCCCGCGCCGCGAGGTTCTGCCAAAGCCGGTGCAGCAACCGCACCCGCCGCTGTGGTCGGCCTGCGGCAGCGACGACACGGCGCGCCTGACCGGTAGCCTGGGAATGGGCGGGCTGTTCGGCAGCGAAGGCGGCCCGGACCGCGTTCAGCAACTGATGGCGCTCTATCGCGACGCGTTGCCGGGAGCGCCCGGTAACGGGGCCGCAGCCGTGCCGCGCACCGCGCTGATGACGGCCGGCTTCTGCCACGAGGATCCGCGGGTCGTGGCCGAGCGCGGCACCGAGCTCGTCGGCTGGTACCTCGAGCAACAGCGCGAGCGCGCCCGCCTGGTGTGGCGCGATTATGACCCGACCACCGTCCCGCCGGATTACCAGGGCTATTACGCGCGCGACCAACGCCTCGCCAGCGGGCCGCATCCCGGTGAGCCCACCCCTCGCGAGGTGCGCGAGCAAGGCACAAAGTTCTGCGTCGGCACCCCGGCCGACTGCATCCGCTTTCTCGAAAGATACGAAGCCCTCGGTATCGAGGAGGTGTTTTTGCTGTGCGCGATTGGCCCGGCGCAACACCCTGAGGTGCTCAATACAATCCGGCTTTTTGGCGAGCAAATAATCCCGCATTTCCAGGCGAGGGCGCGGCACTCGGCGATGGCGCCGGCGTAATCGGCGGGGCTTCGGGGCGGACCACCCGTTGGCGTTCCGCCCGTCCTATGATCCTCGCGCTCGATCGGCCGCGTTGCGGATTCTATCTCCCCTACCCTGCCACGGCGGGCGCGGGCTGACGAACCGGTCAAAATAGTCCTGTGTCAGGCTGCGGATTTCTTTCACTTTCGTTTCGAGTACCCGAGCGGGAGCAGTCCCCTCGGGTTTGCCGGTGGATTGGTGCGGCGCCGGCGCCGCCATCGGGGCTTGAACCGGCAAGACCGTCGCCGCCGATCGATCCGCGGGCTCGACAGCAAGGCTCAGTTGCACCAGCAACTCCTTCGCGTCCTTGTGCTGCGGCTGAAGCTTGACGACCTCGCGGCAAGCCGCAAGTGCCGCCTCGTCCTCCCCGAGAGATTGCAGCGACCTCGCCAAGAAGAACCAGGCGTTGTCGCCGTCGGGTTCAATCTCCACCGAACGCGACAGCAGCTCTTTCGCTTCGGCATGAGCGCCAAGCTCGGCCTTGAACCGGCCGAACCGATAGAGCGCCAGCGCGTGATCCGGCTCGACCTCCAGGATTTGGCGGTAGCCGCGTTCGGCATCTGCGGTTTCGCCCTGGTTCTCATGCTCGAGCGTCGTCTCGATCATGGCGAACAGCCCCCGCGGGTCTAGCTTGCCGCCAAGATTGCGGTTGTTCTTGGCCACCACGGAGACCGCCTTCAAGCGGCGTTCTCGTGGGGCAAACATGTATTTGTAGGGCTCATCTCCGCGCAGGAAGTCGTATGTCGTAAAACCGTGGGCGATCGCATGGCGGATGCTGTAGGCATGCAGCAGATAGCCCGCGGGCATCTCGCTATAGGTTTCATCCCGTCCGGTAACGAAAAACAGCAGCGATTTCTTGCAGGGATCGATCAAGGTCGCGAGCGCGGCCACCGGTCTGTCGCCATGCCAAAATACGGGAAGGAACAACGTGCCGCTCTCGACGCAATGCGACAACATCAGATAGTTCAGTGCGGCAACATCGTTTACCCGTTGTTCCCCCTTGCTCGGCAGCCACTTTAATTTCCACAATTCTAACAATGTTGTGATGTTATTATCGTAGTTCTCGATATCGGACAAAGTGATCCGGCAGTCTTCCGACGCGTCAATCTTCCGCAACAGCCGGCGAATTTTTTGTCTGTTGTTGGTACTGAGCTGTTTGAGATATTCGTCCCAACTAGCCGGTAAATTTACCGAGGGACATATGCCATGGTCCGTCCCGGTATTGACATCGACATAAGCAATCGGAGTCTGTACAAAACGCGTCTTGTCAAAGGCTCGCAAAAACAAGCGGCGCCGGTGATCGGACATCATCAGATTGTCCATCGTGAAACGCGTCCAATTGAGCTTTCGCTTGACGTATTCGGCAAGCGCTGGAACAGCCTCCGCCTCGAACTCGGGTTTTGCCAGGATGCCCGCGTAATCCGAAAAGCCGCAGCCGGCGAATGAGAGTTCGTTGAAAAAGCCGTGCTTCTTGTCAAAACCTGTCGTCATCCGCATCGGCAGGAAGGCAACATATTCGGGGTCGGTGTCGTTGCGCTTGGCCGCGAGAACAAACCAGACGGTGCGGTGCGTGGCCAGCCAGCCGGACAGCCATTGCCAGGAAAGAAAGAAATGCGCCTCGGGATCGGCCTCGTAGACCGCATCCCAGGCCGGGCGGAGCGCGTCGAAATCGCTCAACTCTTCAATGACGTCGATGTACATTCGATTGCCTCCGCAATATCCCGATCTACACAATGCCGAGGATAATGATCCTACATCGCGGACAGGGTCGCGCCGACTGACAAAGCTCATTATCCAATTTTGGCGAATTTTAGCGCAACAAGCGGAATTTTCACCGAAAAAAGTTGGTTAACGACCGAATACAAGTTCGGGGCGCGACCGCGTGCTGCTCGCGAGCTCCCTGAGTCTCGGCCTTTCCCGGCAACCCAGGCCCGCCAAAAATCCAACTGCTCAGCGCACTGCGACGCCAATGACGGTAGTGTCAATGACAAACGCCCTTGACAGCAAAATCCCCATACAGGTCCGCGCATACGATCGGTGATGGGCCATGCGGCAGCCGAAGCCCCGGCCGAGTTGCAACCATAAATCCCCCGGACAGCCCTGCGTCACCCCGCGAACAAAGGCGCGCGGGTGTGAGCGAAGTCCTCGACCGCCTCGGCGAGCTTGTCGCCATCGGCCTCGTCGAGCGCGATAGACAAGGCGAACATTCCGCGCTTGGCAAACCAGATGCCCGACGCGACGAGGTCGAACCAAAACAAGTCCCGCAGCGCGCTGATGCCGCGCGCCGCGTCGTCCTCCGAGCGGATCTGCGCGTCAGTCATGTGCACCGACATCATCGAGCCTCGCCCGGTAAACTGCATCGCCAGCCCGTGCCGCCCGATGATCTGGTTCAGCCGATCGCGCAGGCCGTCACCCCATTCGTTCAGGGTGCGGGCGCGCTCAGGCGTATAGATTTCGGTCAGGCCGACATAGCCGGCGTTCATCGTCAGCACATTGTTGTTGAATGTGCCGGCATGCTGGAACGAATCCGGCCGGCGCGGGTCGAAGCGCTCCATAATCGCGGCGTGCCCGCCAAAGGCGCCAAAGCTCATGCCGCCGCCGAGATATTTGCCCAATGTCGTCAGGTCGGGGAGGATGCCGTGCGCCTCCTGCAACCCGCCCGGCGCCAGCCGCGAGGTCATCACCTCGTCGAAGATCAGTACTGCGCCGGTTTCGTCGGCCAGCGCCCGCAGGCCGGCGAGAAAAGCGCGCTCGGCCGGGATGCAGCCGGTCGTCCCCTGCATCGGCTCGACCAGGATCGCCGCGAGATCGGCGCGGTAGGGGCGGACGAGGTCCTCGACCGCGTCGAGATCGTTGTAATGCCCGATCAGATAGTCGAACGGCGCGTTGACAGGGCTGCCATGGCCGCGGAAATAGAACACGCCGCCGTGATAGCCGCCGCCAAAGACCAGGATCTTGGGGCGGCCGGTGATGGCTCGGGCGGCGCCGACCGCCATCAGATTGGCCTCGGTGCCTGAATTGGTAAAGCGCACCAGGTCGATCGACGGAAAGCGGGCGCACACAGCCGCGGCAAACCGCGCCTCGGCCTTGTTCTGGGCGCCGAAATTGAGCCCGCCCGCCAATGCCTCCTCGATCGCCCGGCGGATCGCCGGGTGCGAGTGGCCGTAGATCCCGGTGGTGAACTCGCTGAGAAAATCGGAATATTCGTGATCGTCGAGGTCCCACAGCCGCGCCCCATGCCCGCGCGCCATCGTCAGCGGGAACGGGTCGGTATGGATCGAGGCGCGGGTGTTGCCGCCGGGCATCGCCAGGCACGCCTCGCGGTGCTGGGCGAGGCTTTTCGGATTGCGTGCCCGATAGTCTTCCTCCGCTTCGGCGAGCGCCGCGGCAAGATCGATATTGGCGGCGTGGTTCATGATCGTTCGCCTTCTTTCGCAGCCCGGACGGGTTCGACGCGCAGCTTCGCGATGCAATTGCCGGATGGCAAGGTGCCTCGCAACCGCGGCGATGTGCGGCTGAATAGAGGCGGACTTCGTCAGCGGTTCTGGGCCGCCGCCTCCGGTTCCGGGGTCATATGCGCGAGCGCGTTTCGCATTGGCGTGCTCGAAACGGTGATCTGCCCTTCGAACGGCGTGTCCATCTCGACGATCAGAAAGATGCAGGCGGCGAGTGCTACGGCACTCAGCCCAAAGCTTGCCGCCACCGTTGCGTTGCGCGGCGCGCTGTAGCCGAAGCTGATGAAGATCAAGGTGATCCACGCAATCAAAATTTCCAGAAACAATGGCTGGATCGAGCTTTCGGCGCGCTCGATCAGCAGCCAGCGCGTTTTCAGCGCATCTTCGACCAAGGACGCCGCCGCGGAACGGAGCGCTTCGCGGCGCGCATCGCCGCCCGACAGCGCCAGAATGCCGCCGCGCGCGCCGTCGAGCAGCTTTCCGGCCTCGACATCCTCCATCTTGATCGGCGCCGCCTTGTCTGTAGGCCAGTTGTCGGCCAACGCCCGGTGCGTGTAACGCCGCAGCATGTCGCGCGCTTCGGCGGTTTCCGGCCCGTAATCGGCTAATGTTTGGTTGAGCAGGATCAGGGTGGCGGCAAAATGCCGGATCTGCGTGTCGGTCGTGTCGAACGAGTTCTTGACGCTGGCGATCAACAGCCCCAGCACCAATGCCGCCAACACCGACAGCATGCCGGTGGCAAGCTTGATCGCGTCATGTGATTCGGCGGAACGGTGCGGCTCGGGCAAGCGACAGCCGAGCCACATCCCGAATAGCGAGCCGGAGAGCACGCAGCCAAGGACGATCGAGGCAATTGTCAGCGACGACATCGCCGCGACAATGCCGGTGATTTGGTTAATTAAACCTCAGCGTCGGCGCCGAGGCTTCGCTTCTTTTTCATTAGCCGGGGTAGGCGCGACGGCCGCGGTCGCGCAGCCACAGGCGGACGAGATGGCGCTTTTGCGCGGGGTCGGTGTCATCGACAAAGGCGGTGCGGCTGTGCCCCAGCGCGCGGTTGTCGACAAACTGCATCTGCCCCGGTTCGAGGTCGAAATCGACCGACAATTCCTCGTCCTCGAAAATGTCGAGCATCGCCGACAATGCCGCTTCCCCCGCCTCGTCGACCGGCTCGCCTCTCATCGCATAGCCGCTGTTGATCTGGTGGACGCTGAACCGCGCCTTCAGCTCGGCGCCGTCGTCGAACACCGGGGCGGCAAAGACCGGGCTTTCGCCGGGGTGGAATTCGCGCTGGCGGTCGAACCAGAACGGTTGGTAGAGCCGCCCCAGCCGTCCGGGAAAACGGGCGAGCATTTCGTTGTAGGCGGTATGAAAACTGAGGACCCGGCTGTGGCCGCCGCTCAACGCCCGGCGCAGGCACAACAGGCCAACGTAATCGGGAGGCGTGTCGTTGTAGGCGTTGTCGTTATGAAAGCGAATTTCGATATTGGTCTTGTCGGGACGAACCCCCGAACCCGGCAATGCCTCCTGGCCGGTGTCGAGCACGTCGTAGACCAGGGTGCCGTCGAGCTTTTGCGCGACCGGGCGCGAAACCATGCTCGACAACAGCCAATAGATCGCGGTCGCCTCGCTCGCGTTGATCTCGTCGAGCGGCAGCCGGTCGACGATCGCAAAGCGCACCCCCGAGGCGAGCATCGCCCGCGTCCGCGCCATCGCGTCGCGGCAGGCCGGCATCGCGAAATCCTGCGCGCCGAGGACGACCGTCGGCAGCGGGTAGGCGCGCAACTCGTCGACAGTCCGGCGGAT
Source organism: Allostellaceae bacterium (assembly GCA_035570935.1). GTDB lineage: Bacteria > Pseudomonadota > Alphaproteobacteria > ATCC43930 > CGMCC-115725 > AP-15. The sequence continues at coordinate 11,756 of DATMKU010000302.1, forward strand.
CTCGTCGCGGCAAGCGGCGTCGAGTTCGACCCGCCAATCCTCGGGGCGCACATCGGCGCGCATCCAGGCGCTCGGCCCTTCGATCGGCCGGTACGAGACAGACAAGTCAGGCATGGCTTCTCCAAGCGATTTGTGTTCAGCCGAGCGCGCCGATACCCCCCGAGATAGCGCAATACGCCGGGATGGATCAATGCCCGACGCGGCGTCGCGGTGGCGGCATTCTTCGTAAGACGTCCTGCATCCTACGATAGCCCGGGAATCGCGAAACCACAGGTCTGGAGGATCAGAACGACGTTGAGCGCGAGGACGACGACGGTGCCGCAAACCGCTGCGGCCTGCGTGCGCCTGGTGTTGGCGAACCGGCCCATGATGCTCGCGCGGCGCGTGAAGGCCAAGAGCGCGATCATCGGCAACGGCAGGGCGACGCTCAGCACGATCTGGCTGACGACGAGCGCGTTCGTCGCGTTGACGCCAAGCGCCACGACGGCAAAGGCCGGCAGCATCGTAACGAGCCGGCGCAGCCAGACCGGGATCGTGAAGCCGACAAAGCCTTGCATGATCATCTGCCCGGCCATCGTACCGACCGCCGAGCTCGACACCCCGGAGGCGAGCAACGAGACCAGGAACACGCCGGCCGCGGCCGGGCCGAGCAGCGGCGCCAGCGTGCGATAGGCGGTCTCGATCTCGGCGACGTCGCTGTGCCCCGCGTGGAACGCACCCGAGGCCATCAACACCATCGCCATGTTCACGATTCCGGCAATCGCCAACGCCACGACCACCTCGGTGTTGGAGGCGCGGACAATTTTTCGTTTCTCGCTGTCGTTGCGAGCCGGTATGCGCGCTTGGGTCAGCCCCGAATGCAGATAGACCGCATGCGGCATCACCGTCGCGCCGACGATGCCGACGGCGAGCGCCAATGCCTCGGGGCCGGCAATTTGCGGCACGATCGAATGCCACGCCGCGGCGCCCCACTCGACCGGCGCAATGCACAGCTCGATCAGGTAGCACAGCCCGATCGTCGCGACCAAGCCGCCGATGATCAGCTCGATCGGCCGGAAGCCTCTTCGCTGGAACAGCAGGATCCCATAGACGACCGCCGCGGTTACGACCATCCCGGCGAGAAGCGGGATGCCGAGCAATAGCGACAGGCCAATGGCGCCGCCGACCAATTCGGCCAAATCGGTCGCCATCGCCGTGATCTCGCTGACCACCCACATCGCCCACGCCGCCGGCTGCGGCAATTGCTCGCGGCAGAGCTCGGCGAGATTGCGGCCGGTGACGATGCCGAGCTTGGCGGAGAGCGCCTGGAACAGGATCGCGATCAAGTTCGCCAGCAGCACGACCCACAACAGCCCGTAGCCGTATTTGGCGCCGGCCTCGATGTTCGTCGCAAAATTTCCGGGGTCCATGTAAGCGATCGACGCCACCACGGCCGGGCCGGCGAACGCCAGATAGCCTTGCCAATTGCGCCGTCTGCCGTCGAGCAGGTCGCGGGCGGCCTGAACCGTCCATTCGGACAGGGAGGCCGGTTGCCCGATGCTGTCGGTGGTCATCCAAGACATGCGGTAGCCAATCGCGATCGGGGGCAGGACCCCCTGGGGGTTGTGGGATCGCGCCGGGAATTCCGACGCATCTCACTTCACCAACACCCGACCGCCGCGGACAGCGCCCTGATCCCTGCGGCTTGAACCGCGACCCGCCCTCGCCCGGAAGCCCCGGCCGGGCGGCGCGAAACCGGCGGCGCTATTCGCTCGACCGGGGGCGGCGCAGCCGCGCCTCGTAAGCCTTCAAATGAGCGTAGGCGAGGCGCAGCAACGCCGCTTTTTCGGGCGAGATGCCCGCCCGCTCGCCGCGTCGGATCAGGTCGCCGACGATGTGGTCGGCCTCGATCTGGTTGCCGTTCTCGATGTCGCGCAGCATCGAGGCGGTCAGGGTCGAGCCGGCGGCGGTCAGCAGCGCGCGCGTGCGCTCGACGAACCCGTCGCGCGGCGGAAAGCCGCTGGCGGCGGCGATCATCCGGCATTCGTCGAGCAGTCCCAGCATCATTTCAGCGCCGCCAGGTGCCGCGGCGATGTCGCCGACCGCGGCGCGCATCAGGCAGGTGCCGGCGGCAAAGGCGGCGAGAAACACCCATTTCTCCCACATCTCCGGCAGGATGCGTTCGCTGGCCCTGGCTTCGAACGCCGCACCCTGCATCGCCTCGGCGATGGCGCGGACCCGATCCGACAGCACGCCGTCGCGCTCGCCGAACGACAGCTCGTGACTTTGGTTCAGATGAATGACGCGATGCCCGGCGTCGAGTGTGGCGGCGATCACGCATTGACCGCCGAGCACACGCTCTTTGCCGAAATGGTCGTCGAGGACATCGAGGTGGCGGGTGCCGTTAAGCAACGGCAGGATAACGGTGTCGGGCCCGACCGCGGGTGCCACGGACTGGATCGCGTCGGCGAGCGAATAGGCCTTGCAGGTCAATAGGATCAGCTCGGAGGGCGGGCCGGGGTCGTGCGCCGGCACGGTCGGAGGCGCCGGGCGCGTAAAATCGCCGAACGCGCTTTTGATCACGAGCCCCTCGGCCGCCAACTCGGCGGCGCGCCGCTCCCGCACCAAAAACGTCACGTCACCGCCGGCCTCGATCATCCGGCCGCCGAAATAGCCGCCGATCGCGCCGGCGCCGACCACGAGGACACGCATCGTCGCACTCCCTTCGTTCGGGTTCAGTGGGCCTCCGCCGGCGGGGTCTTGCCCGGGGTCACGTTGCGGAGCAGCGGCACGAGCAAGGTAGCGATGACGAACGCGACCATGATCGCGCGAAAGGCGTCGGCATAGGCGAGGGTCGAGGCCTCGCGGTAGGCGAGATGCCAGAGCTGCGACATCGCCGCGGCATGCCCGGCGACCGGCCCGCCGAGTGCTGTGCCCCAACGTTCGGTCATGCTGTGAAGCAGGTGCTCCATCGCCCCGTTGGCCGGCGTCAGATGGGATGCGATGTAGAGGAAATGCAGATTGGTTTGGTTGTTGAGGATGGCGCCGCACACCGCGATGCCGACGGCGCCTCCCAAATTGCGCATCATGTTGAAGAGGCCGCTCGCATATTTCAGCCGCTGCGGCGACAGGCTGCCGAGACCGAGGGTCACGGCCGGCGCCACCGCGAAGACCTGTGGGAAGCCGCGCAGCACCTGCGGGATCAACAACTGGTCGCCGCCCCAATCATGGGTGATGAAGCTGAACGACCACATCGCCGCGGCAAAGCTCGCGAGCCCGAACATCATCAGCCAGCGGGTATCGATCTTGCGCGCCAGGAGGATGTACACCGGCACGCCGGCGAGCGATGCCGTCCCCGTCGAAAAGATCGCAAGCCCGGTCTCCCAGGCGCTGAAACCGCGCACATAGCCGAGAAACAGCGGGGTCAGATAGATCGTCGAAAAGATGCCGATGCCGGTCACGAAGGAGAGAAAGCAGCCGAGCGCGAAATTCCGGTCGCGCAGGGCGCGCAGATCGACGACCGGCCGCGCGAAGGTCAGGCTGCGGGCGATGAACAGGATGCCGGAAATCGCGGCAATCCAGGCGCAGGCGGTGATCGTCGCATCATCGAACCAATTCCAGCGCGCGCCTTCTTCGAGGAAGTATTCGAGGGTGCCGAGCGCCACCGCCATCAAAACCATGCCCAGGTAATCGGCACCCTTCAGCAACGACAGATCCGGCCGGTCGATGTTGACCAGGAACGGCACCGCCGCCGCGACCAGCATGCCCGGCACCAGATTTACGTAGAATAGCCAGTGCCAATCGAGCGTGTCGGTGATCCAGCCGCCGATCACCGGGCCCAAAACCGGCGCGACCGAGGCGATCGTCCCGACCACCGCCGCCGAATAGACCCGGCGCGGGCCTGGGAAATAATGGAACGACGACGTGAAGACGGTTGGGATCATCGAGGCGCCGAGCATCCCTTGCAGGGCGCGGAACACGATCATGCTCTCGATGTTCCAGGCGATCCCGCACAGCATGCTGGCGAGGGTGAACCCGGCCGCCGATGCCGCGAACAGCCAGCGCGTCGAGAACACCCGGGTCAGCCAGCCGGACAGCGGGATCACGATGATCTCGGCGATGAGATAAGCGGTCTGCACCCAGCTGATGTCGTCCTGCGCGGCGGAGAGCCCGCCGCCGATATCCTGCAACGAAGCCGCGACGATCTGGATGTCGAGCAACGCCACGAACATGCCGACGCACATGACCGCGAACGGCACGATGCTCGGTGCGGCCGGTTGCGTGGAGGCGGTCGCCGACGCAGTCATTTCTTGGTCTCCGCCGAGGCGCGGGTATATACGCTTACCGTCGTTGACAGGCCGGGGCGCAGCAGTCCCAAGGTCCCGCCGTTATCGTCGACGGCGATGCGAACGGGGACGCGCTGCACGATCTTGGTGAAGTTGCCGGTCGCGTTTTCCGGCGGGATCACGCTGAAGACGGCACCTGTCGCCGGGGCGAGGCTCACCAGCCGGCCCGCAAAGGTGCGGCCCGGGAGCACATCGGCAAAAAAGGTGACGTGTTGCCCCGGCCGCATCCGCGCCAGCTGGTCTTCCTTGAAATTCGCATCGACCCAAAGCCCATGCGCCGGGATGATCGCCAACAGCGCCGCGCCAATAGTCGTATATGCACCTATATCGGCGGCGCGATTGCCGACATACCCGTCGGTGGGCGAGCGAATTTGGGTGTAGCCGAGATCGAGCTGGGCGGTTTGCAGATTGGCCAGCGCCTGGGCCAGGCTCGCCTGGGTTTCGGCGATTTCGGTGTCGATCACCGCCAGTTGCTGCTTGGCGGCGTCGAGGCTGGCCTCGCCGGCGCGCACCGCGGCGGTCGCCTTGCGGTTGGCGGCGAATGCCTTCTGGTCGGCTTGCACCGTGCCAAAAGTGGTCAGCGCCAGCGCATGGTAGCGGGCGGCATCCTCGCGCGTCCAGCCGGCCTCGGCCTGGTCCGCGGCCAATTGGGCTTGGGCCTGCGCGATCATCATCTGCTGCAGCGTGTATTTCGCATGCAGATTGGCGAGCGCCGCCCTCTGGTTCTGAACCACCGCCTCGGCATGCGCGAGATTGGCCTTGTAGTCGCGGTCGTCGAGGGTGATCAGCAACTGGCCGGCTTTGACGAACTGATTGTCGCGAACCAGGATCTCAGACACGAAGCCCGCGACATGCGGCGACAAGGTGGTCACGTTGCCGCCCACATAGGCATCGTCGGTGGTTTCGATGAACCTGCCGACCTCCCACCAATTCCAGCCGTACCAGGCGATCCCACCGGCGACCAGCATCCCGAGTGCCGCGAGGCCGAGCCGCCGATCAAAGCGAAGGCGCGGTCGGACTGCCGGGATCCCGAGCAGGCTGTCGGGGGCGAGTTCGCGCGCGGCGCCGCGGTCGAGGATTTCGGCGCTCATGCTTCCCCTCCTTGGGCAAAGGGCCGATGCCCGCGTTCAAACAGCCGCTCGCGCACGCCGTCATCGGCGCCGGGTCCGGGAACGAACAAAAAGCCGGGGCCGGCGATCTTCTCGCCGGTAGCACCATCGACCAGGACCGGTTCGACCAGGGCCCCCGTGCGGTTGTTGACGAGTTGCACCGCCGCCCCCTCGGGAGCGAAATGGCGGTTGCCCCAGGCAGACAAGGCGAGCAGGACCGGGTGAAAATCACGGCCACGGTCGGCCAGCAGATATTCGTCGCGGGGCGGGTGGTCGCTGTAGCGGCGGCGCTCCAACAGGCCCGATTGCACGAGCGCGTTAAGCCGCCGGGTCAGGATGTTGGGGGCGACGCCGAGGCTCTTCTGGAACTCGTCGAACCGCCGCAAACCGTAAAACGCGTCGCGCAGGATCAGGATCGACCACCACTCGCCGACCCGGTCGAGGCTGCGGGCGATCGGGCATTTCATATTGCCATAGTTCTTGCGCTGCATCGGGCGCCCCCACTAACTTTCACGATGAAAGTAACCCCTCTCTCAGCCACTTTCAAGATGCAAGTGACATCCTCGCGATCTATCCGCCGGCAGCTGGCCGAGGCCGTGCGCGGCCGGGCAAGCGGAAAGCGAAACCCGCCGGTGGCCGGCGCGATCAGCCGCTCTAATCTCGGTGCATCACCATCCGCGGTCGTATCGGCGTACTTGCTCGCGGAAGCCGATTCGGACATCTCAAAAAACGTCACAAACCACGTGTAGCGTAACCAGGATGGAAATGATCAAAAGGATGGCGGTCCCCGTAAACGTCGAATTCCCGGTTAAGCAAAATCGTTTCCCGGTTAAGCCGAAAAAATTCCCGTTTACTGCACCTCGGTGATCTTCTGTAATCGATTGATTACAATGATGATTCCGCCTTAAGGAAGGCGACAACCGCGAAAAATTCCCGGATTTTTCCCGGTTGCACGGGAATTTCGCCGCTTTTCGACTGGGGTGCTCAATCGGCGGCGGCGGCGCTCTCGCGATCGCGTTCGTAGCGCCGGGCCGGGGTGTTGACCGGCTCCACCAGCGGGGCGGCG
>DATMKU010000303.1:0-14434 GCA_035570935.1 Allostellaceae bacterium
TTGTGGTCGGTGAGCTTCCCGTAATCCATCACCTGCAACAAAATGTTGAACAGATCGGGATGGGCCTTTTCGATCTCGTCGAGCAGCAGCACCGAATGCGGGTGTTGGTCGATCGCGTCGGTCAGCAACCCGCCCTGGTCAAAGCCGACATAGCCGGGCGGCGCGCCGATCAGCCGCGAAACAGTGTGCCGTTCCATGTATTCCGACATGTCGAAGCGGGTGATCTCGATGCCGAGGGTGCGGGCGAGCTGGCGCGCGACCTCGGTCTTGCCGACCCCGGTCGGCCCGGAGAACAGGTATGAGCCGATCGGCTTTTCCGGGTCGCGAAGGCCGGCGCGCGCCAGTTTGATCGCCGAGACCAGCGCCTCGATCGCGCTGTCCTGGCCAAACACCATCGTCTTCAAATCGCGATCGAGGTTGCGCAGCACCTCGCGATCGTCGCGCGAGACGCTCTTTGGCGGGATCCGCGCCATCGTCGCGATGACCGTCTCGACCTCGCGCGCGGTGATGGTTTTGCGCCGGCGGTTCTCCGGCACCAGCATCTGCGCCGCACCCGTCTCGTCGATCACGTCGATCGCCTTGTCCGGCAATTTGCGGTCGCCGATGTAGCGGTGCGACAACTCCACCGCGGCCCTGATCGCGTCGGCGGTGTAGCGGACCTTGTGGTGCCGCTCGTAATAGGGCTTCAGGCCTCGCAGGATTTTGATCGAATCCTCGACCGTCGGCTCGTTGACGTCAATCTTCTGAAAGCGGCGGACGAGTGCCCGATCCTTCTCGAAATAGTTGCGGTATTCCTTGTAGGTCGTCGAGCCGATGCACCGGATGACGCCGCCGGCCAGTGCCGGCTTCAACAAATTCGAGGCGTCCATCGCCCCGCCGCTCGTGGCCCCAGCGCCGATCACGGTATGGATCTCGTCGATAAAGAGGATGGCGCCGGGCTGCGCTTCGAGTTCGGACAACACCGCCTTCAAGCGCTCCTCAAAATCGCCGCGGTAGCGGGTTCCCGCCAGTAACGCGCCCATGTCGAGGGCATAGATCGTCGCGTTGGTCAACACTTCGGGGACCTCGCGCTGGACGATCCGGCGCGCCAGCCCCTCGGCGATCGCGGTTTTGCCGACACCGGGATCGCCGACATAGAGCGGGTTGTTTTTCGACCGCCGGCAAAGGATCTGGATCGTCCTCTCGACTTCGGCCTCGCGCCCGATCAGCGGGTCGATGCGGCCGCCTTTCGCCTTTTTGTTCAGATTGACGCAATAGGCGTCGAGCGCGTCGTGACTGCGCTTTTGCGACTTGTCGTTGCGCTCGTCCTCATCGGCGCCCTGAACGCGCCGCGTCTCCGAGCGCCCCGGCGCCTTGGCGATGCCGTGCGAGATGTAATTGACCGCGTCAAAACGCGTCATGTCCTGCTCTTGCAGGAAATAAACCGCGTGGCTCTCGCGCTCGGCGAACATCGCGACCAGCACATTGGCGCCGGTCACCTCTTCGCGGCCCGAGGATTGGACATGGATGGCCGCGCGCTGCAAGACGCGCTGAAAGCTCGCTGTCGGCTTGGCGTCGTCCTTGTGCGCCGAGACCAGATTGCCGAGTTCGTTGTCGACATAGGCCAAGACTTCGCGGCGCAGCCGCTCGAGGTCGACGCTGCAAGCGCGCAACACCGCCACCGCATCCTGATCCTCGGTCAGCGCCAGCAGCAAATGTTCGAGCGTGGCGTATTCGTGGCGCCGGTCATTGGCATAGGCGAGCGCCCGGTGCAGCGATTTTTCGAGATTGCGTGACAGCACTCCCGACCTTCCTTCCTTGCCTAATCCTTTTCCAGCGTACACTGCAGCGGATGCTGGTGCTGCCGGGCAAAGTCCATGACCTGGGTTACCTTGGTCTCGGCGACCTCGTAGGTGTAGACGCCGCAGATCCCGACCCCGCGCCGGTGCACATGCAGCATGATGCGGGTCGCCTCTTGCCGGTTCTTGCCAAAGAAACGCTCCAGGGTGTGAACGACAAACTCCATCGGCGTGTAGTCATCGTTTAACATCAACACCTTGTACATAGACGGTTTTTTCGTCTTTGGCTTCGCCTTGACGACGACACCCGTCCCCGGTCCTTCCTCGCCGCGCCTTGCGTTGTCGCTCATCTCGACCCGGACCGATCGCCTCGCTCGTTGTCTCATGATATTGGCTTTCCGGCAGTGCGGAAAACCATTTTTCTTGGCCGGGGGCCATGCGCGGCCGAGGGGTGCGACACAGGGCTATTCCGAGCGATAGGGCCGCCGCAGCAGCCGATCGGTCATCTCGTCGATCGCAACGCCGCGATGCAGCACCGCATCGACCGCTTCGCTGATCGGCATCTCGATCCCGAGGCGCGCCGCCAATTCGGCGGCGGCAGCGGCTGTCGCGACACCCTCGACCACCGAGCGGCGGCCGGCGAGCGCCGCCTCCAGGCTGTGCCCATGACCCAGCGCCAACCCCAGGGCATGGTTGCGCGATTGCCCGGCGCCGCAGGTGAGGACGAGGTCGCCCAGCCCCGAGAGCCCGCGAAACGTCTCGGCCTGCGCTCCTTGCGCGAGCCCGAGGCGAACCATCTCGGCAAGGCCGCGGGTGATCAGCGCCGCCCGGGCGTTGTCGCCGAGCCCGCGCCCGACGACGATCCCGCAGGCGATCGCCAATACGTTTTTGACGGCACCGCCGATTTCAGCGCCGACCGGGTCCGGCGACAGATAGGGGCGGAACCGATTGCCGCCAAGGGCCGCCATAAACAGCTTGGCGACCGCCGTGTCGGTACCGGCGATGGTGACCGCCGTGGGCAGGCCCGAGGCGACCTCGGCGGCAAAGCTCGGACCCGACAGCACCGCGTAGGGCGATCCCGGCAGCAGTTCGGCGCCGATTTGCGACATCGTCGCGAGCGTGCCGATTTCGATGCCCTTGGCGCAGTGCAACACCGGCAGGCCGGGCCGAACACGGCCCCGCAAAGCACCCAGCACGCCGCGAAGAAACTGCGCCGGCACCGCAAGCAGAGCCGCATCGGCGGTTGCGACCGCGGACTCGAGATCGGCGGTTGCCGCGATCGCCGGATCGAGCGCGACGCCGGGCAGGTAATATGGATTCTGGTGGCGCTCGTTGATCGCCGCGGCGACTTCCGGGTCGCGCGCCCATAATATCGCGCCCGTTCCGGCGCGCTGCGCGACGATCGCGAGCGCCGTCCCCCACGCGCCGGCGCCGATGACCACGAGCCGCTTCATAGGGTTACGCCTTGATCCCGGCGCCGCGGCGCGGCGCGGCCGTGGGGTCGAGCGGCCATCGCGGATGGAGCGCGGCGGCGAGGTCGTCGACGAGGCCGAGCCGGAGCCGCTCCAGCCCCGCCCAGGCGACCATCGCCGCGTTGTCGGTGCACAATGCGGCGGGCGGCGCCAAAAACTCGAGATCGGCCAATGCCGCCAAATCGGCGAGGCGCCGCCGCAGCCGGCTGTTGGCGGCAACGCCGCCGGCCGCGACCAGCGTCGTTCCCTCGGCGCAATGGCCGCGAAACCAGCCGATGGCGTTCTCGGTGCGATCGCAAAGCACATCGCAGATCGCCTCTTCGATCGCCGCGGCGAGGTCGCTTTGGTCTGCCGCGGTCAGCGGCTGATGTTCCAGCGCGATCCGTCGCACCGCGGTTTTCAGCCCTGAAAACGAAAAGTCGCAGCCGGGGCGGCCGACGAGCGGCCGAGGGAGGCGAAAGCGCCGCCCGTCACCGCGTTGCGCGGCGCGCTCGATCGCCGGCCCGCCTGGATAGCCGAGCCCGATCTGCTTTGCTGTCTTGTCAAAGGCCTCGCCGGCGGCATCGTCTAAGGTGGTGCCGAGGCGGGTGAAACGACCGACGCCGGTGCAGGCGAGCAATTGGCAATGTCCGCCGGACACCAGCAGCAGCAGATAGGGGAAAGCGACGCGATTGGTCAGCCGCACGCTGAGCGCATGCGCTTCGAGGTGATTGACGGCGATAAATGGCTTGCCGGCCGCCCAGGCGATCCCCTTGGCCATCATCGTGCCGACGATCAGCCCGCCGATCAGCCCGGGCCCGGCGGCGGCGGCCACCCCGTCAACATCGCAGAGAGTGATCCCGGCCGCGGCGAGCCCGCGCTCTACCAGTGTATCGAGATGATCGAGGTGCGCACGGGCCGCGATCTCGGGGACGACGCCGCCATAGGGCGCGTGCTCGTCGAGCTGCGAGCGCACCAGGTTGGAGAGAATCTGCGGGCCCGCCGCAGTCTCGGCGACGACCGCTGCCGCAGTCTCGTCGCAACTCGTTTCGATGCCCAGAACGATCAGATCATCCTCCATGCCGGGCAAAATGGCTGCCGGCGACACGGGGCGCAAGGCAAGAGGGCGCGCCGGCTTCGGCCGCCGTCGCTTCGCCCCGCGTGCGCCGCGGTTAACAGCGATCAGGGCTGCGCACCTCCCGGCCAGAGTTGCGCAATCTCACGCGGGGTCAGAACCCCGCCAGCGCCTGCGCCGTCACTCTCCTGTTGCTGGAATCGGCGAATGGCGGCACGCGTCTTGGGGCCTGAACGGCCATCGATCGGACCCGGATCAAAGCCGGCCCGCACGAGGCCGACCTGAATCCGCTGCCAACCGTGGGGTCCGAGAACCGTCTCCGAAGCCGGCGGCGCGACTAGCTTTTGCAGCAGAGCGATCCAGCCAGCCAGGCCGCTGATCTGGTCCTGCAAGGACGCCCAGCGAAGCAGCAATTCTTGCGTCTCGCCCCAATCCCGGATGGATTGCTGCTGGCGATCGACGATCGCGACGCTGGCCCCGCCCGTTCCGATCCGGAAATCGCGCGCTGTTTCGTTTGTCGAGAAAACCAGTATCGCGAAGATAATCAGGACGACGTTGGCCGCATAAATGGTCAGGGAGATGACTTTTGTTCGTTTCAGCGGGATCCTGATTGTTCTCCAAGGAGTGGGGATCGACGCATTGCGGGCGCTGATTTGCGCATAGGTGAGGCCCGACATCAGCCAGAGCGGAAAAATCGCCAGGATGATGAAAATCAATACATAGACAACGATCGGCCAGTACGGACTGGAAACCTCATGCAGAACCGCTATGCCACTTATGATCGAAGCGATCAGAGTGGACGCCAATCCGGACGCCTCGCCGATGGCGGCTCCCGATTGCTCGATGACCCCGAGCAGAGCATCAAAATCGTCGCGGGACAGGCCCCCGAAATCAGCCGTTAAATCGAGCGCGGCGCTGGCCCTGATGGAGGTGCCGTTTATCGGATTGCAGGCCTCGACAAGGATCGCGAACAGCGGTGGCAAAATTGCCAGCCAGAACGCCGCCTCAAGCAGCATTATGGATCGATATCGATCTCATGAGAGAATGGCAGGTTGTGCGTCTCTCGGTTCCAAAGGCGAATCGAGCCGGTTGTGGGGGGCGGGCCGAGCACCTGTGAGACTTCGTTACATTGAATCGGCTGCTTTTTGGCGGTCCCCGCTTTGTGCGGCAGGGCACAGCGCCGCTCGCGAACCTTTCCGTCGGGGATATTGTCGATACCGTCTGGCCAGCGATTGGCCGTGCCCGAAGGGTGGCCGCTAAACTCCATCCAGGCGGTGCCATTCGGAAGCGTATTCACAAACCTGACGCTGCGCGTGCTGCCCGAAATATTCTCTATATAGATGATACAGGTAGGCTCCGGGGTTGCGCTGGTCAATGTCGCCACCGCCGCGCCCGACTTGTCGATCACGTCGATGCGCAGCGACAACAGGCCGTTCACCGTGACCTGCTTCCCCATTCCTGCCCTCCCCGGACACCGGCATGACACTCGGGGTCACTTTGCCTTCGTGCCCCACTACTCAAGTGGCCGAGCTTCTGCTGCCGCCCTGGACCAGAAATTCTCCGATGATCGCATCGAGCCACTCTCGCGCGGTGGTCGGTGAGACGTTGCGCGTCGACGAAACCGCATCGGCGATCAAGCCGCCGGCCCAGCCCGCCGACGAGCGGAACGGCACCCTGATCCCGATATTGTCTGGGGCTTCCTCTAGACCGCGATCGTCCCCGTGCCTGACATTTGCCCAGAAGACGATGGCATCCTCAGGAGTCTCCAATTCTGCACGGTATGCATCGAAGTCGGGCGTAAGCGTCCTCGCCATGAAGTCTTGCAAATGCAAAAATTCTTTCGTCGGCCCATAGCCTGTAAGCCGCCCCTGATAGGATTGGCTGCGGTTCGGCAGGACTTGGTAGGCGGAAGAAACGATGCTCTGGACCATTGCGCATTTGACCGACGCGCGCCACACCACGGCGAGATCGGTCGGCTGGCTTTTTGGCATCAGTTGAGCGCCGAGTTCGATGCGGCTGCCTTCCTTGACGAAGACCCAGACCTCCTGCTCGCCCGTACCGCTGTCGAATACAACCTCCATCGCCCGCCTCCCGTTGGCGCGCGCTGCCCGCCCAAACTTACCCGGACTGCGCGACCTCGTAGGTCTTCAGGGTTTTATCGGTCGCTGCATCGATTTCGAGCAGTTTGACCGCATAGCCCCACAACACCGCCGCATGCCGCAGGACCGATCGGCAGCTTTTTTCGGCGAGCAGCACGCCATCATGCACATAATGCGCAAGAATTAGGCAACGATCGCCGCGCAGATCGACATCGACGACCTGGATATCGGGTTCGCGGCGCGACAGATCGTATTGCCGCGACAGTGCGCTGCGGATCTTGCGATACCCGATGTCGTCGTGGATCGCCTCGACCCGGAGCGCTGGCTTTGAGCTGTCGTCCGAAACCTCGAACAGCCGGAAACGACGGATGATCTCGGGGCTCAAATACTGCAAGACAAAGCTTTCGTCGCGGTAGTTGGCCCAGGCATGGCGCAGCACCCCATAGCCGTTGCCCTTGCCGGCGATATCCGGGAAGAATCCCTTGTCCTCCTCGGTCGGCTCCTCGCAGATGCGCCGAATATCCGACATCATCGCAAAACCGAGAGCATAGGGATTTATCCCGCTGAACCGCGGGTCGTCGAAATCCGGCTGGAAGATGACGCTCGAATGCGAATGGAGGAATTCGAGCATCGAACCTTCGGTGATCAGGCCCTTGTCGTGCAATCGCCGCATGATCTCGTAATGGACAAAGGTCGCGCAGCCCTCGTTCATCATCTGGGTCTGCTTTTGCGGGTAGAAATATTGCGCGATGAGGCGGACGATGCGAACCAGTTCGCGCTGCCAGTCTTCGAGACGCGGCGCCCGCTTTTCGATCAAATAGAGCAGGTTTTCCTCGGGTAGACCGAGCTCGCGCTTGATTTCCTGCAACCGCGCTTCGGCGGTATCCGGGTCTTCCTTGTCCCGGCCCGTACCGGGAACGGTGCGCCACAGATCGTTGTAGGTCGCCTCGGCATGCGCCTGCCATTCCTCGGCCCGCCGCCGCTCTTCGGCGAGGTTGGGCTTGGTGCGATGGGCATAGCGGTTGACGCCGTGGTCCTTTAGCGCGTGCGCGGCGTCGAGCACCCGCTCGACCGCCTCGGCCCCGTGGCGTTCCTCGCATTTGGCGACATAGTCGCGGGCAAAGCTCAAATAATCCAGAATGCCGTTGGCGTCGGTCCACTGCCGAAACAGGTAATTGTTCTTGAAGAAGTGATTGTGGCCAAACGCGGCGTGCGCCATGACCAGCGTCTGCATGGTCATGGAGTTTTCCTCCATGATGTAGCAGATGCAGGGGTTGGAATTGATGACGATTTCGTAAGCGAGGCCCTGCAAGCCCTTGCGGTAGAGGGTCTCGTGAAACGCGAAACGCTTGCCAAAGCTCCAATGCCGATACATCAGCGGCAGGCCGACCGAGGCGTACGCGTCGAGCATCTGCTCGGAGGTGATGACCTCGACCTGTACCGGGTAAACGTCGAGCCCCAGTTCGTCGATGGCGATCCTTTCGATCGCGTCGTGGGTCTGGCGAAGCGAGCCGTAATCCCAATTGGGGCCGCTGAACAGCGGCGCCGAGGCTTCGAGCCGCGCCATCGGCGCGGAGCGTGTGTCAGGCACGAACGCCCCCTTTCGCAAACAATTCGTGGAAGACCGAGAAGATCTGCGACGGGTCGCCGACCCGGCGCATCGCGAAATGCGGATGCGCCGGCGCCACCTCGCTATAGGCGCGCCACAGATCGCTGTCGCGAGCGAGCCCGGTCAGGCTGCCGCCCATGCCGTCGCCGACCTCGACATAAGCAAAGTACTGGCAGATCGGCAGCACCTCGCCGCCGAGCAAGGCAACGCAGCGGCCGCTGTCGGCCCCGTAATTGTCGCCGTCCGAGGCTTGCGCGGCATAGATGTTCCAGCGGTCGGTCGGGTAGCGCGCCCGCGCGATTTCGAGCATTTTTTCGAGTGCCGTGGAAACCACCGTGCCGCCAGTCTCGCGGCTGTAGAAAAACGTCTCTTCGTCGACCTCTTCGGCGGTGCTCGTATGGCGGATAAAGACGACGTCGACATGCCGATAACGCCGCACCAGAAAGACGTGCAACAGCATGAAGAACCGCTTGGCCAAGTCCTTCATCGCTTCGGTCATCGACCCCGACACGTCCATCAGGCAGAACATCACCGCTTCGGTGTTGGGCCGCGGCACCCGCTCGAAGCGGTTGTAGCGCACGTCGATCGGGTCGATGTACGGGATGATCTTGCTGCGATGCTCGGCGCGCTCGAGCTCGAGCGTCAGCTTTCCAACTTCGTCGTCGTCGTCGCGGGCGCGCGCCTCTTCGACCGCCTCGCGCAGCGCCTCGACTTCCCACTGCTTTGGCCGGCGCAGCGAGATGCGCCGCGCCATGCTGTTGCGCATCGTGCGGCGCACGCTGAGGTTCGACGGCGTGCCGGTGACCGTGTACCCGGCGCGCTGCAAATCGAACGCAAACGTCTCACGCAGGCTCTTTTTGACCAGGTCGGGAAGTTCGAGATCCTCGAAGAACATGTCGAGGAACTCGTCCTTTGAAAGGGTGAATTCGAACGCGTCCTCACCCGATCCATCGGGGCTCCCCTCCGAGCCGCCGCGGCCTTCGCCGCCGGTCGGACGCGGGATCTCGTCCCCTCGGACATATTCCTTGTTGCCCGGCACGACATGCTCGGCCCGGCCGGTGCGCCGGCTGTGATGAAACACCGGCTCGACGATCCCGCGCATCGGGATCGCCACCTTTTCGCCATGTTCGACATCGGCGACCTTGCGCTTGCGCAAGGCGTTCTGCACCGCTGATTTGACCTCGGCTCTGGCGCGCGACAGAAACCTCTGCCGGTTGCTCAGACTCTTGCCCTTGGGGTTGGGCCGGCGGTCGACAATGTTCATCGTCTTCCCTCCAGACCGGGCATCATTGCTGACACCTATCCGGCCTTGTTGACCCGCATATACCACTCGACCAGGCGCCGGACCTGGCGCTCGGTGTAGCCGCGCGCCACCATCCGCTCGAGGAAGTCGGCATGCTTTTTCTCGGTCTCGCTGTCCTTCTTCGACCCGAAACTGATCACCGGCAACAGATCCTCAACCTGTGAGAACATGCGCCGCTCGATGACTTCGCGCAACTTCTCGTACGAGGTCCAGGACGGGTTGCGCCCCGAATTGGCAGCGCGCGCCCGCAACGCGAATTTGACGACCTCGTTGCGGAAGTCCTTGGGATTGGCGATGCCGGCCGGCTTCTCGATCTTCGACAGCTCCTGGTTCAACAGCTCGCGGTTCATCAGCTGCCCGGTGTCGGGATCCTTGTAGTCCGAATCCTCGATCCAGGCGTCGGCATAGGCGACATAGCGGTCGAACAGGTTCTGCCCGTAATCGGAATAGGATTCGAGATAGGCCTTCTGGATCTCGTGGCCGATGAACTCGGCATAACGCGGCGCCAGTTCGGCTTTGATGAAGTTCAGGTACTTTTTCTCGACATCGTCCGGAAACTGCTCGCGCCAGATCGCCTGCTCGAGCACGTACATCAGGTGGACCGGGTCGGCCGCGACCTCCTGCGTGTCGAAATTGAAAGTGCTCGACAGCACCTTGAAGGCGAAGCGGGTCGAGATGCCGTCCATGCCCTCGTCGACCCCGGCGGCGTCGCGGTATTCCTGGCCCGACTTGGCGCGCGGGTCGGTGTCCTTCAAGCTTTCGCCATCATAGACCCGCATCTTCGAATACAAATTCGAGTTCTCATGCGGCTTTAGCCGCGACAATACGCTGAACCGCGATAGGATGTCCAATGTCGATGGCGCACACGCCGCATTCGACAGCTCGCTGTTTTGCAGCAGCTTTTCGTAGATCTTGCGCTCCTCGGTGGAACGCAGGCAATACGGCACCTTGATGACGGAGATGCGGTCGATAAAGGCTTCGTTGTTCTTGTTGTTCTTGAAGCTCTGCCACTCGGCTTCGTTCGAGTGCGCCAGCACGATGCCCTGATAGGGGATGCCGCCGATGTTCTCCGACCCGACGTAGTTGCCTTCCTGGGTCGAGGTCAGGAGCGGATGCAGCATCTTGATCGGGGCCTTGAACATCTCGACGAACTCGAGCAGCCCCTGGGTCGTGCGATTGAGCCCGCCCGAATAGGAATAGGCGTCGGGGTCGTTTTGGCTGAAGAACTCGAGCTTGCGGATATCGACCTTGCCGACCAGGCTCGACACGTCTTGGTTGTTCTCGTCGCCGGGCTCGGTCTTGGAGATGCAGATCTGCTTGAGCCGGGACGGCTGCATCCGCACGACGGTGAATTTGGTGATGTCTCCGCCAAACTCGTCGAGCCGCTTGACCGCCCAGGGCGAGAGGGTGCCGGTCAGCCGCCGCTGCGGAATGCCATAGCGCTTTTCCAGTTCGGCGCCGAACGTCGTCGGATCGAACAGGCCGAGCGGGCTCTCGAAAACCGGGCTGATCTCCTTGCCGGCCTTCAACACATAGACCGGCTCTTTCTCCATCAGCTGCTTCAAGCGCTCGGCGAGCGAGGATTTGCCGCCGCCGACCGGGCCGAGCAAATAGAGGATCTGCTTGCGCTCCTCGAGCCCTTGGGCGGCATGGCGGAAGAAGCCGACGATGCGCTCGATCGTCTCTTCCATCCCGAAGAAATCGGAGAACTCCGGGTAGACCTTGATCGTGCGGTTCATAAAGATCCGGCCAAGACGCCCATCCTGGCTCGTGTCGATCATCGCCGGTTCGCCGATCGCCTTCAGCATCCGCTCGGCGGCGCCGGCATAGAAGGACGAATCGTCGGAACATTTACCGAGATAATCCTCAACCGACAGCTCGACCTCGCGCCGATTGTCGTACAACCTTGAATAAAGCTCGAAAATCCCGTCGTCGAATCTCATCTCACACCTCGACCGACGCCAACGCCCAAACCCAGTCGCATTACGTTGCCGCGACAGAGTGAACGCCGCACGACGAAAAACATTCGCCAAAATCTCCAGTGGCCGCAATCGCGGCTCGGGGCTCCGTGATGATCACCATCGCGGTGTTCCCGACCCCATAGCAGCCGAAGGATCCTGCGGCCCGATCGCCATCGATCGCGCCTCCTTTCCCAACGTTATTGACGCAATCACTATGCCAAGCCTTTGTGGCGAGAGTACGGAGCATCGCAACGCCTCGCGAGAGATCGCGATGTGCCCGCGAAACCACCCCTTCTGATGCGCCACAACGCGGGACTCGGACAACATGTTGTGCCAATCTTCCCGACCCTCATCAGCATATATTGGGTATCGGGAAATCCCAATAAAAATGTAGGTTAACATAGAGGATTGTCATCCCCCGCGTGGCGCGGCGGCATCAGGTGTCGTTTTGGCGGTCCGCCACAACCGCGGCGTTCTGCCGCATATCGGCAACGCCCGCCGGCGACCCCGGCGCGGCCGGCGCCGGCATCCGTCAGCGATCGGTTGCCGGCGGCGTTCCGGCCGCAGATCGGGGTTGCGGAGCCCTCCGCCGGTCGACGGACGATTGCATCGCCGGCTGGTTGGACGCTCGTAGCGGACATCCGTCACAGGCGGCCCGCGCTGCCCAGCCGCGGCCGCGGCGGCTGGCCCGCTCGCTTCCCCTCTTTGTCGGTCTGCCGATCAGGCGAGCCCCTCGCTGACCCGATAGGACGCTTCGGTCTTTGCCCGAATCTCGTCGAGCGCGACACCCGGCGCCAGCTCGGTCAGGGTCATGCCGGCGCGGCCGATGGCGAAAACCCCGAGATCGGTGATCACCGTGTCCACCACCCCTTGGCCGGTCAGCGGCAGAGTACAGCGATGCAGCAGCTTCGCCTCGTTGCGCGCGGTATGCTCCATCAAGACGATGACCCGCTTGACCCCGGCGACCAGGTCCATTGCACCCCCCATGCCTTTGACCATGCGGCCAGGGATCATCCAGTTGGCGAGGTCGCCGGTTTCGGACACCTGCATCGCGCCGAGGATCGACAGGTCGATATGCCCGCCGCGAATCATGCCAAAGGATTGGGCACTGTCGAAATAGCTCGTCGTCGGCAGTTCGGTGATGGTCTGCTTGCCCGCGTTGATTAAGTCCGGGTCCTCTTCGCCCTCATAGGGGAACGGCCCCATGCCGAGCATGCCGTTCTCGCTTTGCAGTTGGACCGTGATCCCGGCCGGGATGAAGTTCGAGACCAGGGTCGGGATGCCGATGCCGAGATTGACGTAAAAGCCGTCCCTCAGCTCGACCGCCGCGCGGCGCGCCATCTCGTCGCGTGTCCAGGGCATGTCGCAACTCCTGTGGTTAGGCGCCGCGCCGGCGCACGGTGCGCTGTTCGATGCGCTTGTCGAACGAAGCGGGGTGTACGATCCGGTTGACGAAGACCCCCGGCGTATGGATGTGGTCGGGGTCGATTTCGCCCGGCTCGACCAGGTGCTCGACCTCGGCGACGGTGACCTGTCCGGCGGTCGCCATGACTGGGTTGAAGTTCCGCGCGGTCTTGCGATAGACGAGATTGCCCTCGCGATCGCCCTTCCAAGCGTGGATGACGGCGAGATCGGCGACGAGGCCGCGTTCCATGACATAGGTTTCGCCGTCGAATTCGCGCGTCTCCTTGCCCTCGGCGATCAGCGTGCCGACGCCGGTCTTGGTGAAAAAGGCCGGGACGCCGGCGCCGCCGGCGCGGATCCGCTCGGCGAGCGTCCCCTGCGGATTGAATTCGAGTTCGAGCTGGCCTTTCAGATAGAGATCGGCAAACAACTTGTTCTCGCCGACATAGGACGAGATCATCTTGCGGATCTGACCGCTTTCGAGCAGCACGCCCAGACCCACGCCGTCGATCCCGGCGTTATTCGAGATGACGGTCAGATCGCGGACGCGCGCTTCCCGGATCGCGGCGATCAGTTTCTCGGGGATTCCGCATAGCCCGAACCCCCCGGCCATGATCGTCATGCCGTCCCGCAGCACGCCGGCCAATGCAGCATTCGTGTCGGGAAAGACCTTTTCCATTATCTGCTCCTGCCCAAGCTGCGGGCCTGATCATACAAGCCTTCGGTTGGCAGCACCCGCGCTTTGTCCGCCGCGCCCGTGAAGCTGAGATCGCGTCGCCGCTGGGCTCTTGTCGGCGGCGCCGGGGGCGGCCGGCCGACGCCGCGATGGCGCTCGTGTCGAGACGATTGATTCTCCACGCGGCTGATTCTCCACGCGGCGACCGGCTTCGACGACCGAGCATGCGGAAATGTAAACGACGCCAAGACACGCGGCGCAACATTTGGGGCACCGCGGTAGACAATGAACGCCGTTTTTCAGCTTTTGCCGGCGACTTGTTACGCGAGCAAGAACGTTGATTTTCTTTCGGAATTTAGCTGGCCCTGGGGCAGTTCACCAGATAATGAACCGCGGCAAGGGGGTAGAATGCGCCGATGTTCGTGCCGTGCGAGCAATGTCCGCTTCGGCGCAAGCCATTGTTCCGGCCTTTTTCGGAGGTCGAACTCAAGTTCGTTTCGGAAATGAAGACGGACCACATCGTGGTGGCGCCGCGGGTCGACATTATTCAAGAGGACGAGATCGGCGGACCCGCCTACACCCTCTTCGAAGGCTGGGCGATACGCTATCACCGCTTGCCGAAAGGCTCTCGCCAAATCCTCGACATCGTCCTGCCCGGGGACATGATTGGGATCGCCTCGGCGCTGTTGGGCACGGTCAGACACTCGGTCCAGGCCTTGACGCCGGTGACCCTGTGCGTCCTTTCCGGTCGTACGATGACCGACCTGTTCGGCGGGCAGCCGGGGCTCGCCTTCAACATCATGCAGACGCGGGTCGAGGAAGAGCAGCGCGCCGACGTGCGGCTGTCGCTCTTGGGCCGTAGCAACGCCGAGCAGCGGATCGGCTATTTGATGCTGGAAACCTTCGACCGGCTGCGCCAGCGCGGCATGGTCAATGGCGGGTCGACTTGTCCCTTCCCGTTGCAGCGGCGCGACATCGCCGATGCCGCCGGCATCTCGCGCGTCCATGTGGCACGCACGCTCGACCGGCTGCGCGAGCAAAAGCTCGCCACGATCCAGGACGGCGTTCTCGTGCTGCT
>DATMKU010000304.1:0-4645 GCA_035570935.1 Allostellaceae bacterium
CGGGGCGATGCCGCCGAGCACCGCCCATCGGCAATGATCGCAGCCGCTCGAAAACGACCAGCGGCCCTTTACGCGAAAGCCGCCGTCGACCTTTTCGACGGTTCCGGTGGGTGCGAGCGAGGTCGATAATTGGATGCTGTCATCCGCGCCCCAGACATCCTCCTGCGCCTGCGGCGGCAGGATCGCGACATGCCAATTGTGGACGCCGAGCACGCCCAAGACCCAGCCGCTCGAGCCGCAGACCGCGCCGACCTCGGTCACCGCCTGGCAGAAGATTCCGGGATCGAGCTCGTAGCCGCCGTAGCGCTTGGGCTGCAACGCGCGCAGCAGCCCCGCTTCCTGAAAATCGGCAAAGGTTTCGTCGGGCAGCCGGCGCAGTTTTTCGGCCCGCGCCGCGCGCTCGCGCAATGCCGGCAGCAAGCCGCGCACGCGATCGAGATAAGCCTCAGGCGTCATCGCGCTCCCTCGCTGCCGGTGCGCCAGCCCTTCGATTGTGCGCAAACACAGACACCTATGTGCCGGCGAGTTGCGCGACAATGGGGGCGGCCGCGTCGATATAGGGTTCGCGTATCGTAAAATAAGAAAAGCCCCATCGCTCTCGGCGCGCCCGCAGATCGTCAATGATCTGGTCCACGGTCCCGATGAGCACGTAGGGGCGATCGAGCATCTCGTCGGGACTGAGCTGATTCCGGTGGCCGGCCAGCTCTTCGGCCGCTCGCCGACGGTCGGCCACGACCAGGACACGTTGCACTAGCACGCTGAGCTCCAGCTCGGGGTATCTGTCGCCGGCGGTCGCTCGGACGAGCTGCACCCGTTCGTCAACAGCCGACACCTTCCATCCGGAAAGGTCCGGTGCGGTCCCGCCGCGGCGAAAAGTGATGCCTGAGAAGCCGACGATGTTGGCTTCCCGCGCGGCCAAGGTCAGCAGCCGGCGGCCGTTGCCGCCGATCGCGATCGGCGGATGCGGTCGTTGGAGCGGTAGCGGGTAAATCGTGTGGCCGTTGACGCGATAATGCCGGCCGGCGAACGTCACCGGTTTACCGCTCAGCAGGCCCTTGATGACGGCGACCGCCTCCGCCAGCCGGTCGACCCTGGCGCCGCCCGTATCGAAGGCCAATCCGGCTTCCTCGTATTCGGATTGCATGTGCCCGGCGCCCAGGCCGAGCATAAGCCGACCGTCCGTCAACAGATCGACGGTCGCCGCCTCGCGCGCCACCAGCACCGGATGGCGAAAGTCGTTGTTGAGCACGTTGGTGCCGAGCCGCAGGGTCGTCGTCGCCTCGGCCGCGCTGACGAGCGCCGGCATCGGCGCGAAGAGATCAGCAAGATGGTCGGGTACGGTCAGCGCGTCGTAGCCGAGGGCTTCGAGCTTGCGGGCCTTTTCCACCCATTCAACGCGAGAGCGCGAGGGCCCGACATTCACGCCGAACCGGAACGGCTTCATTAGAAAGGTCTTTTCAGCCGAGCGGGCCTTGGAAGACCTGATCGACATAGGTGTCGGACAATGGCTCCAGGGCTTCGGGCCAATTGCCGTTGACCTGGCGGCGTTCCGATGCCGGGCGCACACGGCCGTCCCAGCCGACCTGCTCCATGTAATAATAGAGCTGGATGCAATGGCCGTCGGGGTCGAGCGCAAAGGCCGAGTAGTCGATGCCGGGGTAAAGCTCGGGCGGGATCGCGTCGATAAAGCTGACGCCGTGCGCCTTCAGGAATTTGACGGCCTCGCGCAGTTGCGCATAGCTGCCGAGTTCGACGCCGAACGACATGCAGGTCGTGTGTGGGCTGAGCCCCAACGCACCGCGCAATTCCTTCGGAAACAGCCCGAGGCTGTGGTGCTCGGCGCCGCAGCGCATAAAGAGGCAGCGCGCGCCGCGATACTGCACCTCTTCGCTCTTAACAAAGCCGAGGCGCTCGCCATAGAACGACTCGGCACGCTCGACATCGTCGACGAATAGGCTCAATGGGCCGATTTTGGTGATCTTGAACGGCCGCGGCAACAGCACGCCTTCGACGTCATAGGTCGAGGCCAGCGGCCGCTGCGGTCGGTGACCGGAGAGCACGTCGATGCCCTTGTCCCGCGCCTCGAACAGCTCGGCGGCTTCGGACATTTGCGGCAGCGAGGGCTTTTCGTTGAAGCCGCGGTAGTACATGTCGCGCGGTTTGCTGAGCTGGTTCCAGCCGACCTGCTCGATGCCGTAATAAAATTCATTAGTGTGGCCGTCCGGGTCGTAGACATAGACGTGCCAGTTGCTGCCCGGCATGTCGCGCCCGACGCGCTGGACGCGGACCTGATGATGCACGAAGTAATCGTGCGCTTCGGTGATCTCGCGCAGGCTGCCGCATTGCCAGGTGATCTGGTTGATCGTGACCTCGGGTGCGAATTTGCGGTCGGCGCGATGGTCCATCACCCGCTTCGGGAACAGCACGAAGGCGTGATGGTCGGTGCCGTAGCGCATGAAATAGCCGGGCGGGTCGCCGACGTCGGCGTCTTTCGGGAACCACGGCATGCGCGAAAAATCGAGCGTGTCGGAGGCGGTAAAGCCCAGCAGGTCGCCGTAGAACTCGCGGCCCTCGGGCAACTTCTCGACATTGAAGCCGAAATGTCCGAGCCGGCGAACCTTGAACGGCCGCGGCAGATAAACCCCGCCGACATTGTAGCGCTGGACAATTGCTGACATCGCTGGTTCCTCCTCTGCGCGAGCCTCGGGCGGCCGGACGGAGCCGTGCAATACGGGCTATGTCGCTTGCCGAGCGTCCGCCCGCGATTTGGCGGATTAGATGCCGCGGCACGATCCTGGACGCAACTGTCTTCGCGGGGCGCATGATTTTTTGAGACAACTCAGCCAGCGCCCGCTGCAATCCCGCCACACAACGGCGGTGGTCAGGGTGCTTTCATTTCGTCAGGGCTCCCGATGAACCCGGTTGCCCCCCTGTATTTGCTGAGCCCTCTTGCTGGGTTTTTGGACCCAGCGGCGGTTTGTAGGCGTTCGCTTGCTGGCCAAAATAATATCCAAGAATGGCGCCCAACAAGCCGATTAAAATGGTCAAAATGTCCTTCCCACGCTGAAATCGGTCGTCCAACGTGGTTTCTCCAGCTTCGAAAAAGACCGCAACGACCACAATTATTATTGTACCTACCGTCGTCAGCCCAAACAGGAAAGCGAGAACGCCACGGGTACTGTCCCCTCCTAGGTCTGTTAAATTTAATTTCCACAGCACCCAAAAAATCAGCAGAAGGAGCAGCCCGGCAATCCCGGCAACGATCCATCCGGTGGCTGAAACGCCGCTCTTTGCTTGCTTTTTTTGGGTTTCATAAAGAGACCACAGCTTGTACAGCGCGTCGAGCGCAGCGATCTTGGTCTGATGACATGGAATACGCTGCAGAACGTCCGCATATTCCCCGATGTTATCAGACCTTATGTTCGGCCAACCTTCCAGATTAACGGCGCTTCGGCGCAGCGTCGCAATTTCCGTTAAATTAAGTTTCGATTCGTTAAGCCAGCCCCCGAAACCCGCCATGATGTGCCTGCTCCCCTGACCAAACCGGGTGACGGCCCGGCAACGGCACCAAACCGCAACCAATCCTCGGAAACTTTTTATCGTAAGCGTTTGGCAATTCCGGCCAACGATACGCTCTACGGGTTGGGCGCATCTCACATCTTTCGGCATGAAAGATTAATGTAAGCTAATATGATGCAATCGTCAATTAAATCCACCATTCTCGGCAGCACTGCCGGTTGACAGGTTGCGCCGAAGAGTGACAACGGGCACGCTGCATCGAGCCGCCCAAGCGAGATGAGGGGAGAACGCCGATGCCCGCCACGGTTCGCAACGTCGCCCGCGAAAAGCTCGAACAAGGCCAATTGTCATTGGGCGTCGGCATTCGCATGACGCGCAGCGTCGAGATCGCCAAGGCGATGGCGACAGCCGGCTTCGACTGGCTGTTCCTCGACATGGAGCACGGGGTCATGTCGCTCGAAGCCTGCGCGCAGATCGCGACCGCGGCTCTCGATGCCGGCATCGCGCCCATCGCGCGGGTGCCGAACGGCGAATACGCGATCGCGACGCGGGCCTTGGACAATGGCGCGCTCGGCATCGTCATGCCGCATGTCGACAGCGCCGCCGAGGCGCGCGAGGTCGTCAACCGGCTCAAATACCCGCCGGTGGGCCATCGCTCGATGGGCGGGATCGGACCCCATTATGGGCTGCGCTCGGCGAGTTCGGGCGAGGCGGCATCGGCGCTCAACGCCGCCAATCTGACGGTCGTCATGCTGGAGACGCCGACCGCGATCGCCAATGCCGCCGAGATCGCCGCGGTGCCGGGGGTCGACGTGCTCTTGATCGGCACCAACGATCTGTGCGCCGAAATGGGCATCCACGGCGATTTCGGGAATGACAAGGTCGCCGAGGCCTACAAGGCGATGATCGCGGCCTGCAAGCAGCACGGCAAATTCCCCGGCATGGCCGGCGTCTACAACGAGCAGATCATGCCGCGCTACGTCGAAATGGGCGCGCGCTTCATCCTCGCCGGTCAGGACGCCCAGTTCATGAGCGCCGGCGCGGCGCAACGCACCGGGTTCCTCCACAAGCAGCACGATTGAGTCGCGGCAGCGCGGCACGATGAGCAGCGCTCTCGCCCGGCTCC
>DATMKU010000305.1:0-8575 GCA_035570935.1 Allostellaceae bacterium
CCAGTTCTCTTTGCTTTGCTAGCAGCAATCAAGAGCCGCGAGATCTGGTATATGGTGAACCAACTTGCCGGGTATGTGCGCAGGATCGAGGAAATCGAATATGCATCCGTGTCGCCGCCATCCGGATGGGAGCATCGGATGGTAATGCTCCGAGAGGAATCCAAGAGCCTTTTCCGTTGGTTCAGTCGGCCGCCATACCCGGGGATCTACGGAATAATGTTCGGCCTCACCTTTGTCGTAGCCGCAGTCCCGACGGTCCATATCATCATCCTTACGGCGCCGAAGCTGATCGCGCACCTGTATTAGAGCTCAATTGGGCGAGTTGGCGGCCAGGCTTCCGATCGGCGGCAATCGGCTGTAGTTTTCTGGTTGTCGCAGACTGGACGAGGAAGGCGAGGGATCGATGGCCGCCGTCGTCTTTGCCAATTGCGCGGTGCTTGACGGCACGCGGAACGAGCGCCGCGAGGACCACCATGTCCTCGTCGAGGACGGGTTGATCCGCGAGGTGTCGGATCGGCCGATTGGGAGCCAGAGCGCCGAGACTGTCGATCTCAACGGCGGCACCTTGATGCCCGGGCTGATCGACGCGCATGTCCATGTGATCGCGGTCGACCAGATGCTGGCGCGGCTGTCGGAGCGGCCGGTGAGCCTGGTGACGTTGCAGGCCGCCCGCGTGCTCGAAGGGATGCTGCGGCGCGGCTTTACGACGGTCCGCGATGCCGGGGGCGCCGATGCCGGCCTCGCCGAGGCGGTCGAGGAGGGGCTGGTGCGCGGGCCGCGGATTTTCCCGTCGGGCCAGGCGCTGAGCCAGACCGGCGGGCATGGCGATCTGCGGCCGAGGACGCGCCCGGTCTCGGTCGTCGCCTGCGCCTGCTGCGAGGGCGGCGCGGGGCTCGCCCGCATCGCCGACGGGGTCGCCGAATGCCGTCGGGCAGCGCGCGACGAATTGCGCAAGGGGGCGACGCAGATCAAGATCATGGCTTCGGGCGGTGTGGCCTCGCCCCATGACCCGGTGTGGAACCTGCAGTACAGCGAAGAGGAGGTGCGCGCGATCGTCGAGGAGGCGCACGCCTGGCGCACCTATGTGATGGCGCATGCCTATACGCCCGAGGCGATCCGCCGCTCGGTCGATTTCGGCGTGCGCTCGATCGAGCACGGCAACCTGATCGACAGCGCCACCGCCGAGCATGTCGCCGCCGCCGGCGGTTTTGTCGTGCCGACGCTCGTCACCTATGACGCGCTCTATCGTTTCGGGCGCGAGCTGGGGTTTCCCGAGGCGAGTCTTGCCAAGCTCGGCGAGGTGCGCGAGGCCGGACTGCATTCACTTGAGATATTGCAGGCGGCCGGTGTCAAGATCGGGTTCGGCACCGATCTGCTGGGCGCGATGCACCGCCATCAGGGTCACGAATTCACGATCCGGGCCGAGGTGATGGCGCCGTTCGACGTCATCCGTTCGGCGACGACGGTCAACGCCGAACTGCTGAACCGCTCGCGCGCGATCGGCGTCGTAGCCCCCGGCGCGCGGGCCGATCTGATCGCCGTCGACGGCGACCCGCTCGCCGACCTCTCCCTGCTCGACGGCCAGGGCGAGCACATAGCGATGATCATGAAGGACGGCGCGTTTTACAAACGCCGTTGAGGGTTGCCCTGCGTGGCGTGCGATCTCGACAGCGGCGGTCGCGCGCCGCGGGCTGCGTTTGTGGTGCGGTCCCGTTCGACACGTTGAAGCTCGCGCGCCGGCTCGAAAGCGCCGGCTTCCCGCAAAGGCAGGCGGGCGACACCGCTGAAGCCCTCGCCGAGGCGATGTCGGGCGCCCCGCTTGCGACCGACGCCGACATCGCTTCGATCAGGACGAAAATCGTCACGCTAGGAGTGGGACTCGGGGCGGAGATCGCCGCTCTGCGTGCCGGGTTTAGAGCGGAAATCGCAGCCGTGCGGGCGGAGCTGAAGGCGGAAATTCGGTGTCGGGGTTCAACCTTACAACCTGGGCGGATATTCGGTTGCGCACGGCTTCCGAGCGCGCGTCTGGCACCACCAAGCGTAATTCACGCAGGCCCTCCCGACGGCGACGTTGCCGCATCACATCATTCGTTCGGCAGCCTCCACCATTGCACTCTCCATCGCAGCGCGTGACAAATGTGACGCGTCACGACACGAGGAGCAAGTTGGCGTGGCCTATTCCGCGTCGTTTTTGCGGCCGTAGCGGCGGACGCGCAAATCGGCCTGTTCCTTGTGGCCCCAAAAGCGTTCGATCGCGCAGAGCCGGCTGCAATATTCCCCGACCATGGCGCTCGCCTCGGGGGTCTTAACTTCCTGGTAGGTGCAGGTCTTTAGGAACTTGCCGACCCACAAGCCGCCGGTGTAGCGCGCCGCCCCCTTGGTCGGAAGCGTGTGGTTGGTGCCGATGACCTTGTCGCCATAGGCAACGTTGGTTTGGGGTCCGAGGAACAGCGCGCCGTAATTCTTGAGGCGGTCGAGCCAGCTTCGCGGCTCGCGGGTCAAGATTTCGACATGCTCGGCGGCGATACGGTCGGCTTCGGCCGCCATCTCACCGTCGTCGGCACAGAGGATGATTTCGCCATAGTCGCGCCAGGCGACGCCGGCGACGTCGGCGGTCGGCAGGATGCCGAGCTGGCGGTCGATCTCGGCGATCGTGGCGCGGGCAAGTTTTTCGGAGGTGGTCAGCAGAATCGCCGGCGAGGTCGGGCCGTGCTCGGCCTGGCCCAAAAGATCGGTCGCGCACATCTCGGAGTCGGCGGCCTCGTCGGCGATGACCAGGATCTCGGTCGGGCCGGCGAACAAATCGATCCCGACCTGGCCGTAGAGTTGGCGCTTGGCCTCGGCGACATAGGCGTTGCCGGGGCCGACGAGCATGTCCACGGGTTTGAAGGTTTCGGTGCCGAGCGCCATCGCCGCCACCGCCTGCACTCCGCCCAGCACATAAATCTCGTCGGCGCCGCCCAGATGCATCGCCGCGATCGTCTCGGGGTGCGGGCCGCCCTGGTTCGGCGGGGTGCAGGCGGTGATGTGCTCCACCCCGGCGACCCGCGCGGTGACGATCGACATATGCGCCGAGGCGACCATCGGATAGCGCCCGCCGGGCACGTAGCAGCCGACCTTGGCGACCGGGATGTGGCGATGGCCGAGCACGACGCCGGGCAAGGTCTCGACCTCGACATCCTTCAACGAGGCGCGCTGGATTTCGGCGAAGTTGCGGATCTGGGTTTGCGCGAATTCGATGTCGGCGATCGTCCGCGGCTCGACCTTGGCGACAAGACCCTGGATCTCGTCCTTCGACAGCCGAAAGCTCGGCGGCAACCATTTGTCGAATTTTTCCGACAAGTCGCGCACCGCCGCGTCGCCGCGCCGGGCGACATCGGCGATGATGGTTTCGACGGTGCCGCGGATCTTGGCGTCCGCCTCTTCGTGCCGGCCGGCGAGCGCGGCCGTCTTGATATGTTGGGGCATGTTCCCTCACCAATAGTTCAAATTCGTCAACTTTGACCACGACTTCGCTGGTTTCGTCTTCCCGGCGCAGGCCGGGGATCCATATCCGCCACGGGCACCGGCCTTCGCCGGTGTGACAAGCTATCCGGGTGCCGACGATCAGGGTCGCTCCGCTACGAGCGACTGACAAATTGGTAGATCGCCAGAACGTCCTCGCGCCCCGCTTTAAACCACTCGACCCCACCACCG
Organism: Allostellaceae bacterium; assembly: GCA_035570935.1. Lineage (GTDB taxonomy): Bacteria > Pseudomonadota > Alphaproteobacteria > ATCC43930 > CGMCC-115725 > AP-15. The sequence goes on from DATMKU010000305.1 coordinate 3,697, forward strand.
GTAATCTTGCGGCCCCGCGTCTCCAAGGTGGCCTGGATAGCTCGCTCGAGCGATCGGCATCTGTCTGTCCTGATTTCAACAAAAAGAACCGGCTTGTCTGGGGTGCTGGTGTTTATCTGCTGGGCAATCCGTTCCACAGTATCCGTATTTGTTGATCCGATCTTGATGCGATCGAGACAGCAACGATAACCATACCCGTAAACGACACCCGTGCCTTCACCGACTCTGACAACATCCGTGGTATCTACACTGTCCCGAAGAGTCTTAACCGCCTGCTCCTCGGTAATTCCAGGTTCCTCACTAACACTCGGATCGTTTACAAAATGATCTACCTCAGCCGGGTAGCTTTGTCCTGTTGTAACTTCCGAAATCGAAAAGCCATTTGTAGGTGCGGCAGCAATATACTTCGCCATGCGTCTGGCAAACTTAACTCGCGTTTCCGGGTCCTCAGTAAGATTATATTGGTTCAGAGCCCACGTAAACTGGGCCCGCTGCCCGGCTAGCGTCGCCATGACGTTACCTCGAAGCACCAACACGCCCAACGCTACCACGCGGTCCAGCCGCCGTCGGCGAGGAGGCTCGATCCGGTGACGAGGGCGGCGGCGGGCGATGCGAGGAAGACGACGGCATTCGCCACCTCCTCGACCGTGCCGAGCCGGCCGAGCGGAATATGGCCGAGCACCCATTGGCGAAATGTCGGGTCGCTGAAAAACGGGCGGACCAGCGGCGTGTCGATGAAGGTCGGCGCGATCGAGACGACGCGCACGCCCTTGGGCGCCAGCTCGACCGCCATTGCCTTCGTCAGCCCTTCGATCGCGTGCTTCGTCATCACATAGACGGTGCGGTCGCGCTCGGAGCCGACATGCCCCATCTGCGAGGACATGTTGACGATGACGCCGCCGGTCTTTGCACCAGTGGCGGCGACCATCAGCCGCGCCGCCGCCTGCGCCACCAGAAACGCGGCGCGGACGTTGAGGGTCAGCAATCGGTCGAGGGTCTCCTCGTCGACCTCGAGAAAGGGTTGCGGCCGGTTGACCCCGGCATTGTTGACCAGGATGTCGAGCCGTCCGAGCCCGGCGACGGCATCGCGCACCCTGGCACTGTCGGTCACGTCGAGCGGCAGCACCCGCGCCCGGCCGCCCTGCCCCGCGATTTCACCTGCCGCCTCATGGAGCTCTCTCGCGGTGCGGCTGACCAGCACCAATTCGGCGCCGGCGGCAGCGAGCGCCAACGCCACGGCGCGGCCGATCCCGCGCCCGGCGCCGGTGACGAGCGCCGTCTTGCCGTCGAGGCGGAATGGTTCATTTGCGGGCATGAATTGTCATGCTATCGCAGGAAATCAACGCTGTCATTGCGAGCCCACGGGTCCGCGCGGTGTGCGGCCCGAGGATCAACTCAGCGAAGCAATCTCGTGCCGTGAAGGCTCTTCCGATCGGGATTGCTTCGTTGCGCTGCGCACCTCGCAATGACGTGCGATCAGCCCGCGATTTCGCCGGCGTAGGTTTCGAGCAGTTTCCAGGCGGCGGTGCCGGCCTTCTCGCGCCAGCGGACGTAGAACGGGCCGAGCGCGGCGCGGAAGCTGTCGGTGTCCGCCGTGTTGACGGTCATGCCGCGACACGCCAATTCCTCGGCGCCGGCGGCGTTGATCGCCTCGGTGTCGTGGCGCTGCAGTAAGGCGAATTTTTCGGCGTTGCGTTCGACCACCCGCTGAATTTCCACCGGCAAGGCGGCCCACGCCTCGGCATTGGCGAGCAAGGTGAAGCCCGACCACCAATGGCGAGTCAGGCTCAGATGGGTCTGCACTTCGTAAAGCTTCAATGACAATACGACGCCGAGCGGGTCGCTCTGGCCGTCGAAGTGGCGCTCTTTCAGCGCGTCGTACATCTGGTTGAACGGGATATACCCTGCCTCGGCCCCAAACGTCGCAAAAAAGTCGCGAGCGATGTCGCCGCCGGGGCTGCGGATCTTGATCCCGGCGAGGTCGGCGGCGGTCTGGATCGGCCGGGTGCCGGTCGTCAGATGATGAAACCCGTTTTGCAGGTAATGGCGAAAGGCATGCACCCCGTTCTGCGCCAGCTCGCCGCGAATGCGGTCGCCGAGCGCGCCGTCGAGTGCGGCGAAGACCGCGGTCGAATCGGTGAACGCGAAGGGCAGCAACGGCAGGGAGCTGGTCGGCGCGAGACCGCCGAGGGTGGCGCCCGCGACAAAGAATTCGAGCGCGCCCTGACGCAAATCGGCGAGCATCTTTGGATCGGGACCGAGCCGGCTTTCCGGAAACACGTTGAGCCGGAACGCGCCGTCGGTCTCCTGGCCGATCGCCTCGGCCATCTCCGCGAGGCGTTTGGCGGTCGGGCTGCCGATCGGCTGATTGAGCCCAAGCCGATAATGAAACCGAGGTGTCGAGTTGATCTGCATCGGCGATCATAATCGAGGCGCGAGGCGGCGGAAAGCCGCGCTCGGTCGGTGGTGTCGGAGGAATGCATGGTTGATTACGGCGCGTTGGTGGCGGCGCGGAAAGCCTGCCGGATTTGCGTCGAACGCAGTCCCGGAAAAATCCGCAGCTGCGCCGAATTCGACTACGACCCGAATGTAGTCAGCCACTGGGAATTGTGGCTCGGGCACAAAAAGCCAATGCTGCTGGTCGTCGGCCAGGATTTCGGCAATGTCAACTACTTTATCCACCATCGCGGGCATGACGACCCCGACAACAAAACCAACGACAATCTGTGGAAACTGCTCGCCGCGGCCGGGATCCAGGCAAAACACCCGCGGGAATTGGATGTCGAGGCGCCGGTGTTTTTGACGAACTCGGTGCTATGTCTCAAGGAAGGGAGGATGAGCGGCCCGGTGCGCGCGAGCTGGGTCAACGCATGCACCGAGAGGCACCTGATGCCACTGCTCACCTGGCTGCGACCGCCGGTCGTGGTCGGCATGGGCAATTCCGGCTGGCGAGCGGTGCGCCAGGCTTTCGGCTTGCGCGAGGCGCCGCGCCCGATCTCGGCGGCGGCCGGCCTCTGCTGGACCTCCGGCGACCGGACGCGGGTATTCGCGGTTGGCCACTGCAGCCCGTTAGGGCTGATCAATCGCCCCTGGGCGCAGCAGATGTCGGATTGGCGGAGGATCGGAGAGGCGCTCATCTTGGCGCGATAGATACTGAGCTGACTTCTCAGCCGCCGCGCCCGACCTGGCTGATGGCGGTGGATGTCGGTCTAATTTCGGCGCGCGGGCGCGCGCCGGTCTTGCGGCGGTGCCGGGATTGGGCGATTAAGGCCGATGGCTTCGATCGCATGGCGCCGGGGGTGGCGGGCGTTGGTCACGCGGCCCCGCGCGGAGGCGGAAATGCTGGCGATGGCGCTGGAAGCGCGCGGCGTCGGCGCGCTGATCGAGCCGATGATGGAGATCCAATACTGCGATGCCGCGCCTGACCTCGCGGGCGTCCAGGCGGTTTTATTCACCAGCGCCAACGGGGTTCGCGCCCTGGCCCACGCGACGGCCGAGAGGGGTGTCCGCGTACTCGCGGTCGGCGACGCGACCGCGGCGTGCGCGCGGCGTGAAGGCTTCGCCGACGTTGCCAGCGCCGGCGGCGACGCCGCCGACCTAGTGCGGCTCGCGGCAGCGCGGATCGAACCGCGAAACGGGCGGCTGTTGCATATCGCCGGCAGTGCCGCCGCCGGCGATCTCGCCGGCGCCTTGCGAGCACACGGCTTTGAGGTCGACCGTAGCGTTCTTTACCAAGCCCGGCCGGTGCCGGCGTTGAGCGCCCCGGCGACCCGCGCGCTCAGCGCCGGCGAGATCGATTTCGTCCTGCTGTTCTCGCCGCGCACGGCGGCAATTTTTGCCCGGCTCGTCGTAGCCGCCGGCATCGCGCCGGATCTCGATGGAGCAGCCGCGCTGTCGATCAGCGCCACGGCCAACAGAGCGCTTGACGGCTTGCCCTGGCACGAGCGCCTCGTCGCCGAGCGACCGGATCAGCGGGCGCTGCTCGATTTGCTCGACCGCCTGCTCGCCAAGCGACGGCCGGGCTGAGAGCGGCGGAGAAGCGCGATGTCGGAAGCACGCAACGAGCCGCCGGCGACCGAACGCGCCTCGCCACCCGACGCGCCCGAACCATCCCCCGCCGAGGAGACCGTGCCGGCCGCACCATCCGCCCGCGCCCCACGTCCGCTCGCCATACTGTGGCTTGCGGGATTGCTGGTGCTGGTAATCGGCGGGGTGGCGCTGTCGCCGTTTTGGGCGCCGGCAATAGCGCCGCTGCTGCCTTGGGCCAGAACGCCGGCAGCCGCCGATTATGACGCGCTCGCCGCCCGGATCGCCGCCCTCGAACAACGGCCGCCGCCGCCGACGGTCGATGCCGACGCGGTCCAATCGGCCGAGGCGGCAACGGCCCGGCGCGTGGCCGCGCTGGAGACCGCCGTCGCCGCGCTGCGCCAGGACCGGCAAGCGTCGTCGCAGACGACCGCCGCCGTGACGCAGCTGGCGCAGCGGATCGACCAGAGCGACATCCAAGCGGCCTCGCGCAGCGCCGCCGCAACCAGCGAAATTCAACAGATCCAGCAGGGACTCGCCCAGCGGACCGCGGCCGACGGCGATCTCGGCGCCCGGCTCGCAACGCTCGAACATCGGGTGCAAGCGCAGGACAATGCCGACCATACCGGCGCGATCATGATGCTGGCGCTGTTGCAGATGCGCGAGGCGATCGACGAAGCCCGTCCCTTCCCGGCCGAATACGCCACGTTCAAAGCGCTCGCCGCCCGCGACCCCGATCTCACCGCGGCCGCCGAACCGTTGGCCGATGCGGCCCGCGACGGGGTGGCAAGCCGCGCCGTACTGCGCCAGCGGCTGGCCGATTTGGCCGCGGGGATGACGACGGCAAAGCCAA
>DATMKU010000306.1:0-2113 GCA_035570935.1 Allostellaceae bacterium
AGGCGGGCAATGGCGGCGCGGTTGACGATCTCGGCGTCGCGGGCGCGCCGGTAAGCCTGCGCATCATCAAACATGATGTCAATGGTCAGCCAGAACGGGCCGGCGTTCTTTGAACGCACCAGTTTCGCAAGGTCGGCGAGCGTAGCCATGGTCAGACCTCCTCGAATTCGGTGCGGAACAGGGCTGTCGGGCTATCCGGCACGAGTACATGGTTCAGGTGGAACTCGTAGACCGGGCCGCGGTCGATCTCGGGCGGGGAATAGGGAAAGGCGACGCCCGAGATCAATCCGTGCCATTTGGGGATCGGGTTGTGCACCGCGAGATGCGAGAGGCTGGTCGCGATCGTGCGCGAGAGGTCCTGCGACTCGCTGATCACGTCCCACAGGATGAAGGCCTCGTGACCCTCGACACCGCGGCGCTGCGGCTCCAGCGCGCCCATGACGCCGTCACGGCCGTAGACGCGGGTGACCATCTCGTACGGGCGATCGCCCACCGTGTTGCGGATGCGGGTCTTGATGTTGTCGTCGAGTTGCGCGAGCCAGCTGTCGATCTCCGCCAGGATATAGGGGTCGCGCACACCGCCCATCACGATCGTGGAATACCCGACCTGGCGCACCCCTTCGAGCTTGATGGTGTATTCGGGGTCATGCACGAACTCCGAGCCCGAGACGCGCACCTCGCGATCGGAGATCGCCTCGTAGCGGGCGTTGCGGGTCCGCAAGGTGCCGGACGGTTCCTTGAGGTCGAACGGGTCGGCATTTTCGTAGAGCGTGTGCGAGGCGACGCTCTGTGGCGTGCAGTGGTAATCCTTGCGCAAAGGAAAGACGTCGAAGCTATCCTCGTGTAATACCGCCATCATGCAGTCAGGCGCGGTACGCACGGCGACCGCTGCGGCACCGCATTCGAGAATTTTGGCCATGTGCCACACAACGGCCGGGGCGTAGCCTTCGAGCAGCGGCAGCGCCGCAAAGATCGAAGTATCGCTACTGCGCCCGGCAACGACGATCTGGGCGCCGGCGGTAAGCGCCAGCTGGATCGGCTCGACCCCCATCATGCCGACGATGTGTGTCGCGGCGGCGATATCGGCCTCACACAGCGGCGCTGAGGGCGGCAAGGCCCGCGTCCGGCCCTCCGCCAGGTGCCGCCGCACGACCTCCGACGATAATTCGGAATGAATGACCGCGAGCTTGAAGTGGAGGCCCTGCTCGCGGGCGATCTCGTGCACGATGTCGACCATCCAGGCGAGGCCCGCATCCGATCCCGAGGTACCGGCCGAGCCGACGATCAGCGGGATGCCGGCCTTGATCGCACGCGACATCATGATCTCGGTGTCGCGCTTGACCGCTGCCGCGGAGAACATGCAGGTGCCGGTGGCAAGCGGACCGGGACCGGGGTCGGTGCTGCCGGCGTCGCAGCCGATCATCCGGGCGCCGAGCGAGATCGCCTTGTCGAGCGAGTCCGGGCGAAATCCCGAACCCAGCATACCCGTCGCCGAAACCAGCGGAAACGATGCCATCGCCACGCTCCCTGATCGCTGTTCAGGTGGAGGATATCGCTTGTCCCGCGGTCGCGAAACCTCGTGTCATCGCAGGCCGCCTCTGGGGCGAGCATTAATCAGGTCCCGGGTAGGCACCGTGCCGGCCAGCTCGAAAACCGCGATCGCGCTAGTAACTCGTCGTCCTGAATCGCCCGCCCATCACACGGGGGACCGATAGTTCGAATCCATCTTCCTCCAGCGGCGACTCTACTGCGAACCCGGTAGGCCCTCACATGCAGGAAGGCATCGACAGGCTGCCGTTTGACGCCTGACGTGGACGGCCGGTGCTCGTCGTCAATACGGCTGCAGGCAGCTCTACGGCGCTCACGAGTGTTCTGACCGCCAGCATCTCGCGTTTGCCGCGGATCTCCATCTCACGCTGCGGAAACGCGGAAAAATCGAGCCCGGCGCGCGACACGACCTCCTCGGACACTACGAGCTCGCAGGCAAAGTTTTTGGTCAGGCTTTCGAGCCGGCTCGCGGTATTGACAGCGTCGCCGATCGCAGTGATCGCGGCGGCGTTGCCATAGCCCATCTCTCCGACGATGGTCGGCCCGCAATGGATGCCGATACCGA
>DATMKU010000307.1:0-4010 GCA_035570935.1 Allostellaceae bacterium
CTTGGCGATCTCGGTCTTGCCGACCCCGGCCTCGCCTTCGAGAAACAGTGGCCGCTTCAGATGCAGCGCCAGATGCACCGCCGTCGCCAGGCTGCGGTCGGCGATGTAATCGGCGCTGCCGAGCATCGCCAACGTGGCGTCGACCGAGGCGGGAAGTTTGGCGGAAGTGACAACATCCATCGCAGCAGAGTTCCGATCGCAACAAAATTCCCTCTCCCTGCTCCCCTCCCCGTCCCTCGGTGATCTTCCGGCTCCGAGGCGCGGCGGCAGGGAGAGGGCGGGCAGATATGGCGGACCCGCCACCAAGCGCGACCGCCTTCACGATTTGTGAATTTAGTACCTCCGACCCGCCGACGCCACCCGGCAGCCTGGATCGGCAGACCGCCGGTCAGCTGTCGGCGTCGCGCAGCGCGTGGAAGCCGCGGTCGAGGTCTTCGATCAGGTCTTGCGGGTCTTCGAGGCCGATGTGCAGGCGCAGGGTCGGGCCGTCCGGCTGCCAATTCGTGGCGCTGCGGATGCGCGCCGGCGTGGTCGGCTGGACCAGGCTTTCGAAACCGCCCCAGCTGGCGCCGATGCCGAACAGATCGAGCGCGTCGATCAGCGCGTAAACCGCCGCCTTCGAGGCCGGCTGCAGCACCACCCCGAAGAGGCCGCTGGCGCCGAGAAAATCGCGTTTCCACAAGGCATGGCCGGGGTCCTCGGGCAAGGCCGGGTAGAGCACGCGCGCGACTTCAGGCCGGGTCTGCAGCCAGGAAGCCACGGCGAGCGCGTTTCTTTGGTGGCGTTCGAGCCGCACGCTCAAGGTGCGCAGCCCGCGCAATGCGAGATAGACGTCGTCGGGTCCGGCGCAATGGCCGATATCGGCCGCCATCGTGCGCACCCCTTCGTACATCTCCTTTGTCGTGATGACGGCGCCGAGCATCACGTCGGAATGGCCCACAATGTATTTGGTCGCGGCGTGGATCGACACGTCGACGCCGCGCTCGAACGACGGGAACAGCCACGGCGAGGCCCAGGTGTTGTCCATCAGCACCTTGGCGCCGGCATCGTGCGCCGCGGCGGCGATCGCCGGCACGTCCTGCACCTCAAAGGTCAACGAGCCCGGCGATTCGACATAGACGACTTTGGTGTTCGGGCGGATCAGCCGGCCAATGCCCTCGCCGATCAGCGGGTCGTAATAGGTCGTCTCGACACCGCAGCGGGTCAGCACGTTGTTGCAGAAGTTACGCGCCGGCCCGTAAACCGAATCGACCATCAGCATGTGGTCGCCGTTTTTCAGGCACGCTTGCAGCGGTGCGGTCACCGCGGCGAGACCAGACGACATCAGCATCGCGCGGTAGCCGCCCTCGATCGCCGCCACCGCCTCTTCGAGCGCAAAGGTCGTCGGCGTGCCGAGCAGACCGTAGCGGATTACATCGAACCGCTTGCCCGGCGTGCGCTTGGCCTCCCACTCCGCCATGTTCGCCGACAGGATCGTCGAGGCATGGTAGACGGGTGGGTTGACGGCGCCGTGATGCGCTTCGGGATGCCGCCCGAGATGGGTCAGCAATGTGTCCTTGCGATAATTCCGCGGCCTGTCGTCGTTCTTCATCAAGCACTACCCCGCTGTCGCGATGCCGTCGCAATGTGATCATTCAACCGATCGAAAGCTTTTAGTGCAGCAGATGGCGCCCGCCCAGGCCCGTCGTTTCAGCCGGCGCCCTGACGCCGGCGCGTGGTCGCTGCCCGATCGCCTTGCAATCGCCAAAGTTGGGGTTGGAAAATCCGTTCCCGGCCGCAGCCGATGGCCGGATGGGATCGGCCCATTTTTGTCTCGATCAGCTCTCGATACAGGGAGACGCGGCAATGAGACTGGGAGTCGTGGCTCTTTTGGCCATATTCCTGACCGCCTGTTCCGACTCGACCCCGGTGGCGCCGGCGAACGCCACCGAATCGGCGGCGATGGTCGAAAAGAACTGTGCGGACCCGCAGTGGAAGGATAAAAATCTCGGGCTTTGGTACTCGGTCTGCCGGCAGCCGATGCATTGGTGAGCATCAGCATTCAAAACTTCTTGAAGCATTCCTTGCCGGTGCCTTGCAGCACCCGGCAATCGGCCACGACCGCCGGACTTTTGACGTTCGGCGGGATTTGTACAACGTAACTTTTGCCGTTTTTGCACCGTACGCTCCAATAGGCGTAGCCCTTCGCGCGGCCGCTCGGGGTAACGCCCATCGGGAAAGCCTCAATCCCGACGCATCCCCGGTGGAAGCTGTTGCCGAGCGCCTGTGCTCGCTGGGCTTCCGGAGCCGCCAATAGACGATCGTTTCTTGGGTTACCGGAGCCGGCGCCCGTCGCCTCCGCCGCCCAGCATCCGCCGGCCATGGCGAGAGCCGCCGCCACCAGAAATTCGCGCCAGTGCATGACCCGTCTCCCGCCGCCACGTCCGCGCGTGAGAGTATCGGTCGCCGCAGGCCGCCGCAATGCGAGGGGACGCTGCGACCGGCTAAGGGATCACCGGCAGGACGATGTGCGAGGGTCGCTCGAGATCGACAAAAACACGGTTTTCAGCGATGCGCGGATGTTCCATCAAGCCTTCCGGTTCGCCGGAATTCGGGTTTACGTCGAAATGCGGGAAATTGCTGCTCGAAATGTCGAGCCGCAGGCGGTGGCCCGGCACGAACAAATTGCCTATCGGAAACAGCTCGATCGTAATCTCGTAGACTTGGCCAGCCGCCATCAGGGTCGGCCGCTCCCAGCTGTCGCGATAGCGCAACCGCAACAGCCCCTCGGTCAGGTTCATCGCGAAGCCCGCCGGATAGTCGGCGTTCGGCGGGTGGACATCGATCAGCTTTGCTGTGAGATCGGTGTCGGGTCCGTCGGAGGCGACCCAGAGCCGGACTGTGACCGGCCCGACGATCTCGATCTCGCGAACGAGCGGCGGCGTGCTGAAGGAGAGCACGTCGGGCCGTTCGTTCAGGCAGCGATAGGGCTCGCGGGAGCCAAAGACCCCCGGTCCCTCGCGCTGGTCGTAGGCGCCGCCGCGCATAATCGGCTCGCCCGAACTCAACGCCCCGCCGATCGTCGGCACGGGGTGCCGCGGGTCGAAGCGAAAGGAAAGCGGGGGCGGGGAGGATTCCGGCCTTGCCGGGCCGAGGCCATGGTCGGCTTGCAGGTATGGCGGTGTCCATTCGGTCTGTGGCAGCGGCCAGGCCGCGGCATCGCGCCAACGGCCGCCGTGATCGAGCCGTCCCTCGGCGTTGCGCCGCCTGGATCCGCCGCCCATCACAAAGACGCGCACCGGCGGCTCGGCGTCGATGCCGTCGGCGACGCCCTTGACCCAGCGGTCGAACCAGATGCGGCGCAGGGCGAAGAAATCTTCGGCAAGATTGCCGTCGACTGGCGCCGAAGCACCAAAATCGACCTCGCCCGCATAGCTCAGCGAGCGGTCGCCATGCGTCCACGGCCCGAGGATCAACCGGTTCGGCGCCCGCCCGCGCTTCGACAGTCCGAGATAATTGTCGACCGCGGTTCGAGCATAAGGATCATACCACCCGGAAAGATGCACAATCGGGATGTCGGCGTATTTGTCCCAATACCCTTCGGCATAGAGGCCGGGCTGCTTCCAAAACTCGTCGAAGAGCCCGTGCGACCACTGCTCGAACAGGTAGTCTTCGTAGTCTGGCGCCGCGCTGACCGGGGAATCGCCCCTGTGCCAAGGCATGCGCGCGAACCAGGCCTTGATGTCCTGCGCCCGCAGCGCCGCCTTGACGGCGGGGTCCTTGGCGTCGGCGACCGCGTTGTTGTAGGCCCAGGTCGCCTGCTTCAGGTCAAAGGCGCCATCGTGGCGGATGCCGCTGCGATAGGCGTTGGAGAAGCCGCCGCAATCGAGAAACTGCGCCGCCAGCCCCGGCGGGTCGAGACAGCCGAGTGCGGCCTGCGTATGCGCCGCATAGGACAAGCCGAAGGTGCCGATGCGGCCGTTGCACCAGGGCTGGCGCATCAACCAGGCAAGCGTGTCGTAGCCGTCCTC
>DATMKU010000308.1:0-6411 GCA_035570935.1 Allostellaceae bacterium
GATGCGGCTCAGCATTCTCGATGACTACCAAGGTGTCGCGCTCAATATGGCGGACTGGGCGCCGGTCAGGAGCCGCGGCGTCGAAATCGCCGTCGAGCGGCATGCTTTCGCCGATGAGGACGCGGTGGTGCGCGTGCTCGCCGATTCCGAGCTTGTCGCGGCAATGCGCGAGCGTACGGCGTTTACGAAATCCGTCGTCGAGCGCCTGCCGAAGCTGAAGCTGCTGATCACGACCGGCATGCGCAACGCCTCGTTCGACATGGCAACGCTTAAGGATCGCGGCGTCACGGTGTGCGGCACCGGGGGCCCCGGCGGCGGCAACGAGGATACCGCCGAGCTGGCCTGGGGGCTGATCCTCGGCGCCGCCCGGCGCATCGCCGAGGACCATCAGTTCATGCGTCAAGGCGGATGGCAGACCCGCATAGGCCACCGCGTCGCCGGCAAGACGCTCGGCCTGTTGGGCCTCGGGCGGCTTGGCAGTGCCGTCGCCCGCGTCGGCATCGCCTTTGGCATGAAAGCGATCGCCTGGAGCCAGAACCTGGCTGGCGAGAAGGCGGCGGCGCAGGGCGTCGAGCGGGTCGAGAAGGACGAGCTTTTCCGCCGCGCCGACATTCTCTCGGTTCATCTGGTGTTGAGCCCGCGCAGCCGCGGACTTGTCGGCGCCCGCGAGATCGGGCTGATGAAACCCTCGGCGATCCTGGTCAATACCTCGCGCGGGCCGATCTGCGACACCGAGGCGATTATCGCCGCGCTGAAGGAGGGGCGTCTCGCCTATGCTGGGTTCGACGTCTACGACAAGGAGCCGCTGCCGATCGACCATCCGCTGCGCACCGCGCCAAACGTGATCCTGACGCCGCATATCGGCTACGTCACCGACGAGAATTACCGCAGCTCCTATCCTCAGATCGTCGAAAACGTCGCGGCCTTCCTCGACGGCAAGCCGATCCGGGTGATCTGAGCCGGTTCACGGTGAACCGCGAGCCCGAATGACTGGCGACCTCTCGATCCGGCCGTCCGACGATCGCGATGTTTCCGCGATCGCCGCAATCTACCACCATCACGTATTGCACGGGATCGCGTCCTTCGAAGAGGAGCCGCCCGAGCCGGACGAGATCGCCCACCGGCGGGATGCCATTCTTGCCCGCGGCTTGCCCTACCTCGTCGCCGAACGCGGGCGGCGGGTGCTCGGCTATTGCTATGCGAGCCCTTACCGTGCGCGCTCGGCCTATCGTTTTTCAGTCGAGGATTCGATCTATATCGACCAGGCCGAACTCGGCCGCGGCATCGGGCGCGCCTTGCTGTCCGAACTGATCGAAGAGTGCACGGCGCGAGGCTACCGTCAGATGGTTGCGGTGATCGGCGGCAGCGAGCAATTTCCGTCGATCCGGCTGCATCAGGCGCTCGGCTTCGCCGAAATCGGCGTGCTGCGCGCGATCGGCTACAAATTCGGCGGCTGGGTCGACACTGTATTGATGCAGCGCGCGCTCGGCGGCGCGACCGGCCCCGGCAGAACAGGAGGCGAGCATGGCTGAGTCATTTGCCGATCCGGACCGGATCGAGGGCTACCACGCCCACATCTATTACGATCCGGCAACAACCCGCGCGAAAGCCGAACGGGTGCGCCAAGGGGTCGGCGAGCGCTTTGAGACGAGGCTCGGCAATTGGCACGACGACCCGGTCGGGCCGCATCCGGTATCGATGTACCAGATTGCGTTCGCGACCGCCGAGTTTCCGCGGCTGGTGCCGTGGCTGATGCTGAACCGCGACGGGCTCGACGTGCTGGTTCACCCGCTCTCCGGCGACAGCCTAGCCGACCACACGCGGTTTGCGATGTGGCTCGGCCAAGCTCTGCCATTGCGGCTCGACGTGCTTCGCCGGAGCTCCCGCACCGGCTGACCCCGGCCGCCCTATATGCGGCCGACCAGCAACAGCACAACGACGATGACGAGGAGGATCCCGACGCCGCCGCTCGGGTAATACCCCCAGCCGCCGCTGTAGCCCCATGTCGGCAATGCGCCGATCAGCAGCAGGATCAAGATTATCAGAAGGATAGTGCCCAGCATTTCATCCCGCACGTGTTTGTTGATCACCGAATCTAGAAACCCTGAGCGAGCCGTTCAGTTCCCCATTCGATTTCAGCAATCGCACGAATTTCGCTGGAGCCGAGGGCTCGCAGCTAGGCGCGGTACGACCCTCGCCACTGGCGGACCGGGCCGCAATCGACATGGACAAAGTCGGAGCGCGGATAGTAGCCGACACCGCCGCCTCCGAGGCTCAGCGCCGCATCGCGGATCTGCTCGGTGCTGCGCCCCTCGCTGCGCAGATCGACCGCCATCCCTTTGATGTGATAGCTGTGCTTGGCGACGCCGACCCCTTCGAGATAGAGACGCCGGTTAGTGGTCGGCGAGCGATAGCCGCAGACCACGAGAAACGGGTCGCGGGTGTCGAGGCGGTCGCGCAGCATCCCCAGCAAATCGAGAACACCGGCGTTCATCGGCCGGATCTCGTCGCTATCATGATCGCGCAGGATCCAGTTGATGTCGCGCACTGCCTCGCGGAGGTAATGGCCGTCGGCCCAGTAGACCGTGCGCAGCCATTCACCGGTGTGGACGTTGTAAAGCGAGACCGATCGCGGAGCAAAGGACACCGCCGTGGCGGGCTTGACCAAACCAACGGCAGCAATCGTAGCTGCGGCGCCGAGAAGACGGCGCCGGCTTAATAGTGTAGACGCGGACAATGGTTACTCCCCCCGATTTCCCCGCGAGGGGCCATAGCATCCGAATCTCGGTTGAACAACCCCGACCGAACGGAAACTTGGGGCTAGTCGCCGATTGTCGCGGTTTTCTGCGCTACGGTTGAGATACTCTGCCCCGGCTTCGCCTTATCGGCGGATCTTAGCCACGATCTTTGGGCCACGGGCAGTTCTCGCGCTCGGCTCAGATATGCCCAGACCCTCGGATCGCGCTGATAGGGGTCGCCGCGGAACGCGATTGAGCCATCCGATTCGGGGATCGCCGTGCGATAGACGATAAAAACCGGAACCGGTTTTGGCAAAGTTCGGCTGTGCGTCCGGCCAACGTCGATCGCCTCGTCGATTTCTTCGGGATTTTCGCCGAGCAGCAGCGAGGCCAGCTCGCGCGGATGTTCGACCCGCACGCAGCCGTGGCTCATCATCCGGTCGGCGGCCTGAAAGCGCCATTTCTGCGGCGTGTCGTGGAGATAGACGTCAAAGCGGTCGTCCATCTCGAATTTGATCCGCCCCAATGAGCTGTAAGGCCCCGCCTCCTGCTGCACCGCCATCGGCCCGCGCCAGCGCATGTGGTGTTCGGCGAGGTAATGGCGGTCACCGGCCAGTTTGGGCAGAATCTCTTTTCGGACGATCGAGGGCGGGACATTCCACGGCGGGTTGAAGAGGATGTATTTGATGACCGATTGCAGCTCCGGGGTCTGCTTGTCGAACTCGCCGGCGACGACCCGCGTCGTGAACACCGGACGATCGTCGCGAAACAATTGCAGCTGGGCGACCGCGGTGTCGACGACGAGCCGATCGGCCGGGATGTCGCGCGGCAGCCAGCGCAGGCGTTCGAGGTTGATCGCGATCTGCCGGGCCCGCCGCAGCGCCTCGGCGACGCCGACCCGCGGCGCGCGGCCATACGAGCCGATGACCGGCGACCGGCCGCCCGACGCGGCGATCGCGAGATACTCGGCGTAAGCGCGGCGCATCTCCAGGTAGTCGGGCGAGGTCGGAGCGAGAGCCGCGACCGCTTGCGCCGGATCCGGCACCGACATCGCCCTCTCGATCACGGCGACGACATCGACCGGCGCCGGTTGCAGATCCTCGTCCTCGGGGCGCTCGCCGACAGGCATCGCGCCCTGCGCCAGCGCGTCGGCATAGGCGAGGATCGCGTCGGACAACAAGAGGTCATGCTCGACCGGCGACAAGGTTTTGCCACGCGCGCCGAGGGCGATGCTGTGAAACGAAGCCGGATCGAGCCCTTGGCCGTCGGCGCGCGTCACCTCCGCCCACAATGCCGCCGCCGCGACCGGGCGGCTGTCCCAGACGGTCTTCCAGCCATGCGCCGCATAAAATCGCCGGACGAGATGCTCGTGCAGCCGCTCGCCGGCGACCACCACCCGACCCGCGGTGTCGAGCCGGTCTTCGATTTCGCTGTTGCCGGCAAACGGCGTCAGGGTCGCCGGGGTAGCGCTGACATCGATCGGCGGCGGCGCGGTCGGTGTCGGCGGCGGCGCGGGCGGATCGGCCGCGGCCATCCCCGGCGGCAGCATGAGCGCCGCGGCGCCGACGGCGATCGCCAGCACGCCCGCGGTCGCCAATTCGGCGGCGCCGCGCCAAATCGAGCGCACCGCGGGCACAGCGCCCCGCGCGCCGGACCTTCCGCTCATCGGTTGCCCGACATGCTGCTGGCGGTCGCTCGAATTTGCGTTTTCCGGTAAAAGGTTGTCACGCTTTCCATCGAGACGGACATTATCACGCGCCAGCAAATTCTGCATCCGACGCATAAGGAGACCGGTTCAGTGCGGCGAAACGCGCCGGGCCCGCCAGGAGAAATGGCGCCGGGCCCGCAAGAGTATATTGGGTTGCGCAATGCCCGGGGTGCCGAGCGGACTCCCGAGCATGTGCTGCGCGAGGTCTTCGGCTTTGACGAATTCCGCGGCTCGCAACGCGCCGTGATCGCGCATGTCGCGGCCGGCGGCGACGCGGTCGTGCTGATGCCGACCGGCGGCGGCAAGTCGCTGTGCTACCAGATCCCGGCATTGCTGCGCCCGGGTCTCGGCGTCGTCGTCTCACCGCTGATCGCGCTGATGAAAGACCAGGTCGACGCGCTGCGCCAGTCGGGTGTGGCCGCGGCGGCGCTGAATTCGCGGCTGTCGCCGGCCGAAGCGGCGGCGACCGAGCGCGCGGTCAGCGACGGCGCGCTAGACCTGCTCTATGTGTCGCCCGAGCGGCTGATGACGCCGCGGTGCCTCGATCTGTTGGCGCTCACCCGGTTGGCGCTGTTCGCGATCGACGAAGCGCATTGCATCTCGCAATGGGGCCATGATTTTCGTCCCGAGTACCAGCAGCTCTCGGTCTTGAGGGAGCGCTTTCCCGGTGTGCCGCTGATGGCGCTGACCGCGACCGCGGACGAGCCGACCAGGCGCGACATCATCGCCCAGCTCGGGCTCGGCGGCGCGCCGGTTTTTGCCGCCGGCTACGACCGCCCGAATTTGTTCTACCGGATCGTGGCCAAGCGCAGCCCGCTCGACCAGCTGTGGCGGTTTCTCGCGGCACGGCATCCGAACGACGCCGGGATCGTCTACTGCTTCACCCGCAAGGCCGCCGAGGGGACGGCAGCGTGGCTCTCGGCGCATGGCCGCACCGCGCTCCCCTATCATGCCGGCCTCGACCCAGCGGCGCGCGAGCAAAATCAGGAGCGCTTTTTACGCGAGGAGGGCGTGATCGTCGCCGCGACGATCGCGTTCGGCATGGGGATCGACAAGCCCGACGTCCGCTTTGTCGCCCATCTCGACGCGCCCAGAAACCTCGAAGCCTATTACCAGGAAACCGGGCGCGCGGGGCGCGACGGATTGCCGGCCGACGCCTGGATGACCTACGGCATCGCCGACGTGATGAATTTGTTGCGACTGATCGACGCCGGCGAGACGAGCGAGCGCCAGGCCCGCATCGAGCGGCAGAAGATCGACGCGCTGATCGGCTATTGCGAAACGGTGTCATGCCGGCGTCAGGTGATGCTCGGCTATTTTGGCGAGCATGACCATCCGCCCTGCGGCAAGTGCGACAATTGCCGCGAGCCGCCCGCCACCTGGGACGGCACGGTCGCCGCGCAAAAGGCGCTCTCCGCGGTCTATCGCACCGGGCAGCGCTTTGGCGCGCACTACCTCGTCGATCTGCTGCTGGGCGCCGGCAACGACCGCATCAAGCGCTTTGGCCACGACCGGTTGAAGACCTTTGGCGTCGGCACCGAACTCGACCGGCGCGGCTGGCTGTCGGTGTTCCGCCAGCTGGCGGCGCAAGGGATGGTGGCGCCCGATCTCGCCGGCCATGGCGGGCTGGCGCTGGGCCCGAGCGCTGGCGAGGTCCTGCGCGGCGTGTCACCGGTTCATTTCCGGCTCGAGCCCGAGCGTAAAGGCCGCGACCGCCGGCCGTCGGGCGACGCCACATCGGCGCCGGCCGCGACCGCCCTCGACCCCGCCGCGCAGACATTATGGGATGCGTTGCGCGCCTGGCGCACGGCCGAGGCACGGCGCCAGGAGCTGCCGCCCTATGTGGTCTTTCACGACAGGACCCTGATCGAGATCGCTCGCCGCCGGCCGGCCTCGCTCACAGCACTCGGCCAAGTCCCCGGCATCGGACAGAGCAAGCTCGAGCGTTACGGCAATGCCGTCATC
>DATMKU010000309.1:0-4477 GCA_035570935.1 Allostellaceae bacterium
GAGGGCGGGACGATCGGCGCCTATGTCGAGCCCGGCCAATTGCCGCCTTCGACCAACGAACAACGCTGCACCCGGCGCGCCAATATGGTGCTCGGCAGCACCGACGTGCTGCTGTTGCTGCAGCGCGGCTATGTCGACGTCGGGTTTATGGGGGGCGCCCAGATCGACCAGTACGGCAATCTCAACAGCTCGTTCATCGGCAGCCCGGAGCAACCCGTGACGCGCCTCCCGGGGACCGGCGGCGGCAACGACATCGCCAGCCTGACGCAGATGATCGTGGCGATGAAGCACGAGAAGCGCCGCTTTGTCGAACATGTCGATTTTATCACCAGCCCGGGTTTTCTGGCGGGCGGCGACAGCCGGCGCGCGGCCGGGCTCGTCGCCGGCGGCATGTTCCGGGTGGTGACCGATCTCGCCCTTCTCGGCTTCGACGAGGTTTCGAAGCGCATGCAGGTGCTGGCGTTGCACCCCGGCGTCACCGCGGCGGAAGTGCAGGCCAATACCGGCTTTGCGCTGCTGACGGCGACCGACCTGCCGGTCACTGACCCGCCGAGCGACGACGAATTGGCGGTGCTGCGCCATCTCGATCCCGACCGCCTCTACACCGCCTAAGGTCAATTCTTGGGAACTCAGAGTAGCTCGTCGCCCCGCGAAAGCGGGGGTCCAGGGCAGCCCGCACTGCTGTTTTAGCCGGGGTTCCCGCTTTCGCGGGAACGACGGGTAAGCTATCGGGTAGTGCGCGCGTCCAATGTAGGGTTAGGGCCTAGCAATGACGATCTTTTCGAACACCTTTGGCCTCGCGGTGCGGAATTTCACTACCTGGCCGCAGCTGCCGGATCCGCGCGCGCTGATCGACTACGCGGAGAGGGCCGAGGCGCTGAATTTCGACTCGGTCTGGGTGTGGGACCACATTCTGCTCGGCGTCGATCCGCCATTCCCGATCATCGACTCCCTGACCCTGTTGGCGGCGATCGCGGCCCGCACCCGCAAAATCAAGCTCGGCACCGGGGTTCTGGTCTTGCCATTGCGCAACCCGGTGGTGCTCGCAAAGGAGTTGTCGAGCCTCGACTTGGTCGCCGGCGGCCGGCTACTGCTCGGCATGGCGTCGGGCTGGTACAAGCGCGAATTCGACGCGGTCGGCGTGCCGTATCACGAGCGCGGTCGGATCATGGACCGGAATCTCGAGATCCTGCGCCGGCTGTGGACCGAGAACCAGGTCAATGGCGAATACCCGCCGCATGTCTTGCGCGGTTCAAACATGTCGCCAAAACCGTCGCCGTTGCCACCCATCCTGATCGGCGGTTATGTCGACCGCGTCTTGAAACGCGCGGCGCTCAGCGGCGGCTGGCTGACCTATTTCTACACGCCTGCGGGTTTTGCCCAATCCTGGGCCAGGGTCCGCGGTTTTGCCGAGGCGGCGGGAAAAGACCCCGCGACCCTGCTCAACGCCAACCAATTGGCAATCTATGCCGGACCCTCGCGCGCGGCGGTCGAGCCGGCGATGATGCAATGGCTTGGCCAGGAATGGGATTACGCGGCGTGGAGCCAGTCGACCAAGGATTCGGCGATCCTCGGCACCGTCGACGAATGCGTCTCGCAACTGCGCGCCCAGCTCGCCGCCGGCGTGCAAAAACTGATTTTTATCCCGTACCGCTACCAGCCCGACCAGGTCGAGATCATCGCGCGCGAAATCATCCCCCGCCTGCGGCGTTAACCGCTTGAAGCTGTTGCCTAAAAGGCCGGCTATTTCATGCCCAGCTGCTGCGCCGCGTAGACGTCGCAGCTAATGCAGTTGGCCAGCGTAAAGGTCACCTTGCCGCTGTTGTCGTCGACGACAAACATCACCGGCACGCCGTGCCCGTCGAGCCAGACGGTATAGCGGCTGTCGCCCTCAACCTCGTATTTTTTGGTGCGCACCGATCTGCCGTCGATGGTTATGACCGCTTCTTGCGCGCCGCTGACGCGAACACGCTCGATCCTGCCGCTGTCCGGCCGCATCATCGTGTTGGAGCTGAGGAAGTTGGGGGACCAGGGATTCGCGGGGTGTACCGAGGCCGGGGCGGTGATCGTCCCTTCCGGCGAGTTGATCACAAAGCTGTTGCCGCGCGCCTCGCCTTTGACGACCATCGACTGGTCGCCCTTGCTGGTCACGCCATTGAACGAGATCAGGCGGTTGCCCTGCCAGCGCTCGGTCCGCTGGGCGTCCTCGCGGTACATGTTGACGCCGAGCATTTTGACTTCGAAGTGCGCCCGGGTCTGGACCGTGGTGCCGCCGGTGGTGGGCTCGATCGTATTAGTGTAAGTGCCGATATTACCGAACACCGAATGCGAGACCCGGTAGGTCAGCTGCATCGGCGTCGCTGCCGCGGTCGCGGTACCGCCGGCAGCCGCGACCGCCACGAAGATCGCGGTCGCCGCCATCCATCTGATCCCGAAATTCAGCGCCCATTGTCTGATACGCACGCCGATAGCATCCCCGGTCATGGCTTCAACTCCCCCAGCCGAATGGCCTTTGATCCGCCGGCAAGCGGATGAGCGCGGTCAAAGGTAGCCCCGATTAATCAGATGTTCAAAGCAAAATCGAGCCCGGCGCCTGATACAATTTGATCAGAGGCTAGCGTCGCAAGCGCAAGCGGCCTGTTTTACCACCGGGTCCGAAAACACAAAACGGGACGAAATCTGACACTTTGACGAATTGTGTTGAGGAATATTCGTGGCTTATGACTTCTCCGCGCGGGGAGGCTTCGGCTGCGATACGCTGTCTACGATGTGCTGTTCAGTGCCGGTGCGCGCCGGCCCGAAAGCGGCGTCAAGTGGGGCGCGGCCAGACTAAGCGGCGGCGGGTTTGTCGCGAATGGTTTTCGCGATGTCCTTTTGCCGGTCGAATTCCGCGCGGCGGCGGCGAATCTCCTCCACCGACAGCCGATCGATATTCGAATAGTCGAGCTTCCACGACGGGTCGTCGCTCCAGCGCAGCGGCGACTGCACGGTTGTGCGCGGCGCCGGGGCGGTCTCCAGAACGCGCAGCGCCAGTTCCAAGGTGAAAGACTGAGACGCGACGTCGTGCGGCCGTCCCGCCGAGTTGCCGAGCGGAAAGTCGCTGAACAAAAAGCGCGGCACGCCGACATATTCGACGACGTCCTTGGCGCAGCCCATCACGACCGTGGCGATGCCGTTGCCTTCGAGATGTCGCGCGACCAGGCTGACGGTCTGGTGACAGACCGGGCAATTTGGCACCAGGATCGCGGCATCGGCGCCGTCTTCGCGACAGCGCGCGAGCAATTCCGGGCAGTCCTGGTCGAGGGTAGTGCGCTGGCTGCGATTGGTCGGCGCACCGTAAAATCGCCGCGCCAGCGCGCCGATGCGGCCGGCCGCCGCGCTCAGCCTTAACTGCCGCAGCGGGAACCAGGTGTTGGGGTCCGCGGCGGTCGTATGCGCCCGGTCATAGGCGACATGCGAAATGCGCAGATCGTGGTCGCCCGCGGCGTCGCCCGAATAGACCGTGTAGAACTTGGCGGCGGCGTTGTAGGGGGCGCCCGGCCCCTGGTCGCCCTTGTCGGGCCGATAAGGGGCGCCCGTGGTGATCAGCGCCACGCGGCACTCGCCCAGCGGCTTTGCCAATGGCTGAAACGGCGCCTCGGCGTAATGCGCCCAGCGGTAGGGCGCGCCATAGCCCAGCGCCTGGTAGTAGTCGCGGATGCGCTGCCTATACGGGATCGGCGCGTCCTCGTCGGCGGCGAACCCGAGATCGGCCTCCGCTGCGCTCATCGATCTGGTCCTGGGCTCACTAATGGGCAAAGCCGAACAAGCGCTGCGCGTTGTGGTGCAGGATCTTGTCGATGTCGGCCGGCGGCAACCCAAGTCGGCCGATATAGCCGAAGGTCTCCTTGTAGGCCTCGTAATCCTGCAATACCGGATAGTCGCTGCCGGTGACGAGATGGTCGGCGCCAAACGCTTCGAGGGCGCAGACAAACGCCGCCTTCGAGCCGTAGCATACCGTGTCGTAGTAGAATTTCTTGGCGGTGACGCTCGGCGCCTCGGCGAGGTTGGGGTGTCCGCTCTGGCTTTGCCCTTGTTGGTCGAGGCGGTTCAGCAGCATCGGGACCGGCCCGCCCAAATGCGGGACAATGAACT
This sequence comes from Allostellaceae bacterium, assembly GCA_035570935.1. GTDB lineage: Bacteria > Pseudomonadota > Alphaproteobacteria > ATCC43930 > CGMCC-115725 > AP-15. Next base: position 4,135 of record DATMKU010000309.1, read on the forward strand.
TGATATTGGGGTAGCGGTGCGGGATTTGCTTGGCGATCATGTGCAGGACAAAGGTCGCGTCTTCGAGCGAGGTACCGACCGCGGCGCGAAAGCCGTACTCGGTGATAAACGGGGAACAAATGCCGGTGCCAGCCGGATGCACAAACAGGACGGCACCGCGCCGGTTCATTTCGGCGTAGATCGGCTCGAACTCGGTCTCGGCGACCGAGCGGTTGAGACAGATGATGTTCATGTTGACGCCGACGCAGCCCAGTTGGTCAAAACCGCGCTCCATCTCCTTCAGCGCGGCGTCGATGTGCGGCAGCGGCAGCATCACGTAGGAGGCGATGCGCTGGGGATAGCG
>DATMKU010000310.1:0-14025 GCA_035570935.1 Allostellaceae bacterium
CGCGCGTTCCTTTGCCGCGGCGATTTCGCGCTCGGCGGCGCGGGTGCGCTCGGCCAGCACCGCGGCGAGTTCGCGCTGCCGCTCGGCCGCCGCCGCGGCGAGCCGCTCGGTCGTCTCGCGGATCGTCGCCTGCGCCTGCTCGCGCGCGCCGGCGCGGGCGCTCTCGTAGGCGGCGACCACTGCCTCCGCTTCCCGGCGCAGCTCCGCCGCCCGGTCGAGATCGCCCTCGCGCTGTCGTCGCCGCGCCTCGATGGCGGCGCCGACGCGCGGCAGCCCGACCTTCGCCATCAGGAGGTAGAGCACGACGAAACTGATCGCCAGCCAGAAGATCTGCGACGCGAAGGTCGATATGTCGAGCTGCGGCATCGGTTCGGGCCTTTGGCGCGCTGCCTCAGAACACGAAGAGGATCAGAAACGCGATCGCCAGCCCGAACAGCCCGGTCGCCTCGGCGAGCGCAAAGCCGAGAAAGGCAAAAGGCTGCACCTGGCCCTGCGCGGCCGGGTTGCGGGCGAGCGCGCTGATCAGCGAAGCAAACACATTGCCGATGCCGATGCCGGCGCCGACGAGCGCGATGCAAGCGAGGCCGGCGCCGATCATTTTGGCCGAAGCAAGGTCCATCTCGGTCTTCCTGTTTTCGGTGGTTGTGGTGGAGAGGGCGAAGCGACGCGCGCTCAGTGCATATGAATGGCGTCGTTCAGGTAGAGGCAGCTCAGGATCGCGAACACGTAGGCCTGCAAGGTCGCGACCAGAAGTTCGAGGGCGAGCAACAGCACGTCGACCGCGACCGGAAAGATCGCGAAGATCCCGACGATCGCCGCGAACCCGGCGAAGATGCCGAGCATTGTGTGGCCGGCCAGCATGTTGGCGAAGAGCCGGATCGACAAGGTGAACGGGCGAATGAAATATGACAGCAGCTCGATCGGCACCAACAACACCAGCAATACTTTCGGCACCCCTTCCGGCACAAACAAGCGCAGAAAATGCAGGCCGTGCCGAGCAAAGCCGATCATCGTGACGCCGATAAACACGACCGCCGCCATCGCAAAAGTGACGATGATGTGGCTGGTGACGGTAAAGCTGTACGGGATCAAGCCCAGCAGATTAGCAAACAAGATGAACATGAACAGGCTAAAGATGAACGGAAAATACGGCATCCCCTCGGGGCCGACATTGCTTTCGACCATGTCGGCGACGAATTCGTAGCTCATTTCCGCAAAGGATTGCAGTCGGCCCGGAACGAGTGCTGCCCGCCGCGTCCCGAACACGGTCAGCGCGGTGATCAGGAGCACCACGATCGTCATCAATAACGCCGAGTTCGTATAGGAGAGGTCGAGCCGGCCGACATGCAGCGGCAGAATGCGCTCGATTGTGAATTGCTGGAGAGGATGAAGTTCTATCGCCAAATCAGCAATCCTCGTCGTCGTCCCACTTGCGCTTCGCTCGCCCGGCGCCGGCAGCGTCCGCACCTTCGGAGGCGCTCCGGCGATAGCCGACGGCACCGCTCGTTCTGGTCACCGCACGGTAGACATTGAGCATTCCGGCGGCGACCCCGAGAAAGAACATCACCAGCATCACCCACGGCCGCGTGCCAAGCCAGCGATCGATCGCCCATCCCAACCCGACGGATACAACCACCGCGGTCACCAGCTCGATCCCGATGCGAAAACCGAGGGCAAGACCTTGCTGGAGCCCCGGATTGGCGTTCGGTTGCCGCACCGGGACGCGACCCGCCCGCGCCTTGTCGAGCCGTTCGCCCAGCCGCGCCAGCGGGTCTGGTGGCGGATCTTCGCTCATTTCGGGAAGCGCAATCATGCGATGCCGGTCCCGGCCGCAGCCCGGTCGGAACGCGGCGCACCATAGTGAGCCGTCATCAAGCTGTCAACAGTGCGACACCCCAGCGGATTGGCGCCGACTTCAACATTTCCAATAACATGCGACCTGCGACGGGCTCCGTTGGGTCAGGCGGTCTGTCGCAGCCGCACGGCCCGCGCGAGATCGACCGAAACCAGTTGCGAGACCCCGCGCTCGGCCATCGTCACGCCAAACAGCCGGTGGGCTCGGGCCATCGTGATGCGGTGATGCGTGATCAGCAGAAACCGCGTGCCGGTGGTGTCGGCAATCTCGGCGACAAGACCGCACAACCGGTCGACATTGGCGTCGTCGAGCGGCGCATCGACCTCGTCGAGCACGCAGATCGGCGCGGGCTTGGTCAGGAACACCGCGAACAGCAACGCCAGCGCGGTCAGCGCCTGTTCGCCTCCCGATAGCAACGACAGGCTCTGCAGCCGCTTCCCGGTCGGGCTCGCCATGATCTCGAGACCGGCGGTCAACGGATCGCTGTCATCGGTCAGCGCCAGCTCGGCCTTGCCGCCGCCGAACAGGCGGGTAAACAGCGTGCCGAAATGCCCGTTTACCCGCTCGAACGCGGCGGCGAGCAGCTCGCGCCCTTGCTGGTCGAGCGCATGGGCGCCGCGCCGCAACTTGGCGATCGCCTCGGTGAGATCGGTGCGCTGTTGTTCGAGCCCCTCGATTTGGGCGCCAATTTCCGCCGCCTCGCCTTCCGCGACCAGATTGACCGGGCCGATGCCGGCGCGCTCGCGGGTCAGGCGGTCGAGCCGCGCCGCACTCGCCGCATCATCGGGCGGCATCTCATCGGCGCCGAGACCGGCAAGCGGCGCCAGCTCCGCCGGCGCGGCGCCGATGCGTTCGCGAATGTCGCGGGCGAGCGCCGCCAGGGCCTCTTTTGCCCCGGCGGCCTGCACCTCGAGCCGGGCGCGCCGCTCGCGAATCTCGCCCAAAGCCTGGTCGGCGAGGCGCGATCGTTCCGCGGCATCGCGCAGCTGGGCCTCGCCCAGCGCCAGCCGATCGGCCGCCGTGCGCGCGGTTTGCGCGCCGGCGGTGATCCGCGCGGCCAGCGATTCGCTTTCGCCGGCGATCGTCGCCGGCCGGGCGGCGAGGATGCCGATTTCCCGATCGAGCGCCCGCCCGCGTTCGTCGAGCGTCCCGCGCTGCGCCTCTGCACCGTCGCCGCGCTTGCGCCAGGCGCGCTGCTCGATGTCGTTCGCCGACAAACGCTCGCGGCGGGAGAGCGCGTCGCGCGCCAGCCGATCGATCGCCGCGCGCGCCTCGGCCTCCTCGCGCCGCAGCTGTGCCGCGGCCTCGCGTGCCGTCGCGAGCGCGGCGCTCACCGGCCCGCCTTCCGGCAAATCTGCAAGACCACGCTCGGTTTCTTCTGCCTGCGTCCGCATCTCAGCGATATCGGCGGCGAGCTTGGCGACGGTTTCGGCGGCGGCGGCGAGCCGAGCCGCGGCCGCCAGTGCCCGGCCGGCCATCTCGGTTTGGCCGGCACGAGCGCGCGCCAGCGCCGCTTCGGTATCGCGCAATTGCGCGCGCGCGATCCGGTCGCCATCGGCGGCGGCTTCGCGGGCGGCGGTTGCCGCCGCTGCGTCGGCAGTGGCGGACCGAGCCGCCGCCGCCGCCGCTTTGATCTCGCCGGCAAGAGTGTCGAGCCGGTTGCGGTGGCGCAGCTGCTGTGCCGCGCCAGACGCGCCGGGGGTGAGGCGGGTGTAGCCGTCCCAGCGCCACAATCGTCCGTCGCGGTCGACGAGGCGCTGACCTGGGGCCAAAAGCGGCTGCAGGTTGCGACCGTCGGCGTCGCTCGCGACCCAGCCGGCACAAGCGAGGCTGCGCCCAAGCGCCGGCGGCGCCGTCACCGCGGCGGTGAATGAATGGGCTCCGGTGGGCAGCGCGGGCATTTCGGCGATCGCCGGCAGATCGACCCAGAAACGGCCGGCATCGCCGCAATCGTCGTAAGATGCGCCAAGCTCGTCCTCGAACAACGCGCCGATCGCCGCCTCGAACCCTTCGGCGACGCGCAGCGCCGACAGGATCGGCGTCCCACGATTCGCCTCCGCCGCCGGCGCCACGACTGCTTCGAGCGCGCTCGCCTCCGCCTCGAGCCGCGCGAGAGCGGCCTCCGCCCGGCGCGCGGTCTCGACCGCCGCGGCTTCGCGCCGCTGGTGCACCGCGGCCCCACTCTGCGCCGCTTCGGCCGCGTCGCGACAGCGTTCCGCCGCCGCCTCGGCTTCGGCCAGCGCCGCACGAGCCGCCTCTATTGCTTCGGCCGGCACGATCGCTTCCGCATGCGCTGTCTGCTGGCGTTCGGCCTCGGCAAGACGCGCTTCGAGACGCGCCCGCCGCTCGATGATTTCACGATGCCGGCGTTCGAGCGCATTGCGCTGCGCTTGCGACCCGGCGACGATCTCGGTGGCGCGCTGCAATGCGGCCTCGCCGGCGGCGAGCCGCGCCGCGACCCCCTGCAATTGCTCCTCGGCCGCCAAGCGCGCCGGGGCGCTTTCGGCGTCGGCACCGGTCAGCGTATGATGCTCTTCGGCAAGCCGACCGAGCGCCGCTTGTGCCTCGCTGAGCTGCGCGTTCTCGCGCTCGCGGTCGCGGCCCAGCTCCACGAGCCGCCGCTCGGCACCGCGGCGCGCCGAGACCGATCGCGCCAATTCCTGTTCGAGCGCGGTACGAGCCTCGGTCAGCCGCTGCAGCGCCGCCAACGCCTCGCCCTCGGCACTGCGCAGCGGCGGCAGCGTCGCCTCGGCCTCGTCACGCGCGGTGCGCTCGGCGACAGCTTGATCGTCCGCTTCGGCCACCGCCTGCTCGGCGGCGCAAAGCTCGCCGGCGCGGGTCGCGGCTTCGGTTTCGGCGGCGACCCAGCGGGCGTAAAACAGCAGCGCTTCCTGCTGGCGGATTTGCTCGCCGAGGCGGCGATAGCGTTCGGCCTGACGCGCCTGCCGTTTCAGGGCTCCAAGCTGCGAGGTCATTGGAGCGATGACATCGTCGAGCCGCGTCAGGTTTTCGTCGGCGGCCGCGAGCTTCAGCTCGGTCTCGCGCCGCCGCGCCTGGACCCCGGCGGTGCCGGCGGCCTCTTCCAACAGAAATCGGCGTTCGGAAGGTTTGGCCTCGATCAGCGCGCCGACCCGCCCCTGGCTGACGATGGCTCCGGAAGGCCCGCCGACCGCGGCATCGGCGAACAACAGCTGCACGTCGCGCGCCCGCGCCTCGCGGCCGTTGACGCGCCAGGCGGAGCCGCCACCGCGCTCGATGCGGCGGATGATCTCGATGTCCTCGCGGTCATTGAACGCAAAGGGGGCGTCGCGCGCGCTGTTGTCGATCGCCAGCGCCACCTCGGCGAGGTTGCGCGCCGCGCGGCTGCCGGTGCCGCCAAAGATAACGTCGTCCATCGCACCGCCGCGCAGCCGGCGGGCCGAGTTCTCGCCCATCACCCAGCGCAACGCTTCGGCGAGGTTCGACTTGCCGCAGCCGTTCGGTCCGACGATGCCGGTCAATCCCGGCCCGATCGTCACCTCGGCCGCGTCGGCGAAGGATTTGAAACCGACGAGGCGCAGCCGGTCGATCTGCATGCCGCTTTCGCGCCGTCGTTACGACTTCTGCGACAGGCCCGACAGCAGCTTGTCAAATGCCTCGACGGTTGGTTCTCCGGTGTATTTGGCACCGTTCACGAAGAAGGTCGGGGTTGCATTGACGTCAAGCTGTTTAGCGGCGACGAGGCGGCTGTTCAGGATCTGGTTTTCAAGCGTGTTGTCGGCTAGGCATTTGTCCACCTCGGGCTTGCTCATGCCGCCGAGGATCGCGAGCCGGGTCAGGGCGGCCTGATAATCCGACGCCGCTACCCACTTGTCCTGATCGGCAAAGAAGGTGTCGACAAAGGCGTAAAAGCGATCGGCCGGCGCGCAGCGCGCGATCATCGACGCATGCACCGCCTCGTCGTCGAGCGGAAAATCGCGCAATACTAATTTCATCTTGCCGGTGTCGATCCATTTCTTTTTCAGTTCGGGCAATACGTCGTCCGCGAAATGCGCACAATGCGGACAAGTCATCGACGCGTATTCGATGATCGTGATCGGAGCGTTTGGGTTGCCGAGGAGCCGCTCGTCCTTGCCGATCGTCAGCAACCGCTGCATATCGGCGGGACTGGCACCGGGGTCCGCCGCCGTCGCCTGGTGCGGCGAAAGCACGAGCGCCGCCAATGCGCACCAGGCAACCAACCAGATCTTATGTGTCATCAGTTCCTCGCTACAATATGTTGACGATATCGGTATTCGCGCGCTGGCGCAACGCCGCCATGCCGGATCAGCCGCCGACCGCGATCACGGCGCGGCCGAGCCGGGCTAGCGCGGTGCGCAGCGCGGGATCGGCGATTGCGGAGAGCCGCTCTTCGAGCGCTTTGTCCTCGCCCGCGCCGGGCAAACGCGGCGCCGGGTTTCCGGGCTCCGGCGGGCGCGGCAAAACGCCTTGGACGAGGATCAGGCGAGTCACCGCCGAGCGCCCAAAATAGAGATTGATCCGGTCGATCAGCAACGGCGCGCGGTGCTGGAGTTCGATTGCCGCGGCGGGCGCCGTGCACAGTTTCAACGCGCCGTCGCGGCCAAGGGCCGCCGGCCAGGCGACGAGCGCCCAATCGGGACCGACGATCGCCGCCCAATCGGCCTTGAGCCGCACGAGAACCCCGCCGCCGCGCTTGGCGACAACCGGCCCCGCGAGCTTCGACACCATCAGCCCGACCGCGCGAAATCCGTGGCGGCGCTCGCTTTCGGCGTCTGGGCCGGTTAGGCTCGGAGCCCGCTTCGCCGCGCTCATGTCATCGACCCGATCCGCATCCCCGCTGCCGCCGGCCGTCCCCGACCCGGCGCTGCTGCTCGCCTGGTACGACCGTCATCGCCGCGACCTGCCGTGGCGGGCGCCGCCCGGCCGCCGCCCCGATCCGTACTGCGTCTGGCTCAGCGAGATCATGCTGCAGCAGACGACGGTGGCGACGGTCCGCCCCTATTTTGATCGATTCGTGGCGCGCTGGCCCGACGTTGCCGCGCTGGCGGCGGCCTCGCTCGACGAGATCCTGCAAGAGTGGCAGGGGCTTGGCTATTACGCGCGAGCCCGCAACCTGCACGCCTGCGCGCGCGCCGTCGCCGGACGGCACGGCCGGGTTTTTCCGTCCGAGCCGGCGGCATTGCGGACGCTTCCGGGAATCGGCGACTACACCGCGGCGGCGATCGCGGCGATCGCATTCGATCGGCCGGCAGCAGCGGTCGACGGCAATGTCGAGCGCGTCGTCGCCCGGCTTTTCGCCGTTGCCGAACCGATGCCGGCGGCAAAACCGCGCCTGCAAGGGTTGGCCGCGGCGCTGGTGCCGGCTCGGCGCGCCGGCGATTTCGCGCAAGCGATGATGGATCTCGGCGCCACGATCTGCACCCCGCGCCGGCCGCGCTGTGTGCTCTGTCCGTGGCGCGGTGCCTGCGCCGCGGCGGCGCGCGGTATCGCGGATGATGTGCCGGCGCGCGCCGCAAGGCCCGAACGGCCGGTCCGCTACGGCGTCGCGTTTTGGCTGACCCGGCCGGACGGCGCGGTTTTGCTGCGGCGGCGGCCGGAAAACGGGCTGCTCGGCGGCATGATCGAGATCCCATCGACAGCATGGCGCGCCCAACCGTGGGAACTCGCCGAGGCGATCGGCGCCGCACCGGCGCCGACACAGTGGTCGCCATTCCCCGGCAACGTGCGCCACGGCTTTACTCATTTCCAGCTCGAACTCGCGGTCGTCGGTGGGCAAGCGGAGAGTGTCGTCGAGGGCTTATGGAGCCCGGTCGACAAGCTCGGCGAGCACGCGCTGCCGACCCTGATGAAGAAAACTGCCCGTCACGCAATCTCCGCACTGGCGCTGGCGGCTGACGAGAGAGCTTCGAGCAACGGCAATTCGCCGGCAAGCGCGAGCCGCACCGGGGCGAAGGAGCGGCGATGATGGGGTGTGGGGCCGAGCCGCGCGATCGCCTCGCCGTGCTCGCGCGTCGCATAGCCGACATTGGTCATCCAGCCATAGCCGGGATAGCGCCGGGCCAGCGCCCGCATCAGGCGGTCGCGGGTGACCTTGGCGGCGATCGAGGCAGCGGCGATCGAAAAGCTGAGCCCGTCGCCCCCGACCACCGTCCGCACCGCGCAGGCGAGCGGCGGCGGGATGTTGCCGTCGACGAGCGCGATGTCGGGCGCCACCTTTAGGGCCGCGACCGCGCGCGCCATCGCCAGCAGCGCCGCGCGCAATATGTTGATCGAGTCGATCTCGCGCGCACTCGCCGCACCGATGCCGATATGGGCGGCACCGCGCTCGACGCAGCGCCCGAGCGCCCGCCAGCAGGCCTCGCGCTCGCCGGCGGCCAACACTTTCGAATCGTCGAGCCGCTTGCGCAGCAACCGCGGGAAGCGCTTGGGATCAAGCACCACCGCGGCGGCCACAACGGGCCCGGCGAGCGGTCCGCGCCCGGCCTCGTCGATGCCGCAGACGATCCCCGCACAGCGCCGCTCGATCGCGAAATTCGGCATCGCCCCTCCGTCACCCGGCTTTTGCCATGGCCGCGCTCGGCCAGGCAAGAAAGGTGTCGCCGGCGCCCATGGCGCCGCCGCGAAAGATCGCTATGTTGAGGGAATGGCCGCGTTTCTCCGCCGAACGTCTTCCGTCGCGCGTTGGGCCACTATTGGCTTGCTGGCCGCATCGCTTTGCGTGCTCGCCGAATCGCGGGCATATGCCCTCGACCTCCTCGCCACCCACGAGGTGACGGCGCAATTCGCTACCGCCGACGGCAAGCCGATGGCGAACGCCGAGGCGCGGGTCTTCGCCCCTGGCGATTCGCAGACCCCGGTCGAGACCGGGCGCACCGATGCGGAAGGTAAATTCGTCTTTAACGCCGACCGCGACGGCATGTGGAGCGCCGAGGCCCGCACCAAGAGCGAGGTCGCGCGCGTCATGATCCGCGTCGGGGGCCCCGGCACGCAACAGCAGCATGGCGGAGTGCCGCCGATCGTCGTGATCGGCGGTCTGCTCGCGCTTCTGGGATTGGCCGGGTGGTACCGGATGCTGCGGGTGCGCAACCGCCACCACAAACCTTAGCTTAGCGCCCGCTTTACCGCGGCTCGGGCACCGCCGCCATCGGCACCCCCGCGGCCGGCAAGCTCAGGCGGCGGCGCTGGCCGGCGCGCGCTACTGGGCAGCGCTCGCGGTCTTTTCCCGCATCAGATCGAGCAAGCCTTGAACCTGCCCGCCATGACGCTGAATGACCGACGCGAATTCGGAGCGCTGGGTCACCAGCATGCTGACCCCGTCGACGATGACATCGGTGATCTTGTAGGCGCCATCATCGTTAACCAGCCGCCAATCGACCTTGAGCGGCTGGGGCGCGCCGGGTGTGACCACATCGGTCGAGACGATAACCGTGTCCTGGTCGGGGTGCGCGCTGTTGATCTTGAATTGCTCGCCCTCGAAGTCCGAAAGCCGCGCCGTGTACACGTAAACGACGTAATCCTCAAACAGCTTCAAGAACTCTTTCTGCTCTTCGGGGCTCGCGATGCGCCAATAGCGCCCGAGGACAAACCGGGCGATCTGCGGCGAATCAAAATCATTGTGAAACAGTTCGCGAAACCGGGCCTGCCGTTCGGCCGGCGGGGCCTTCTTGTTGAGGAGCTCGAGCGCGCGGTTCCACAACTGGTTCATAAAGGCCGCCGCCTTCGCGTCGTCGCCTCCGGTCGCCGCTGCCGCCGGTCCGGCGGCGATCGCAAGCGGCAGTGCTATCAGCAGCAAGATGCTGAAGATTCGCGGGGCCTTCCCGCGCCGGCCGACAGATCGCGCGGCCAACCCCAAACAGCTCGTTAAAGCCATGACTCACCGTCCCCTTCGGCTTCGGCACGCCGGGCTCTAATAGCGCGGCTACGCCGTTCTGACAACAGCGTCGCATGCAGGCGTGGATCGGCGTCCCCGAACGGGGGCGCGGCCGGCCCAATTCGTCACCTCCCGCCACGCCTGCTCCGCGGCCGGCGGCAGCTTGTCCATATGTTTGAGGAATAGGGCAAGGGCCCAGATCTGCTGGTCGCTGAGCGTACTCTTCCATGACGGCATGCCGGTCCAGCGAATACCATGCTTGATCTTCCAAAAGGAATAGCCCTCGGGATCGTCCTCCACCCCATCCGCCGCCAATTGCGGAGGCCGCGGATAGAGACCCTTGGCGATCGGCGAAGCCGATGCCCGGCCTGCCGCCGTCCCGTGGCAAATTGCACAGTGCTGCCGATAGAGCCCGATGCCGGCGATGAGGTTTTCATCGGTCAAAGCAATTGGATTTGGCCCTCCCGGCGCCTCGCTGGCCAAAGTCGCTTGCAGCGACGTTCCGGCCGCCCAGGTTTCGAGCAAGCCTGGCTTGGCGTCGGCGTTGGCTGGAATAACGCCGCTCCGCAACACTACGTAGATCCCGACGGCAGCCGCCACGATCGTTGCTATCACACCGAACACGAACCATTTGACCATCCCATTCCCCCAAGCCGCGAGGCATGCCGCAGTCCGGCGGCACTCTCGATTTCGGCATTTTTGCCCGCGGCCGGCAAATGATCTTGGCTGACGCGGAGCCTCTGCCTACATCCAAACCGCGTTTGCCGATGCCGTCGGATGATCTTGCAGATAGGGGACAGGCGACATGCGACCGTTCATGCGTGACAAGCTGGTTGTTCCGGCGCCCGCGGATTGTCTGCCTGGCCGCACTCAGCCGATGAAGGTGTCGGAGCCGCATTTCGTCAATGGCCATCCGCTCGCCGGCCCCTACCCCGCCGGTTTTGAACAGGCGCTGTTTGGGCTCGGTTGCTTCTGGGGCGCCGAGCGCGTGTTCTGGCAGATGCCGGGAGTGTGGGTAACCGCTGTCGGCTATGCCGGCGGCTCGACCCCAAACCCGACCTATGAGGAGGTGTGCAGCGGCCGCACCGGACATACCGAGGCGGTGCTGGTCGTCTTCGACCCGAAGCTCACCAGCTACGAGGCCCTGCTGAAGCTGTTCTGGGAGAGCCACGACCCGACCCAGGGTATGCGCCAGGGAAACGATTGGGGCACCCAGTACCGCTCGGCGATCTACGCGTTCTCGCCCGAGCAGCGCCGGGCGGCCGAGGCTTCGCGCGCAGCCTATCAGCCGCATCTCGACACCGCGCGCTACGGGGCGATCACCACCGAGATTGCCGACGCCCCGCCGTTTTACTTCGCCGAGGACTACCACCAGCAATACCTCGCGAAAAATCCGCGCGGCTATTGCGGGCTCGGCGGCACCGGGGTCACCTGCCCCGTCCCGGCCAAGGCCGCCGCCGACTGAAATTCGGTTTGCCGGCCGAATTCTGAGAGTGTCGGGCCCGATGACTCGTCACCGCTGCCAGAATGGTCGAGCCTGGGTCAGCCGCCGCAATCCCCGGCGCAGCTTATCCTCGTTTTGCGCGAGTTCCCGTTCGCGCCGCGCCAGCAGTTGGGCGCCGGCATCAGCCAGCGGTTCGGCTTGCGGCGCCGCTCGACCCAGCTCGATAACAAGCCGGTAGGCGACGCGCACGTCGTTGGCGTGGCCGAGTTCGTCCTGCACCCGCTTCAGTCGCTTGGTGAACGGTCGGGCATCGCGCCGCGCATGAAGGCTGTCGAGCAGCTCGATCGTATAGCGCAGCTTTTTGACGGCGATCCGCAGACGGTGCCGCTCATGCGCCGGCAGCCGGCGGAAATGGCGGCTACGCTTGCGTACCGCGCGCCGCCGGCGATCGAGCACGGCCGGCACCACGGCTCCGACGGTCAGCGCCTCGTCCGGCTCGTTCGGCGGCTCATGCCGCCAGCCGCGCGCTTCGAACCAGCGCAACAGGCGCAGCATGCTCGCGGTATGCGCCGGCGAGTGGATCAGTTTGGCGACATGGCGATGCGCGTCGGCGCGGGCGCGGTCGGTCGCTTCGCTCAACTCCTTCCAACCCGGCTGGTCGGGCGCCTCCTCGCGCGCCGGCGGCAGCAGTTCGGTCGCGAAGACGTCGAGATTGCGCGCCGGGCCGAGCGCGCCTGCAAGCACCCCGATCTCGTCCGAGACCCAGCGGCGCTCCGCCTCGGGAAGCATTTTTTTAACTGCCGACAGCATCGAGCGCAGCCGGCGCATCGCCACCCGCATCTGGTGGACGCCCTCGATGTCGCCGCCGAGCGCCGCCGGCTCGTTGCGCAACAGATGCGCAAGGCAGGCGCGGCCGACACGTTGCAGCGCGTCGTCGATCGTCATTTGCGGGTCGAGCACAACGGGTTCAGCCGAGATCGCCGTCGATGGCTCATCGCCACCCGCCGCCAGCCGGTAGCCGCGCTCGGATTTGCTGCGCGGGTCGATCCGCAGCGGCGCGGTTTCGAGCAATTCGAGAGCGAGATCGTAGAGTGCCGCCGGGTCGCCGTCCTTGAGCTCCAGCTCGACCTCGCTGACCGGCTCGCTGCGGCCGCTCTCCGAAGCCCGGATCATGCCGCGGTCAACCGCGGCCTCGATCCGCGTCCCGGGTTTGGGCTCGATCTCGATCGCCACGCGGTCGAACTCGGTGACGAACAGCGGGCGCAACTCCCCGGCGATCCCCCCCGGAACGCGCGAGCCGCTCTCGCGCGCCCGCGGATCCGGCTGGTTGTCGAAGACCGTATCCTCCCATTCGCCGCGCGCCAGCAGATTCTCCCGGTCCGGATCCTCGGTTTTCAGGGTCTGTACGAACCGCCTGTCCTGCTCGCGCACCCGCAGGATCGACCCGGCTCGTCTCAGCGCTTGATCCGGCGTATCGAAATAGGTCGACACAAGGGTCCGCGCGACCGCGACCGAACCCGGCGCCAACGCCGCCAGGGCTCGCGTCAAATCAGCCAAATCAGCCGGATCGGCGGCGAGCTTTAATTCAACCTCGATCGAAATGAGGGCCTCCCCAAGGGTCGCACCACGAACTTGGCAAACGCCGAGCCGCGTCGATCGATCATCAGACCCGACGGCCGAGGAATTGGTCCGTCACGCATTCTGCCGCAAAATCGCCCGATCGGCGAATCTCTGCTAAGTCTGGGTTAAGGTGTCATCGACAGCGAAGCGGCGGAACATGGCGATGCCGCGGCGCGGCGCTTCGTCGCCGTCGGGTATGGAAGCGGATCGGAGGGCGGGGATGGGCGGCATGGTGCGCTGGCCGCGAGCACGGCGGGTTTCGCCCGTCGCCGCCGCGAAAGGCCATGCCGCGAGACTGGCATTCGCGCGCCCGCGTTTGGCCGCCCGGCTGATCGACGTCCCCGATTTCTGGCGGTTGTGGCTGGTCGGGCTGGTGGTCTTCGCGGTGCGCTGGCTCGAAATGCTGGCGGTCGCGGTGTTCGCCTATCAGCACACCCATTCGCCATTTGTCGTCGCCGCGCTGACGATGCTGCGGATGCTGCCGATGGCGCTGTTCGGCGCGGTGATCGGCGCGCTTGCCGAGCGTTGCGAGCGGCGCACGGCGCTGATCGCCGTCGTGCTGTCGATGGCGCTGACCTCGCTGAGTCTGGCGCTGTTGGCCTGGGCCGGCAAGCTCGCCGTCTGGCATCTGGCGGTCGCGGCGTTTTGCAACGGCATCGGCTGGTCGACCGACAATCCGGTCCGGCGCACGATGATCGGCGACGTGGTCGGATCTGAGCGGATGAGCAGCGCGATGTCGATCGATGTCGGCGCCAACAATGCGAGCCAGATCCTCGGCCCGACGATCGGCGGCCTGCTGCTGGCGTCGGTCGGCATCGGCGGCGCCTTTTGCGCCAGTGTGTTGTGCTATCTCGTCGCCCTCATCGCGGCATTGCGCGTGCGCCATCGCAACACCACGATCCCGACCGGCTCGCAGAGCGTATTGGCGCGGATCGGCGAGGGACTGGCACTCGTCCGCCGCGACCGGCGGCTGATGGCCGTCCTGTTGATTACCGTTATCTCCAACGTGTTCGCCTGGCCCTCGACCAGCATGATCCCGGTAATCGGCCATGACCGGCTCAGGCTCGGCGCTGTCGGCATCGGCATGCTGTCGAGCATGACCGGGGTCGGGGCGTTTTGCGGCGCCGTCGCGATCGCGTTTTTTATCAGGCAGCCCTGGTTCTCGCGGGTTTATGTCGGCGGCGTTTTCGCCTATCTGGTGCTGGTGCCGCTCTTTGCGCTGGCATCGTATCCGCT
>DATMKU010000311.1:0-11174 GCA_035570935.1 Allostellaceae bacterium
AGGTCGCGGCGGTCAAGGCGCCCGGCTTTGGCGACCGGCGCAAGGCGATGCTCGAGGACATCGCGGTGCTGACCGGCGGTCAGGTGATCAGCGAGGATCTCGGCATCAAGCTCGAAAACGTCACGCTCGACATGCTCGGCCGCGCCAAGCGGGTGCGGATCGAGAAGGAAAACACGACGGTCATCGACGGGTCGGGCAAGTCGGAGGACATCCAGGGCCGCATCGGCCAGATCCGCCAGCAGATCGAAGAAACCACCTCCGACTACGACCGCGAGAAATTGCAGGAGCGGCTGGCCAAGCTCGCCGGCGGCGTCGCGGTGATTCGGGTCGGCGGGGCGACCGAGGTCGAGGTCAAGGAGCGCAAGGACCGCGTCGACGATGCGACCCATGCGACCCGCGCCGCGGTCGAGGAGGGCATCGTTCCCGGCGGCGGCGTGGCCCTGCTCTACGCGGCCAAGGCGCTCGACGGGCTAACGCCGGAGAACAGCGACCAGAAGGTCGGCATCGACATCGTGCGCCGCGCCTTGCAGAGCCCGGTTCGCCAGGTCGCCGAAAACGCCGGCAGCGAGGGCTCGGTCGTGGTCGGCAAATTGCTCGACAGCGCCGATCCGAATTACGGCTTCGACGCCCAGTCGGGCCAATATGTCGATATGGTCAAGGCCGGCATCATCGACCCGACCAAGGTCGTGCGGCTGGCGTTGCAGAACGCCGCGTCGGTTGCCGGCCTGCTCGTCACCACCGAAGCGATGATCGCCGAGAAGCCCGAGAAAAAGGCGATGCCATCGATGCCGCACGACCACGGCATGGACGGCATGGACGATTTCTAAGGATCTACAAAAAAAATACATCGCCGCAGCTTCCCCGAACCTCTGAGACGATCCCTCTCCCCGCGACCGGGGAGAGGGTCGGGTGATGGCGGCGGCCTTCGCTTAACGCGTCAACGTCGCGACCATCGCCGCCGCACCCGCCGCGATGCGCGCGACGGCGGCGGCATCGATCGAGTGCGGCCAGCGGTCGTCCGGCAGGTGAAACCACGGATTGCTGCCGACCAGCGTGACATAGCACCCGCCTGCCCGGTGGATGTCACGTGTTTCCCCGCTCGGCACCAGGCTTGGCGGTGCTATCCGGCTGGGCGGATGACCGGCCCGAGCCAGCACTGTCTCGGCGAGCGCGGCGGCATCCGGATCGCTCGATAGGATCGACAACTCGCCGCCGGCTGCGCCGATATTGGCGCCGTAATGCACCCAAAACGCGCCACCTTCGGCCGCCGGCCTCTGCCAACCAGGGCGGCGGGCGAGAAATTCGTCGAGGCCGAGATGGCCGAGTTCATGGCCGCTATTAGCGGTGAAGACCACCTCGGGCGCCGGTGGTGCAGCGATCAGCGCGCGCAGGGTCTCGAGCCAGCAGCCGAGCCCGCCACCGCGCTCGGCGGTTGATTGCCACCATGAGCTGCGCGGGGTCATGACGACGACCGGCGCACGAAACGGATCGCGGCCGGGGATTGTGGCGACGACATTAACTGCGCGGCGGCGGGTGCGGCGGCTCTCGGCGACAAGCCGCGCCTCCGCTCCGCGTTCGGTAGCCGCGAATACCGTCTCGCGTGCCTTGCTCGAGACCTGGATCGCCGGTGCGCCGTAGGGTCCGCGAAAGCGCTCGGCGTTCAACAACCCGATCCCCGGCCATATTCCGCTGCACACGACCGCCAGGGCATCGTGCCGAGCGTCGCGGCGCAGTTTCTCGTAGTCCGGCGCATAGACCGCATGCGGCGACAGCTCGACAACCCCGATTGCCGCTGCGGACCCCGCCTGCCCGAGGCTGCCGGCAATGCCGGCGGCTCCGGTCGACGGCGCATCGAACATCGGCACGCCATCGATCCGCGCGCCGTCGATTTCGAGAAATGCGGCGATCGGGTCGAGCCGGTCGAGCGCGAATTCCTCGATAGCGGGCCTGGCGCCGAGCCGCGCCACCTCGTTCGCCAACCACGACGCGCCGGCCGCGTCGCCTTCGGTCGCGGTGCGGTGAAAACCCTGCGCATCCCAGGCTTTGAGCCACGCCGTCGCGCGATCGATCTCGTCGTTCGACACATCCGCCTCGTGTCTATTCAGCATCACGATATCGGCCCCGGGCACGCGGCGCTATGCTCGTCTCCGAAGACCTGCGGAGGAGGCGATGGCGGGATTGCTCGATGGAAAATCAGCCCTGGTCACCGGCGGAGGCGGCGGCATCGGCCGGGCGGCAGCACTCGCTTTTGCCCGAGAGGGCGCGCGCGTCGCGGTCGCCGATTACGCCGCCGAAACCGCGGCTGAGACGGCGGCGATCGTCAAGGCGGGCGGCGGCGAGGCGATCGTGCTGAGCGGCGACGTGACCCGCCCGAGGGACGTCAAGACGATACTGGACGATACGATTGTCGCCTATGGCCGCCTCGATTGCGCCTTTAATAATGCCGGCATCGCCGGGTGGCACGTCGACGCCGCCGGCAAAAAAACTGCGGACTGGAGCGAAACCGCCTTCGACCGGCTGATCGCGGTCAATCTGAAGGGCGTGTGGCTGTGCATGAAGCACGAACTCATCCAGATGCAGGCGCAGGGCGGGGGTGCGATCGTCAACACCGCCTCGATCGCCGGGCTCGCCGGTCTCCCGAACGCGTGCGCATATGTCGCCGCCAAGCATGGGGTTGTCGGGCTGACCAAGACCGCCGCGATCGAATATGCCGAGAGCGGCATTCGGGTCAACGCGGTCTGTCCAGGCTACATCCGGACCCCGATGACCGAGCCGATGACACAAGAGCGCAGCGCGGCGGTCCTCGCCCAGACCCCGGCGAAACGCATGGGCGATCCGCGAGAGATCGCCGAAATGGTGGTCTGGCTCTGTTCCGAGCGCGCGAGCTATGTTACCGGCGCCGCCTACAATGTCGACGGCGGCTGGATGGCGGTCTGACTGCGGGAAAACCCTCGCTTACCCCGTTCATACCGACGTCAATCTCTGGATTGCGCCGATTTCCTCGCGCCTGGCCCGGCTGAGCCGTTCGATATCGTAGCGGGCCTGCAAGCTCAGTCACAGCTCCGGGCCGCTGCCGCAAGGCTTGCCGATGCGCAGTGCCATATCTGACGTAACCGGTGCCTTCTCGGCGAGAATTGCGTGCAGCGTTTGACGAGACACGCCGAGCCGGCGGGCAATCTCGGCCGGGCTGCGGCCCAAGGCCGGAAGCACATCTTCGCGCAACAACTCGCCCGGATCATCGCCGGCAAACCGCAGATTGCTTGCTCTTCCGACATAGTCCTCCAGGTCCACATCGACCGCGTCTGCGCTATCCTTGCCGAAGGTCACCCGCCAAATGCCGCTCACTCGGATCGACTATCGACGCACCCCGCGAACGGCGTGAAAGAGTAGCCTGGGATGTTCCGTTGTTCACGCCGGCTGGCGGCGGCGAGCGCATGCAGCATGCGTCCTATCTCGCCCGTTCGGCACGCTTAAACCGCTGGCGTCTCGGGTCTCGTAATATGTCCTCAGCGCCTTGCTGCGGAACGTCCTTATCACCGGCCAGATTGGGCGTCGCCTCGCTGATGTGCCAAGTGACGCTTCACACCGTACTGTCCGGGGACGGTGCGAGCGGTTGGAAATAGCGCACCCGTTGCGATGACATCGTATCGGCGAATCCTATACGCTCCAGGTGTATCGCGGACGGGGCGAGGGTATTTGGGGAGAGGGCCATGGGTGATTTTGCGTTGGGGCAGGCGGTACCAAGGTTCGAGGATCCACGGCTGTTGCGCGGCGGCGGCCGCTATGTCGACGACATGGTGCTGCCGCACATGGTGTTCGGCTATGTGCTGCGCTCGCCCTATGCCCATGCGCGCATCCGCTCGATCGACGCAACCGCGGCAAAGGCAGCACCAGGGGTGCTCGCGGTATTGACCGGGGCCGATTGGGAGGCATCGGGCTGGGGCGATCTGCCGTCCCCGAATGGGCTCAGGCTTCGCGACGGCGCGCAGGCCTACCGCCCGCAGTTTCCCGCGTTGGTCAAGGACCGGGTGCGCTGGGTCGGCGATTACGTCGCGTTTGTGGTTGCCTCGACCCGGCACCAGGCCGAGGACGCGGCCGAGTTGATCGCGGTCGACTACGAGCCGCTGCCGGCGATCGTCTCGACCGCCGGTGCTGTCGAACCCAATGCCCCGCTCGTCTGGGAGGGAGCGCCCGGCAATGTCGCGTTTTTCCACACCGAGGGCGATGCGGCGAAGACCGCGGCGGCGATCGCCGGTGCTGCCCACGTCGTCCGCCGCCGGCTCGTCATCAATCGCGTAACCGCTGCGGCGATGGAACCGCGCGGCGCGATCGGCGACTATAACCCCGCGGCCGACCATTACACGATCTACACGACCTTGCAGCGCATCCACTCCTATCGCGCCGAGTTGGCGACCCAAATCATGAAGGTGCCGGAAAGTCATGTGCGCGTCGTCGCCGGCGATGTCGGCGGCAGCTTTGGTATGAAATCGGCGATCTACAACGAGGTGGCGCTGGTATTGCTGGCGTCGAAACTGGTCGGCCGGCCGGTCAAATGGATCAGCACCCGCTCCGAGGCGTTTCTCGGCGACGCGCAGGCGCGCGACAATGTCAGCGACGCCGAATTGGCGCTCGATCGCGACGGCCACTTCCTGGGCTTCCGGGTGCGCACGATCTCGGCGGTGGGCGCCTACCCGCAGGTCGGCTCCAATGCCTTTGTCGCCAATCTCGGAACCCTCGCCGGGGTTTACCGGACAGCGGCGGTGCGCGCCGAGGTGACCGCGGTCTACACCCACACCAACCCGGTGCGGCCCTATCGCGGCAACGGCCGGCCCGAATTCGCCTACATCATCGAGCGCATGGTCGATGACGCGGCGGACGAGCTCGCCATCGACCCGATCGAACTGCGTCACCGCAACATGGTACCGGCCGAGGCGATGCCGTTCAAATCGGGGCTGACCTTCACCTATGATTGCGGCGAGTTCGCGAAGACCCTCGACATGGCCTTGCGGCTTGGCGACTCCGCCGGCTTCGAGCAGCGCCGCGCCGCAGCCCAGGCGCGCGGAAAGCTACGCGGGTTCGGCATCTCGAACACTGTCGAGCGCGCCGCCGCCGGCGGCTTTGAGGCGGCCGAAATCCGTTTCGACCGCAGCGGCACCGTGACCCTAGTGTCGGGTTCGATCACCCAGGGTCAGGGCCACGAAACCGTTTACAAGCAATTGCTCTGCGACCGTCTCGGCATCGACCCCGGGCGGGTGCATTACGTCCAGGGCGACACCGACAAAGTCGCCAACGGCGAAGGCACCGGCGGCTCGCGCTCGGCGGCACTCGGCGGGTCGGCGGTGTATCTCGCAACCGAAAAGATCGTGACCAAGGCCAAGACGATCGCCGGCCATCTGCTTGGCGCCGAGGCGGGCGAGGTGAATTTCGCCGACGGCCTCTTTACCGCACCGCGTTCGAACCGGGCTTTAACGGTCGCCGAGGTCGCGGTCGAATCGTTCAACCCGCCGAGCTTGCCCGACGACATGGAGCCGGGGCTGATCGCCGGCGCCACCTTTACCTCGAAGCAGCAGAATTTCCCGAACGGCAGCCATATCTGCGAGCTTGAGATCGATCCCGACACCGGAGCGGTTGAGCTCCTGCGCTATTGCGTCGTCGACGATGTCGGCACGGTCATGAACCCGCTGTTGCTCGAAGGCCAGATCTGCGGCGGCGTCGTGCAGGGGATCGGCCAGTTGCTGATGGAGGACATCCGTTTCGACCCGGATTCGGGCCAGATGCTGACCGGCTCGTTTATGGATTACGCGATGCCGCGCGCCGGCGATCTCTGCGGGTTCGCGCTCGACAACAACCCGGTGCCGACCAAAACCAATCCGCTCGGCGTCAAGGGGGCGGGCGAAGCCGGCGCCGTCGGCGCCATGCCGGCGGTCGCCAACGCGCTGGTCGATGCGCTGTCGCCGCTCGGCATCCGCCATGTCGAAATGCCCGCCACCCCCGAGCGCCTATGGCGCGCGATTCGCTCGGCGGGAGGGTAAGGAGGCCGACTTCTCGCTCAAGAAACCAATGTCTCATACGGAGGCGCGCGCAAAAACGGAAGCCCGTGACCAGAAGAGCATTTGGCATCGCCGTGATCGGCGCTGTCGTGATGGCCGCCGAGTTCGGCTCGACGGCGGTTAATGCCGCCGACCCCGACCGACGATCTGACGATGACGATCTCCCCGTCAGTCATACTCCTCGACAACCCAGCCGATTGGAGCGCGCGGAAGCCTAGTCAGAAGATTCGCGTGTCGGTGACGGCGAGAGACGGTAACGGCAACGCAATCCCCCGTCATCCGAGCGGCCGATCGCGCTCAACGTCTATGAGCCGGCCGGAGGCCCGATCCGTCCAAGCACGGCCGAAATCACCTCGGCCAGCAATCCGACGGCGACGTTCATCTACAACGGCGCCTATTCGGCAACCCAATGATCCTGACCGCGACAATGGGCGACGCCAGCGCCAGCACTTCTATCGTCTCCCAGAATCGGCTGAGAAACTGCACTTTTCGGCCGGGAGCACTACACGATCGATGACCACGAGCCGATGCGAACCCTCGATCATGGCTTCAGCGTCGCCGTCTCGGTGGGCGGCGGCGCATGGCATACCGGAATTGACCTCGACACGTATCAGCCTGAAACCTCGCGTTTGATGGTACCAAAACACATCGAATGGCAGCGCCGCCTACGACCGTCACGCATCTGTTCTTCAATATCGGGCGCACTCCCCTTTCGCGTTTCGCCTATCTGTATGACGCGCGCTGCGGACAGGTCGGGTTCTTCGACCGCATGACCCCACAGTGATGACTGTAAACACCAGTGAAATAGGTTTTGAATAGCGGTCGATGGGGGGCAGCATCGCGGAGCACTGGGGCGGTTTTAGATTTTGATACTTTCCGGCCTGCATCGCGGCGCATTCGGCTGCCGCAGACGCCGCCCGTCGAGGGCGGTACCCCGCTCCGGCGCCGGGGGCGGTACCGGTCTTCCCGCCGTACTCATCGAGAAAGGAATGAAAATGATCGCGCAAGATTATGCCATCCTCCGAAGTCTCGGCTGGAGACCAGAATAAGTCGAGCAAACGCAGCCTCGATTGCCGGTCGCGGCGGCGCTCCGTAAACGCGGGTAGCGCCGGCGCATACGCCGCGGATTTTACTCTGCGGCTGGGCGGACGGTCAGACCGAGGGCGCGGGCGACGCCGGCACCATAGGCCGGATCGGCGCGCAGGCAATTGGCGACGTGCCGTTCCTTGATGTGCAGGCGCGCGTCGCCCATTGCGCGAGCGGTGTTCTCGAACAGCACCTGCTGCTGCGCCGGCGTCATCAGCCGGAACAGATTACCCGGCTGCTCCCAGTGGTCGTCATCGACGTAATGGTTGTAGTGAGCCGCCTCGCCCTCAATGGGCAGCGGCGGCTCAGCGAAATCGGGCTGGTTGTCCCACAGCCCGGCGCTGTTGGGGTTGAAGCTGAGGGTGCGGCCGAGATTGCCGTCAACGCGCATCTTGCCGTCGC
Source organism: Allostellaceae bacterium (assembly GCA_035570935.1). Lineage (GTDB taxonomy): Bacteria > Pseudomonadota > Alphaproteobacteria > ATCC43930 > CGMCC-115725 > AP-15. The sequence goes on from DATMKU010000311.1 coordinate 7,539, forward strand.
GGTGATAGCTCATGAACGGGCATTTCGGCGCATTCACAGGGATCTGGTAGAAGTTGACGCCGAGGCGATAACGAACCGCATCGTTGTACGAGAACAGGCGCGCCTGCAGCATCCGGTCCGGAGAGAAGCTTATGCCGGGGACGACGTTAGACGGCCCGAACGCGGCCTGCTCGACTTCGGCGAAATAGTTCTCCGGCCAGCGGTTGAGCTCCATCACACCGACCTCGATCAGCGGGTACTCGGCCTTCGGCCAGACCTTGGTCAGGTCGAAGGGGTTGTGCCGGTGCGTCTTCGCCTGCGCTTCGGTCATCACCTGGATGAAAAGGCTCCAGCGCGGGAAGTCGCCGGCTTCGATCGCGGTCAGTAGATCGCGGCCATTGCTTTCACGATCTTTGGCAACGAGGGCCTCGGCCTCGGCATCGGTCAGGTTCTGGATGCCTTGCTGCGAGCGGAAATGGAATTTGACCCATACCCGCTCATTCGCGGCATTGATCATCGAGAAGGTGTGGCTGCCAAAGCCGTGCATATGACGCAAGCTTTTCGGGATGCCGCGGTCCGACATGACGATCGTGACCTGGTGCAGCGCTTCCGGCAGCAATGTCCAGAAATCCCAGTTATTGTCCGCGCTGCGCAGTCCGGTGCGCGGGTCGCGCTTGATCGCGTGGTTGAGATCGGGAAAGCGCAGCGGATCGCGGAAAAAGAACACCGGCGTATTGTTGCCGACGATGTCCCAGTTGCCGTCGTCGGTATAGAACTTGAGCGCAAAGCCCCGGATGTCACGCTCGGCGTCGGCCGCCCCGCGCTCGCCGGCGACGGTGGAGAAGCGGGCGAACATCGGGGTCTGCTTGCCAATCGCGCTGAAAATCTTCGCCTTGGTAAAGCGGGTAATATCGTGCGTTACCGTGAAGGTGCCGTAGGCGCCCCAGCCCTTGGCATGCATACGGCGCTCGGGGATCCCTTCGCGGTCGAAGTGCGCCAGCTTCTCGATCAGCCAAACGTCCTGCAGCAGCGCCGGGCCGCGCGGACCGGCGGTCATGATGTTGGTGTTGTCGGCGACCGGCATGCCCGCCTCAGTCGTAAAACGTTTCGTTTGCGACATGAAAAAGTCTCCTTTGGTTGGCTAGCGGAGGATCGGTGAAAGGTTGTCAGCCGGGCCAGGCGGAGGCGCGGATGAGCTGGCAGAAATTCATCCGCTGGAAAGAAGGATCCTTGTCGGCCAGCACATCGGCCTTGACATTGCCAAAGGTGGTCTCGGGCCGGTGGTGGATGGCGTCGTAGAAGGCCTGGATGATTTCTTCCTTGAAATGGTTCGGGCGCGGATGCCGCTCCACGACGGCTTCGCGCTCGGCCTCGGTGAACTCGGAAAAAGCAATGCCAAGCACGTCCATTTCGACACCGGCGCTGACGAGCGCGATGACCGGATGCATGCGCTGCGGGATGCCAGGCGTCGTGTGCAGCGCGATCGCGGTCCACACTTTCTCGACGTCGCACTCGGCGATGCCGTGGCTGCGAAGGAAGTCGCGAGCAAGGTTGGCGCCGTCGACTTCGAAGCGGTCGTGCGCGCTGGCATGCGCCGGGGTGAGGCCCATGTCATGAAACATCGCGCCGGCGTAAAGGAGCTCGGGGTCGAAGCGGAGGCCGCGGCGCTTGCCGGTAAGCGCACCCCAATAATAGACGCGGCTCGAATGATGAAAGAGCAGCGGCGACTCGGCGTCCTTGACCAGCTCAGTCACCTCCCGCGCCAATTTGCTGTCGGGGATGACCGCACCCGCGATCGCTTTTTCACTCATAGCCGACCTCCCAATCTGTCGAGCAGTGCCGCTCGCCGCTTCAGCAAGGTCCGGCCACGCGACAGAGCACCGATGGCGTTCGCTGAAAGTAGTCGCATCTGTCGGGCTTGATTGTTTAAAGACGTAAATTTCGGTAAAGCACGGTAAGTTTCCACCGTAGAGCCCTATAAAGTTTTTTCTGACAAAACAAAATGCGCGGCGCCAAATCGAAAATTACCTCGATTTACCCCGTTTAACACTATCGACTAATGTCGAGTGATAATATGGGACATCAGAACGGCCGACATGGAGCGGGGACGCGACATGATCCGCGCTGGTTAGGATCCCGCCAAAACATCGCAAAGGAGACGCGCCATGGCTCTACAGCCGCAGAACGGATACCGCGCCGGTTGCGCGATCGCGGATCGGTCGATGCCACCGCAACCACGGACGATCGACCGGCGGGTGCACGGACAAATCGAAGCCCTGATCCCTCGCTTGACCCGCTACGCGCGCTCATTGACGCATGACCCGGCTGCTGCCGACGATCTTGTGCAGGAGTCGGTGAGCCGCGGACTTGAAAAAATTCATCTGTGGCACGCCGGCACCGATCTGCGGGCCTGGCTATTTACAATAATGCATCACCATTATGTGGACGAAGTCCGCCGTGCGGCGCGGGAGAATAAAGTGCCGCTCGGTGAGTGCGACCGGCCGCTAGAGCCGCAGCAAGGCCTGCGCCTGGAATTTCGCGACCTTGTTCGCGCCATCGACGCGCTCCCGAGCGAGCAAAGATCGGCAATTATGCTCGTCGCCGTTGACGAGATGCGGTACGACGAAGCCGCATCGGCTCTGGGCCTTCCGCTTGGAACCGTTCGTTCGCGCGTGTCGCGCGGCCGCGACACGTTGCGCCGGTTGACGGATCGCCTGCCCTCTGACGGGGGCGCCGGTCCCGCCAACCCCCAGGCGACGTCGAGGAACCCCCGGTCTTCCCACGTCGAGCGAATGGAAAAGCGATTACGCCGCGGTCAGCCCCGCGTGGGGCGGCTGCGGGCGACGCCGATGCCAAAGGCGCCGCATCCGGGCGCCAGCGCTCCTGAAGGTGGGCGAGAGGCCGTCACCCGGCGCTCTGAGAAGCTCGCCGGGTGAACGGTCGAACCGCGGATTTCAGCTGCCGGGAGCCGTCTGCCACGCGGTATTGCACTGCGTCAGATATGGGTAATAGCCGGGCGGATCCGAGCAGTACCAATAGGGCGCCGCGGCCGGCAAGCTGTAATCGCCGTAATCCGCGTCGTAGGGATAGGGATAATAGGTCCAGCCTAGCCCGTCACCCCGCCACCAGCCGTAGCGTCCATTGTACCATCCGTAGGCCCAATGGCCACCATCGCGAGCGCCGAAACCGAAACCATCGTGCAGATTGGCGACGCCGCCGTGCCCTGCTCCGCCGCGGCTTCCTCCCATAGCGAGCCTTCCAGCGTGGAATCCGCCGCCATGAAAGCCGCCCGCCCCACCATGGAAGTCGACGCCGCCATGAAAGCCGCCAATTCCACCGTGGAATCCGCCGCCTCCCAAGCCGCCATGAAATCCCGCGCCACCAAAGCCGCCGCCGCGCGCGGCCTCGGCCGGACTCGACACGGCAATCGCCATCGCGAACAACAAGGCAGCGGCGACACAGATTACAGCCCGACCCATCGTCCGCCCTGTTCTATTGCTCTCAACCTCTTCCATCGACGACTCCTTTCGCGCCAGCCGCGTAGCGGACATTGCGACCGCCCGACGGGCGTGGTGCCCTCGGCTGCAATGTGTTGTCGGGTTGTGATACAAACAAATCGTTGCGGGTAAAATGTCGTAAACCGACCGGGACTGATTG
>DATMKU010000312.1:0-7171 GCA_035570935.1 Allostellaceae bacterium
CCTTCCCGCAACGGGTGAGGCTCAGCCCCCGGCGCCTTGGCTGGGTCGAGGCCGAGGTCGAGGCCTGGCTCCAGGCGCGGATCGACGCGCGCGAGCTGCCGCAGCAAGCGGCGTGAGGAGACACAGCGACATGAACTGCGAACGCGAGGGCTGCGCCCAGCCGGCATTGCCCGGCCCGATCGGCTACGGGCTCTGCGCCTACCACCTGCACGCATTCTGAGCAAAGGAAAGAAAATGACTGAAGCCTCGATCTCGCCGGATGAAGGCGCCATGGCCGCCGGTTCCGGCGAGCAGTTGCAGGAGACGCCGGATGGAGGCGCCATGGCCGCGGGCTCCGGAGGAAAGATGCTTGTCGGCGGCGCCATCTCGACCTTCGGCGACCGCGGCGGAGATCATATGGCGGTGGTGCTGCGCGACGGCGCCCCAGTCGGGCGCGCCGCTCTGCTCACGGTTCGCAAGGGCATCGTTTTTGCTCAAGCGGCCAGCCACGCGTATTCAGCCGGCGGCTGGCAACGCTGGTATTTCGGACAATGGCGCACGGTCGCCAATTTCGGCCCGGCCGGTCCAACCGGTGACGAGCAGCCGATAGGTTATCCTTGAATGCCACCGTCGTTAGGCACACGGCTCAAACAAGGGTTTAAGTACGAGCGGTTGGCGCAAGGCGCCGAGACGCGGACCCATACGCGCGACTTGGGGCTGACCCCGCTCGTCAGCGCCTCGATCACCTTCAGCAGCTCGGGGGCGAGCGCAACCGGTGCGAACGGAACCTTTGGCGTGGTCACGGCCATCAGCGGCGCGGCCAATAACGGCTCGGGTGCCATCCGGCTGACCGTCGGCTCGACCACCGGGCTTTTCACCGGCAAATTGGTTGCCGTCTCGAATGTCGGCGGCACCACAGAAGCCAACGGGACATGGGCAATCACGGTCATCGACGGCAGCCACATCGACCTGATCGGGTCGGTTTTCGTGCACACCTATACGAGCGGCGGCTCGGCCTTTCAATCGTCCTGGCGCGTCAATGACCCGGTGCTGGTCGAGGGCGCCAACCTCAACAACGGCTTTTCACGATTACCGCGCTCGACCCGACCAACGCGGCCTTTCTGACGCTCGACCCGCCGCCGAAAAACGAAGGCCCCATCTCGGTCTTGATGCGGACCCCCTGATGCTCGCCACAATCCCGGCGCCGCGGCCGGAACAATGCGAGGCGGACGGCTGCGCGTGGCAGCCAACGCGGATCATGGCCGGGCACTGGTGCTGCAGCGATCACGACCACAGGCAGCTGCAGGTCGAAATCCCGCTCATCCTGTGCGCCGTCGATGGGTGCGGCTCGCCGGTCTACGAGCGCGGGCTGTGCCGCAGCCACGCCGGGCGGGCGCCGTTCAGACAAACCTAAAGAGGTCGCCATGAAATCCTTGTTCGCCGGTGTGGCTACGCTGCTGCGCACCCGCGCGCCGGCCGATCAGCTCGCCGAAATCCGCGAGCGCATCGGCGCCTCGGTCGTCGAGATCGCCCGGCTCGATAGCGAGATCGAGCGCCGTGCGTTACCGATCATGACCGGCGACGCGGACGCCGCCCGTGTCGCCGCCGCGTGCGAAACCGACAAGCAAAAGCTGCTCACCGAGGTCGCGACGATGCGCCAGGCGGAGGGGCAGCTCGTCGCCGAGATCGCGCGCGAGGAAGCCGCCGACCGGCGGCGTGCGGCCGAGGCGCTGCCCGGGCAGTTGGCGAAACTGCACGTCGATATCCTCGCCCTCGACGACGCGATAGAGGCCGCCTGCGCGGCGCTCGGCGACCAGCTGCGTCAGCGCCGCGACCTCGCCGCCGACGCCGCGCGGCTCGCGGGATCGGAGACCTTGCGGCGCGCCAACGACACCTTCCCGGCGCGGCTCCGATCGGCCGCGTCGCGGTATTTCACGATCAATTCCGGCGATGCGCGATCGGTAGCGAACAATTGGCTGCACTTGTCCAGCGAATTTGTCGGCGAGGCCGCGCATCGAACCCTGCGCCAGTTCGACGAGCCGTTGCTCGACGAATGTTTGCCGTTCTTCGACACCGAGGAAGCGGCGCGCGCCGCGCAGCAACGGCAAACAGATCGGGCGACCCCGACGGTGGTTCACCGCGTCGGCAAGGCGTGGACGCTGATCCGCCGCGATCAGTTCTTCGTCGATCGGCAGGCGGCGCAAATCCATGTCGCGGCACACGCGAAGGGCGGGCGCGCGCTGGCGATCCTGCCGCGGGCGCCCGGCTGGATCGTCGTCGAGGCCGCAAGCGCCGCGGCGATCGAAGCCTTCGCAGACGCGGCCGACTGATATGCCGCCCTATTTTGCCGGCGAGGTGGCGAGGCTCGCGCAATTGATGCGCGGCGATGCCGCGTCAAGGCCGGCGCCAAAGCCGGCCGCGGCATCGGCGCCCAACCCGTACCGGATGGGCCAGGTCAAGGCGGCGCTGTTGATGCGGGATTTGCGTCAGGCGCTCGCCGCCGCCGCCAAGGCCGGGCATCGGCCGCCGCCGGTGCGGCTCGACCGGGCGGATGGGATGAGCCGCCAGGACGCAGCCACGCTCGCCGGGTGGGGATTAAACCTCCCGGGTGTCGGCGACGCGTACGCCAGCGTCATGCACCCGGCGCATCGCGAAATCTTCGGCCTGCGCGAGTTGGTGCGCTATTTTCGTTTCGATCATCCAGCGCATGACGACGGCCGCCCGAAATCATGGGCTGAGGCGGGTGCACCGCCGCTGTCGACCGCGATGCAGGCGGTGCTGCGCGGCGACCGCGCGCCCGAAACAGTCGCAGTCGGCGAATACCATCCGACCGAGGCGGCGGCGCTCGCCGACTACGGCGTCCAGCGCTATTACGGCGACGGCAGCGGCGGCGGCGACCGGGCGGCGGCGATCAAGAGCGAGATATCGGCCTATCTCAGCCGCGCCGCCGAGCCGACCCCGGCGCCGGGCCCGACGACACTGACGACGCCCGGCGCGGCAGCGGAGACACAAATCATGGACGAAACGGCGGCCCAGGGCCGGGTGAAGGAATTGATGCTCGGCCTCTATGGCAAAATGTCGGCACCCGACCGCCACATCATCGGCGAAGAATTGATGGAAATTTATGAGGCGTTTCCAGGGATCAAGCCGCCGGTCCTGAGCCGCGAGGAAATCGCGGAGGCGCGGCAAAAGCCGCAAACCGTCCACTCGCGCGAGTTCGCCAGCGAGCGATCGATTGAATTGGTCGAAGAACTCAAAGGCGACCGCGCCTTCGGCTCGACGGCACGCCAGGCGAAGCTTGCCGAGTTGCAGCGGACGTTGGAGGCGAGCCCAACCGGCACCCAGCATGCGACATTGCCGGGCGTGCGCAGCAGCGGGCCGATGATCGTCGAACGCCGCGATTTCCGCAGCGACCGCACACGCGAGTTGGGCGCGCAGCTCATGAAGCGTGAAGGGTCGATTTACGAACGGCGCGCGCTGCGCGAGCAGCTCATGCAAAGTCTCGAAACCGACCAGGCCGCCGCCGACAGCGGCCAGGCGGCGGCGTGAGCCGCGGTGCTCGTCTGGCCGCCGCCGAAGCACCGCCGCCGGCGCGGCCGGCGCCGCATTACCGCATGCTCGCCGGCGGCGAGGCCGTGCTGCTCTATTTCGAACCGCGGCTGATCATGCGCGACCCGCGCGACGCCGATTGGGTCGCGTTCGAGCGCTGGGCCGCGACCGCCGGCAACGTCGTCGAGATCGCCCCGCCCGCACCACCGGCGGCGGCCGAGCGCCCCACCGGCGCCAGCGCCGCGGGGAGGTAATCGCGATGGCCGATTTCGGCCTCGGCGAGGCGCTGACGCGACGGGTGTATTCATTGCTGTCGCCGGGCCAGGCGCGGATCGAGGCCCAGATCGACGAGGATTTGCGCGCGATGGTCCGCCGGTTCAACGCGGTCGAAGCCGAGCGCACCGCCACCGCCGCCGCGGCCAGGGCAGAGGATCGGGATTGCCCCCCGCCGGCAGCATGACTGACCCTTGACGAACCTCGCGCCGGTCGCGAGGATGGCGGTGGCGCTAGAAACGCCATACGGACGGCTGCCCTCCCGACAGCAAGGGACTGCTCTGCCGGGAGTGCGGCTAATATAATACCCGTGAGGGGAATACGCCCGCGCGTTCCGTACGCGTTTCTAGCTCCCGGCGCCAGCCTGCCCGCTGGCCTCGGCCTAGAAAGCCGCTACGGAGTTCTTCCCATGTCAGGACAAGCACCAGTGCTGCTCGCCATCTGCGAGCAACCGCCGTTTGCGATCGGCGATGCCGTCGTCCATCGACGTTCGCCGCGCCGGGTCGAAACCGTCGCCCAGATCGACGCGATCGACGGCGAAACCTATCTGTGGACGACGTGGCCGTTCGGCCAGGCGCTGAGCCGCTGCATCCGCATCCGCGCGCCGGCCGCCGAGTTCGAACCCGCCGGCGATCGTCGGCTCGGCTGGCGCGTCGCCGGCGTCGTCATCGCGATCAGCTGCGCCGCCTTCTGGGTTGCCCTGCTTTGGGCGGCGCTGGTGGTGCTATGAGCGCGGTCGGCGACATGATCGGGCGAGGCCGTGCTAATCGGCCAGCAGCCGAGCCCCAAGCGCGCGGCGCGCTAGATCGGCGCCTTCGCGCAAAGCATCGAGCACGGCCAGGACCCGCGCCCGCTGCTGGTGACGATCGGCGCGCTCGCGCTTGCCGCCGTCGTCGCGCTCGACGCCGCGACCGGCGGCCGTGCCGGGCTCCCGGCGCCGCGCGGGATCCTCGATGACGATGTTGTGCAAGGCAATCCCGGCGGCGGACCGCGGCCCCCCTGTTCAGGCCAGAGCCTGCCCCTGGCTTGAACAGGGGGGCAGGCTATGATCGCGCACCGCACGCAAGCCAAGGCCGAGCAGCTGCTCGACCGGCTCGGCGAGATCGCCGCGCGCGCCACCGGCGAGAACCTGTTCAGCGACATCGACGCGCTGCGGCATGGCGTCCTGACGACCGCCGGGCAATGGTGCTATCTGACGCCGCGCTTGTGGCGCGCCTTTGAAATGCTCGAAAAGCATCGCGGCAGCCCGGTCGACGTCGATCGGCTCGCCGCGGCGGTGTGGCCGGCCGCCGAGCCCTATGCGGAAAACTCGCGGCGCCAGCTCGTGCTCGAGCTGCGCCAGGCGCTCGCCGGCACCCGTTGGGCGGTCAAGACCTGGCGGCTCGACAACACCGCCTACGAGTTGGTCGCCGGCCACCCCGGCGATTGAATCGGCTGCCGCCCGCTGCGGCGGCCGTCGGATGGCGGGGACGACAGTTTTGGGCATTTGGGCTACCCGAACGCAGTTCCGCCGCTGTACGGCCGCCGCAGCGGGTTTATCGCCAGGCAGCGCGATTTTCGCGCTGCGGTTGTCGCCAGTTGTTCTACCTTCGTGGCGAGTGACAAGGGAGGCGCGCCTTTGCGCCAGTCTGGCGGGCGCCATTAAAGACCTTGCAGGCATCAGCGGTGGAACCAGCCGCGGCGGCGGACCGTTCTTCCCGCCGGGCGATGGGCAGAACATTCCTGGCTTCCCCGGAAGCTACAGGGTCCGGTCCAAAACCCGAATGCTGGGCGGGAGATTACGACCGCGCTGGAAGACCCCAGCCGGCCGAATTCTGGAATGGGACTATCAGCACGGCACGGTTGAGGTGTATGATGCACGCGGTGAACACTTGGGCGAGTGCGATCCAACGACCGGCGCATGGTGCGGTGGCCGCGTTGCCGCGAGGAAGGTAATCCCGTGACGCCCCGTTACCGGCTGATCAGCTACAACCGAACGACCGACCGGATTGGTGGGATCATCGATATTCCCGCACCGCTGCTCAAACAGGTGCTGGCGATCGCGGGCATTGCCATGAGCGCCAGCGAGCTCGGCGAGCATGCCCTGACTGGCGAGCAGGTCCGTGACATCTCGTCCCTGATCGGAGTCGGGGCCGATGCCGCGCGCTTCCACTACCACCTCGAACCAATCGAGCCCGGCGCGCACCGGCTGCGGGCTTAGCGCCTCGATCGGCGGCTTGCCGTACCCCGCCGGCGCGCCGACTGACCGGCGGAACGACGCTACCCCCGGCGGCTTCTGGCGCTGTACGGCCCCCGAAATCGATTTTGGCGCCGGTGTCGGGAATGACGCCTTTTGGATGCGCCGGCCAACATTCCGTTGACGGTTGCCCCGGCATGATCGCGGTCAGCCCCTCGAAAGGCTGTCGCACGCGGTCGATCATGCTTTCTCTCACACGCCCGGCGTCTGCCCGCGAATGTCCAAGCCGAAAGGCCAAAGGCGGCCAGGGGCGACAGCGTGCGCCTTTCGAGCCGCCGGGCTTTTGGCGGAAGATGACAAATGTCGCACCAAAGGGGCCGCAGAACGGAGCCGCGGCCGAGGTTTGAAATCATCCGCATGCCGCCGCCGGCCGACGGCTTGCCGATCGACACCGCGCCGATCGGCGGTGAAGATTATTTCCCGCCCCGGACGCCGGGAGACGAACCTCTCGATTGCGTCCTGGTGTGGCAGCCGGCGCGCGCCCGCTGGCCCGGCGGCTGGCGGCTCGGCTTTTGGGGCGGCGCCCATCAGCTCGGATGGTACGACGACGGCATGGCGCTGATGAAGCCGCAGCCGACGCGGTGGCATCCGCTGCCCGCAAAGCCCGGCGCCTGACCGATAGCCCCGCCGCGGCCGAATTCCCCCGCAGCCACCGGTCCCGGCCCCGGCCCCGGTTTTTAACGAGGCGCAAGAATATGCGCTGCGCTGGCGTGTGCGTGCGTGGCACCGGTCACTTGCCACCGAACCCCGGTTCCCCGGTGGCCACCGCCATTGCCACCGAAACAGCGGTGACAGGCGGCAATAAAGCGTGAAATGCGCGCCGGGGCGCTACAGAAAGCGTAGCATTAACAAACAGGTGGTGAGCACCGGTGATGATCTGGCCGGTTTTGGAGACCGGTGCTCTACCAATTGAGCTACACTCCTAACGAACCTACGCGGGCCCTCACCCCCTCCCTCTCCCCGCGCGCGGGGAGAGGGAGGGGGTGAGCGGCGCTATTTGATGATTTTGGCGACGACGCCGGCGCCGACGGTGCGGCCGCCCTCGCGGATCGCAAAGCGCAAGCCCTCGTCCATCGCGATCGGCGCGATCAATTCGATCTCCATCGAGATGTTGTCGCCCGGCATCACCATCTC
>DATMKU010000313.1:0-35016 GCA_035570935.1 Allostellaceae bacterium
ACGGGTTGTATCTGTGGGCTGAACTGTTGTGGGTTGACGCGGCCAGCCGAACCGGTGCTCCGTCACCAGCCAGTTGGGCGTCGTCTCCGGAAGCCGATCGCAGGGCTGCACCACCAATCCGGTCACCCGTTGACCCGCGACTGCCGATTTCAAGCAACAAGCCGCGTCGCGCTCGCTGAATATTTGCCGACGATGCGTGTGCGCGGGCCGACCTCGTCGCCGGCCTTTCGCACAATCCTGTCGAGATGGGTCCATACTCCATCCAGCGCCCGGGCGATGATTTTCGCATCCCGCAACGTCGCGCGCAGCAATTCCGGCCGCGCCCTCAGAACCAGTTGAGTGACCTCGACCGCCTCCGTGGCGTGCCGCTCCTCGACTTCTTGCGCGAAGCAATCCGCGAAATAGGGCTGATGCTTGAATTGCGGAAAGTGAACCGACAGCGCCTCGGCGAGCGCGCGCATCCAGTCCACCGACATGATTTCGATTGCGCACCATGGCCCGAGCGAACGCGAATAGAGCTTTGGCGCCAGCCGCACGAAAGAGGCGGTCTCGGCATCGAGATGACAGCTCAGCTGCTCGGGTTCGCAAAACTCCTCGTCGGCGAGCCGGCATTTGGCGCCGATGCTAACAAAGGCGCGCGTCAGCTGGTAATGGTGGGTGTCGCCGCCTGGAAGACCATCGTCATCGATAAATATCTGAAGCTTACGCTTGCGGAGAGCCGGGCTGTCGAGATATGGCAGGAAATACACCGCCGCCCGGGTGGCGTGCATCGCCGATTGGTAGACCAGGTGAATTTCGCCGAGCAGCGACGGGTCGCGCGCGACCCGCCGGGGCAAGGCCGCGAGCCGGCCGAAAAACGGCATTCGCGACGGGCGATGGTGCCCCAGCATGTCGGCCATGATCTCTGGAAAATTGTCGATCGAAGCCGCAACAGCTCCGGCGCGAAGCGTCGGTCGAACGGTCGAATTCGCTTGGTCTATCATCGCCGGGCGCTCCATTCGTACGCAAGGCTGCCGTCGGAGTAGCGACGACCGCGCAGCCACCTTGCCGCTGCACTGGCATTTAACGCTAAAGGGTAAATTCGAGGTGAATACGAGAACGCGTCGCTAACGCAGATTTGGCTTTCCCGAGCGGCGACCGCTCGGTCGGAAACCAACCGGACGTTTTGCTTGACTCGGCGTGCGCGGCGACGCCGTCTCGGCCGGACGAATCTCCGTTGGCCGCAGGCCGCTTTCCCCGCGGTCAATCTCGGATGCCTGACGGCCGAAAACAGTTCGACCCAACCCGTCCGGCGCTCGTCCTACTTCGAGGTAAAGGTTCCTTAATTTCACCTTGATAGGCTGAGCTCGCATGGCCCTGCCGATACACCGGCTGGGCGCGGGACAAGCAAATGTCTTCTGATGCGCGATCGAGATTGGCGACCGGCTGGCTGACGATGTTTGTGATCGGCAGCGATCTTTTTGTCGTCTCCCCGTTGCTGCCGCAGATTGCCGCGAGCTTTGCGGTCGCGGCCGCCACCGCCGGGTTGTGCGTGACCGTGTTCGCGCTGGTGTACATGGCGGGCGCGCCCTTGCTCGGGCATATCGGCGATCGGGTCGGCCGCCGGCGAATCCTGGTTTGCTGCCTTGGTGTTTTCGCCATTGCCAACCTGCTGACCGCGGTCGCCGGAAGCTTTGCCTGGTTGCTTGGTGCAAGGCTGCTGGCGGGCGCCGCCGCCGCCGGGGTCTCACCCTCGGTGTATGCGCTGGCCGGCGGCAGCGCCCCGTTTGGCCGCCGCGGCACCCACCTCGCGATCGTCGTCTCGGGATTGCTCGCTTCCCTGACGCTTGCCGCGCCGTGCGCCGCCCTCATTGGGCCAAAGATCGGCTGGCCCGCCGTGTTCGCCGGCATCGCCGCCCTCGGTATCCTTCTCGCCTGGGCTAACCTCCGGGTCTGGCCCGCACCAGGCGGTTCGGCGGGTGTGGAAGCACCGCCTGGCCGGCTGGCGATAGGGGCCCTCGCCCCGCGACTTGCGCCAACGGTGGTCTGGAGCACGGCGCTCTACGGCACCTACACCTACCTCGGCACGGGTCTGGGCTTGGCGGGCTACGCGACCGGCCCGATAGCGGGGGTTATCCTGCTCTATGGTTGCGGGGCGATGGTCGGCATTCTGCTCGGCGGGCGGATAACCGACCGTTTTGGCGAAAGATTTGCGACCACGACGGCGCTCGCGAGCCTCAGCGGCTGCTTTCTCTTACTGCAACTCGCGCTGCACGCCCGGGTCCTTGTCGGTTGCGTCTTCTGGCTGATGTCGGCTGTGGCGCAGGTGTTTTTTCCCGCGCAACAGGCCGGGCTGGCGAGGGACTTTCCCGGTCGGCGAACCACCGTGCTGGCCTGGAACAACAGCGCGCTGTTCCTCGGGATCTCGCTCGGGTCGCTGATCGGCGGACGGGCGGTCGCGTTCGGCGGATTTGCGGCGGATTTGGCGGTTTCGGCGGTAATCGCGATCATCGGCTGCGCGGTCAACGCATTGGTCGTCGCCTCACCTGCTTACTTAGCCAGGGAAGCCGCCGACCGACAGGCATAGCGCGGGGCAAAGCGGGTTCGCGTTCGGAAACCGACACAAGTTTCGCGCGCCGTTGTGGCCGGGCCCGGCCAGGGCCGCTCCACAAGTGGATTGGTTTCGTGAATGTCGACGGGCATTTCGCGCCCTATCGGGGTCGGGCTCTGGCCCGCGCGTGGCTGCGCGTTCGGGTACTCCACAGGCCTGTCTCGGGGGCGGTGCGCGAACCGACGAGCTGGACGAGAGCTAGCCGAGGATCGTCCCGACGAAGGCCGGAACCTGTATTCCCCTGGATACCGGCCCGGCCTTTCCTTGGGCCGAGCAACGGGCCAACCCGCTGGTCGGTATCCACAGGTAGGTGGCTGTTGCCCGTCAGGTGCCGTCCATTTTAGGTATCAGGTGCTGTCCAGTTTAGGTAAAGGCCTCGACAGACGCCATTTCGGGGTTGGCCGCGAAGTCATCGTAAACCACCGGCAGGCTGATCGTAACCGTGGTTCCCGATCCGGGTTTGCTCGCGATGTTGAGTGTTCCGCCATGCAATTCGACGATCGACTTGGCAAAGGGCAGACCCAGCCCAGCGCCCTGGTGATTGCTGTCCAGCGTCGAGCTGACGCGGTAAAACGGCTGCACCACGAGCGGGATATCTTGGGCGTTCATCCCGATGCCGGTGTCGGCGATGCGAATTTCCAGCTCACCAGCGCGCACCGCGCCCGATATCGTGACTCGCCCCTTTGCCGGCGTGAACTTGATGGCGTTGCCGATCAGGTTGACGAAAACCTGTCTGAGCTTGACGGGATCGAGATTGATTATCGGCCAGACCGATGGATCGCCCTCGACGACGATTTCGACATCGGCCGCCGCCGCGGTTGAACGAAGCATCACTAAGCTCTCGGCGAGAAGCGCCCCCGGCGCCGCCGGCACTTGTTCGATCTGCAGCTTCCCTGCTTCTACTTTGGAGAGGTCGAGCATCTCCTCGACCAAATGAAGCAGGTGCATCCCGCTTTTGTGGATGTCCCCGGCGTATTCCTTATAGGCTGCGACGCCGATCGGTCCCACGATCTCGCGATGGATCATCTCGCCAAATCCGATAATCGCATTGAGCGGCGTGCGCAGCTCGTGGCTCATATTGGCAAGAAACATCGACTTTGCTCGGCTGGCGTTGGCCAGCTCGACGGTCCTCTCGACAACTCGCGCCTCAAGCGTCGCATTCAACTCGCGCAGATTGTTTTCGGCTTGCTTTTGGGCGATGTAGCGGGCCGCGAGTGCGTCGGCCATGGCATTGAAGGTTGCTCCCAAATTTCCGATTTCCGATTTTGGATGCTGCACCTCGACGCGCGCGTTGAAATTGCCGTTGCGCCACTCGGTGGCGACCTGGAGAAGTCCGCTGATCGGCTCCTGCAAAAATTTGCGCCCGCCGGCGATCGCGGCGACGGTCGCGGCCAGCAGCCCGAACGCAATCAGCGCGATGCCGCGCTCGGTGGCGTGGTCAATGGCGGCGAAGGCCTCGGCTTTTGATTGCCCGGCGCTCAAAAAAAAGTCCCGTGGCGGCAAAGCCGGCGGAACATAACCGAAAATTCGGGTAACCCCGTCGACCCCGACCGCCTCCTCCCACCCTGCCGTGTTTCCGTCCATGATGGCTTCATGGCTTTTGCGCATGTTCTTGCCGATCAAGGCCCCGGGATGGGGAAGCCGGGCGACGATGTTGCCCTCGCGATCCGCGATCAGAATTGAGGATGTCGGCGAGAGACCGCGTTCCCTGAGATGCTCGGAAAGCCAATCGAGATCGAGACCCGCGAACACCACGCCCGCGGTATGCCCGTCCACGTCCTTGAATTCCAGGGCGAAATGGATCATCCGGCGATGCGTCGCCTTGTCGGCCCAGTAATTTCCGACGGCGAGGCCGTCCCGCGCCAGCGCACGTTTGAAGAACGGCTGATCGCGCACCGAAGCCGACGCCCCCGGGGTGCTCGAGCAAAAGACGCGCCCGCCCGTGTCCGCCGCGGCGAGCACGGCATAATTCGGAAAGCGCGATTTCAACGACCCGAAAAGCTCGCTGCAGGTAGCGCCGTTGCGATCTCTCACCGCCGACAGTTCCGTCAGGGCGAGCAGCAATTGGCGCGCGCCTTCGCGCAGCTCGCCGATTTCCTCGCCAAATTGCTTGGTGATTTGAATCACTCTCTGGCGGATGTCGTCTTCCCGGGCTTTGCGCAGATCATATTCGTTGTAGGCCTGGATCAGAATGGCCGGCAAAACCGCGATTACGACCAGTATCAATAATCGAAAAGTCAAACTGGCGAAAGGAAGACGGGAAATCGCCAATGCTGGCTTGTCAATGCAAAAATTACCTGCCTTGTTGACTATGTGTTTGATGCCCATTTAGGCGCTCGTGAGATATTGTATATATTCCAATGGTTCACCGTAGATGCTCGGCGACT
This sequence comes from Allostellaceae bacterium, assembly GCA_035570935.1. GTDB lineage: Bacteria > Pseudomonadota > Alphaproteobacteria > ATCC43930 > CGMCC-115725 > AP-15. The sequence continues at coordinate 4,978 of DATMKU010000313.1, forward strand.
TTCCTAAAGATGCAAAAGATGCCGCAACTTTACTGTCGTCACTCTGCGATCACGGTCGGCCGGCGGCCTACGCGGCCGATTCGCAAAGAAGCGCAAAAAGATCAGAGAGTTAACCGCCATTCCCGAGAAAGCGGAGGCACAGGCGTGCGGTCGCCCCCTGTTCAGGCCCGAGTCTGTCCCTGACGAAAGCAGGGCGGCAGGCACTCGACGCCCGCTTTCCCCACGGGACTTCGCCGCGGGCAGAGGCGCTCGGGGTGACGGTAAGGTACCGAGATCATTCGCGTCATTTCGGATAGGACACAAAGATGCGGGAATGACGGTCAGCTCCTCGATCATTTGCGATTCTTTGCCGATCGCGTTCTGAAAGGCGGTCAATGTGGACCGCGTCTTGCTAATTTTTCGTTAGGAGCAATCGACCGATAACGGGGAGTTCAACCTTGTGCGGTGCCCGCCGCCGCAAACGGCCGCCCGGCCGGGCAACTGTCGCGTGCGACCGTCTTTCGACCGTCCGATCCTGACGCGCGGCGGCGCTACGCCCGCGCCTTTCTTATGGCCGCGATCACGCGACGAGGGGTGATCGGGGTTTCGTTGAGCTCCGGCCCGTTGCGAGCGCCGATCGCGGCCAGCGCGTCGCGCACGGCGTTGGCGATCGCCGCGGGCGGCGCGACGGCACCCCCTTCGCCCATCCCTTTCATGCCATATTCGGTGGCGGTGGCGGGGGTGTGCAGATGGCCGATCTTGATCGCCGGCAGTTCGGCCGCACCCGGTAATAGATAATCGGCGAGCGTCCCGGCGAGCGGCTGGCCGGTGTCGTCATACGGGATCTCTTCGTAGAGCGCGGTGCCGATCCCCTGCACGACGCCGCCGCGGATTTGGCCCTCGACGATCATCGGGTTAACCATCGTCCCGCAATCCTCGGCGACCGCGAAATCAATGAGGTCGACAAACCCCGTTTCGGGATCGACGGCGACGACGGCACCATGCGTCGCGTAGGAAAAGACCCCGGTGCCGACCGAGGGCTCGTAGGTCGCGGTTGCGTCGAGCAACGGGTCGAGGCCGGGCGGCAATCCGTCCATCCTGACATGCGCGACCTTGGCGATCTCGGCGATCGTGACCGACCCTTGCGGGCCCTGCACGACGCCATCGGCACAACGCACCAAGGCGATGTCGGACTGCAGGAGATGCGCGCCGATTTGGCACAGCTTGTCGCGCAATATCCGGCTCGCGCGCGCAACCGCGCCTCCCGCCATGACCATGCTGCGCGAGGCGAAGGTGCCAAAGCCAAAGGCGGTGCTTTCGGTGTCGCCGTGGCGCACCGCAATCCGCGCCGGGTCGATGCCGAGTTCGTGATGGGCGATCTGCGACAACGCGGTTTCGAGCCCCTGGCCGTGCGACTGGATGCCGACCATCAGCACGAGGCTGCCGTCGGGCAGGATGCGCGCGGTGCAGCTCTCGAACCCGGGCACGATCGAGGCGCCGCGGGCCACGAACTCGGCGGCGCCGTGCGCGGTCTGCTCGGCGAACGATGCAAAGCCGACGCCGATCAACCGCCCGTCCGGCTCGCCCTGCTGCTGGCGGGCGCGGACCGCCGGCAGGTCGATGAGTTCGGCGCAGAGCCGTACACTCTGTGGGTAGTCGCCATTGTCGAAGCGCATGCCGCCGACCGTGGTGAACGGCATCTGCTCCGGCCGCACCATGTTCAAAACCCGCACCTCGACCGGGTCGCGGCCGACCGCGCGCGCCACCTCGTCGATTGTGCGCTCGATCGCAAAGCACGCTCCCGGCCGGCCGACGCCGCGATAGGGGCCCATCGGCGCCTTGTTGGTGGCGACAGTGGAAGCCCGCGCCCGGTAATTCGCGATCACGTAGGGGCCGGGCAGGTTGCGCGCCGCCATCGCCGCCTCCTGGTAGGGCCCCTGCGGCCACAGCCCATAGGCGCCGGCGTCGACGATTATCTCGGCATCGACGCCGAGGACGCGGCCCTCTCGGTCGGCGTACGCGGTGACCTTGTAATGGTGGTCGCGGGTGTGCGCCGAGGTCAGCAGATGCTCGCTTCGGTCCTCGACCCAGCGCAGCGGATGGTCGAGTTCGAGGGCCAATGCGGCGAGGATGATCTCTTCCGGATAGAGCCGGGCCTTTGGCCCGAACCCGCCGCCAACATCGGGCGCGACGACGCGCAGCCGCCGCAAATCGAGGTCGAGGCATTCGCCCAACGCGACGCGCACGGTATGCGGCGTCTGGGTCGAGGCAAAGATCACGATCTCGTCGAGCCGCCAGTCGCGGTAGGCGAGGACCGCGCGGCCTTCGAGCGGTGCCCCCGACTGCCGGTTCATGCGGTATTCGCGGCTGACCGTGAGTTCGGCGGCGCGCGCCGCGGCGGCGATGTCGCCGCCCTCGAAGACGCGCTCGCTAAAGAGGTTGTCGCCCCAGCCGTCATGCACCGGATGGCGGCTGCCGCGCATGTCGCGCGGTGCGATGACGACCGCGTCGAGCACCTCGTAATCGACCATGACCGTGGCGGCGAGGTCCTCGGCCTCGGCGCGCGTCGGGGCGAGACAGGCGGCGATCGCCTCGCCGACATAGCGCACCTTGTCGGTGGCGAGCGGCGGCCACGGCGGGGATTTCGCCCCGGCCGCCTGAGTCACGACGCGGATCGGCTTGATGCGCGGCAGGTCGGCCGCGGTAAAAACCCGGCCCTTGGCCTCGGGCGGCGCGGTGACGCTGCGGATGCGGGCGTGCGCGTGCGGGCTGCGCAGGAAGGCGACCTCCATCGTCCCGGGCAATTTGATGTCGGGGACAAACTCGCCGCGGCCGTAAAGATGCCGCTCGTCCTCGCGGCGCAGGAGCGACGCGCCGATCCCAAACGCGTCATCCGGCATCGCCCGCTCCCTGTGTTGCGGCCGCGTCGAGGACCGCGGCGACGATGTTGGTGTAGCCGGTGCAGCGGCAGAGATTGCCGGCGAGGCCCTGACGGATTTCAGCTTCGGAGCCGGCCTTGCCGCGGCGGATCAGGTCACAAGCCGTGATCAGCATCGCCGGCGTGCAAAACCCGCATTGCAAGCCGTGACAGCGGTGAAACGCGTCGCGCAATGCCGCCATGACCGGGTCGCCGGCAAAGCCCTCGATGGTTTGCACCCGGCGCCCGTCGCAGGCGACCGCCAGCAGCAGGCAGGCGCGCGCCGGCTCGCCGTCGACAAGGACCGTGCAGGCGCCGCACACGCCGTGCTCGCAGCCGAGATGGGTCCCGGTCAAATTGCGCCGCTCGCGCAGGTAATCGGCGAGCGACAGCCGTGGCGGCAATTCGTCGACGATGTCAGCGCCGTTGATTTGCAAGCCGATCGCCGTCATGCCGTCACCTGCTGCACCGCGCGCATCGCCGCGACCCTATGCAGGTTGCGCTGGAAATCGTCGAAATGGCGGTCGGCGGCGCGGTCGAGATCGGCGGCGATTGCGGCGTGCATCGTCTCGGCGGCGTGCTTGCCGTCGGCGAGCGCGCGCGACGCTTGGGCCAACACCAGCGGGGCGCCGTTGGCCGCGCCGATCACGACCCGGCAATGACCGCGCGCCTGGTCGACGACCGCGACGGCGAGCGCGTTGGCGAACTCGCCCGATTTGCGCGCGAGCTTGACGTAGCCCCAGCGCGCGGCGGCCGACAGCTTTGGTAGGCGCACGGTCTCGACGATCTCGTCGTCGGCGAGCCGGGTTTCGTAGATACCGGTCGCGAAGCCGACGCAGCCGAGCCGGCGTCGGCCGCTCGAGCCGCACACCGCCGCCTCGGCATCGAGGGCGGCGAGCACCGCCGGCCATTCCGCCGCCGGATCGGCCAGCGCGAGACTGCCGCCGATCGTTCCGCGGTTGCGGATCGCGCGATAGCCGAGGCTCGCCGCCGCCCGCGCCATCAGCCCGCGCGACGGATCGGGGACGCGGGCGTCCTCGATCATGGCGTGGGTCACGCCGGCGCCGAGCGTCACCGCGTCGTCGTCTTGCGACACCACCGCCAACTCCGGCAAGCGGGCAATGTCGATCAGCAGCGCCGGTGCTGAAAGACGTAGATTCATCAGCGCCAGCAGGGATTGCCCGCCGGCGACGACCCGCGCCTCGCCATCGCCCTTTCCCAACAGCGCCACCGCCTCGGCGAGGCTGCGGGGACGGACATAATCGAAGGCGGGAGCTTTCATGACCAAGCGCTTTGACCGGGGGGCGCGGACGCCGCAACGGCGGCAGATGCCGATATCGCAATGCAACACCGGCGCCGATCGCTGTCAATCGGCAAGCATGCCTGGCATGCGACCTCCCCACCCGGTTCGGCATCAGCATAGAATACATCGAGTGGCGGTCGCCAGGGGGTGCAGTGATGATCCATGAAATCCCGAGCCGCACGATGGGTTTCGTCTTCAACGACGTGGCCCGCCTAATGCGCAAACGGTTCGAGCAGCGGGCGCGCGACGTGGCCCTTGGGCTGACCCGGGCGCAGGCCGCGGTGCTCGCGAATCTCGCCCGCCAGGAAGGCATCAACCAGGTCAGTCTGGCGCAGATCCTCGAGCTCGAGCCGATCACCCTCGCCCGCCTCCTCGATCGGTTGCAGGCGGCGGTGCTAATCGAGCGCCGCCCCGACCCGAAGGACCGCCGCGCCCACCTGCTCTATCTGACCGAAGCCGCCTATCCGCTGCTCGACCGCATCTTTGCGCTCGCCGCCGAGGTGCGCGAGGACGCGCTCGTCGGTATCCCGGAGCCCGATCGTAGCCTGCTGCTCGACATGCTGATCGCGATGAAGGCGAATTTGATCGAACAGGCAACCGAGGCCGAAACCGCGGGCGCGCCGACCCCAGCCGAGTAGGCTTGACGGCTGGCCCCGCGATCGCGGCTTGCCTGCGACCTCCCGGCGCGTATCATGACTACAATTGGCGCGAACCGAGGGCGGCGGCGCCGTCCCGCGCCTCACCCGATCAACGCGCCGCCCAAGGGCGGTGCGAACAGAGGAGGGCCCCACCATGGCAGCGGCACCGCAAACCCGCGAATCCGGGTTCAAGACCAACCCCGATTACAAGGTCATTTTGGAACCATCGCCGCGCCGGGTGCGCGTCAAATTCAACGGCGAAACCATTGCCGACAGCACCGATGCCCATCTCTTGTTCGAAACCCGCCATCTGCCGGTCTATTACTTCCCGCGCTCGGATGTGCGCATGGATTCGATGGCGCCGACCGACCACCACAGCTTTTGCCCCTATAAGGGAGCGGCATCGTATTGGACGATCAAAGTCGGCGAGCGCGTCGCCGAGAACGCGGTGTGGGGCTACCCCGACCCGTTCGAGGAAGTCGCGGCGCTCGGCGACTTCGTCGCGTTTTATTGGGACCGCGTCGATCATTGGTTCGAGGAGGACGAAGAAATTTTTGTCCACCCGCGCGACCCCTATAAGCGGATCGACGCGATCCAGTCGTCGCGGCCGGTGCAGGTCATTATCGGCGGCGAGATTGTGGCCGAGACCCGCCGCGCGCGGTTTTTGTTCGAGACGCGATTGCCGACGCGCTACTACATCCCGGCCGAAGACGTCCGCATGGATCTCTTGATCCCGAGCGCCAAGGCGACGGCCTGCCCGTACAAGGGGAAGGCGCGCTATTACTCGGTCAAGATCGGCGATCGGGTCTACGAGGATATCGTGTGGAGCTATCCCGACCCGATCCCCGAATGCCCAAAGATCAAGGGGTATCTGTGCTTTTACAACGAGCACGTCGACGAGATCCGGGTCGACGGCAAGGCGGTGCCGAAGCCGATCACACCGTGGTCGAAGGACTGGAAGGAAAAGGCCGCGACCGTCCCCGACTCGCGCGGCCCGGCCGCGCGGCCGTAGCGGCGGCTGCACGATTTCCTTGACCTGATTTGATCCGTCGGCCCTCAGCCCACGGGCTCGTTCCGTGGGCTGACATGTCGTAATCGGCGGGCTCGCGGCATCAAATACGCGGATGCCCGGGCAAAGCGGTCGATCTTTTGCTAACCGCCCCCGTTGCGCCGGCCGAAGGCGCGCATGAAGGTGTCGACCGCGCCGACGACGACGTCGCGGATGCTGGGCTCGTCCGCGTCGGCTTCGAGACGCAGCAGCTGGCGCAGCTGAATTTCGCCGCGCACCAGGCTGAGGAATTGTTCGGCGGCGAGACGCGTATCGCGGAACGACAGTGTTCCGGAAGCGGCCGCGCTTCGCAGAAAGGCTTCGATCTGGACCCGCTGGCGCTCGGGCCCGGCACGCCAGAATACCTCGCCGAGCAGCGGGAAGCGAGTGACTTCACCCAATATGATGCGGTGTAGGGCGATCCCTTCGGGGGACAGCACCAGTTCGAGAAACCGGCGACCCAAAACCGTCAGCGATGCGCGGACATCGCAAGGATCGAGTTCGGCGGCGGAGAAGTCTGCAAGATAGCGCTCGCATTCGCTGCCGATCACCGCGCCGAACAATTCTTCCTTGCCGGCGAAATGGGCGTAGACCGTGGCCTTGGACACGCCGGCCTCGCGCGCGATCGTGTCCATGCTGACCGCGCCAAAACCGCTCTCTAAAAAGGTCCGCTTGGCCGCGGCGAGGATGCTCTCGGCCTTGCTGGCGGCCGGGGCTTCGTTGCGTTGGCTGTGTGCCGTCGTGCTGGTCACGGGCTTCGTCCTACGTCGCGGCTTGACAATTACTAGAGACGCCCTAGTTTCTGCGCAACAATGAACTGAACCGTTTAGTTCAGAAGAGGATGCGCAAGAAGCTCGTGATCGCGACCGTCGTGCTGGCGCTGGCCTTTGGCGGCTATGGCGGCTGGTACTGGTGGACGGTGTGGCGCTTCGAACAATCCACCGATGACGCGTACGTCGCCAGCGACGTATCCGTGATCAGCCCCAAGATCGAGGGCTACATCAAGGACGTGCGGGTCCGCGAGAACCAGGCCGTCAAAAAGGGCGCGGTGCTGTTCGTCATCGACGACAGCGACTTTGCCGCCAAGGCCGCTCAGGCCGAGGCTGCGGTGGCGACCGAGGCGGCGGCGGTCGCGACCTATGCCAGCCGGCTCGATCTGCAACAGGCGATGATCGCGCAGGCGCAGGCGGCGGTCGATTCGGCCGCGGCCGACCTCATTCGCACCCAGCAGGACTACAAGCGCTACGCCGCGCTGATGACCACCGACTTCGCCAGCCGGCAGCGCTATGAGCAGGCTCAGGCCGACGCACGCAAGGCCGATGCCGAGGCGGCCCGGACCCGCGCCGCGCTCGCCGCGGCGGAGAGCGAACTCGACGTGCTGCGATCGCAACGCCACGAGGAGGAGGCGCGATTGCAGCAGGCGCGCGCCAACCAGCGGCTTGCCGAGAACGATCTCGACAACACCGTAATCCGCGCCCCGATCTCCGGCATCGCCGGCAATCGCGCGGGGCAGGTCGGACAATACGTCAAGGCCGGCACCGAATTATTGTCGCTGGTGCCGCTGCCGCGGGTCTACGTCACCGCCAATTTCAAGGAAACCCAGCTGACCCTGATGCGGCCGGGGCAACGCGCCGAGGTTTCGGTCGACGCCTATCCCGACCACCCATTGATCGGCAAGATCGAGAGCTTTGCCCCGGCGAGCGGCGCCGAATTCAGCCTGCTTCCGCCCGACAACGCGACCGGCAATTTCACCAAGATCGTGCAGCGCGTGCCGATCCGCATCGCCCTGCCGATCAAAGAACCGCTGGCGCGGCTGTTGCGGCCGGGGCTGTCGGTCACCGTCACGGTCGATACCCGCGATGAGGGCGAGGCCGTCGCGGCCGACGGCATCGTCGGCGCAGCCGAGGCCAGACCCGCCGCCGCCGATCCCGCCGGCGCGGCGCGATGACCTGGGCTTCGGCGGCGCTGCGGCGGGCGGGCGGCGCCCGGCGCAGCCCGGTCGCGACGGCCCCCGCCGCCCTACCAAAACCGCCGCCGAGCGCCACCGAATCGACTGCCGCGGCCCCGGCGCGCGAACCCAGGCTGCGCGATTGGCTCGGCGTCATCGCCATGGTCGTCGGCCTGTTCATGGCGATCATGGACGTCCAGATCGTCACCAGCTCGCTGACCCAGATCCAGGGCGGGCTATCGGCCAGCGCCGACGAGATCAGCTGGGTGCAGACCGCCTACCTGATCGCCGACGTGGTGATGGTGCCGCTGTCCGGAACCCTGTCGCGGCTGCTGTCGACGCGGGTGCTGTTTGTCACCGCTGCGCTCGGCTTCACCGCGGCAAGCGCCCTCTGCGCCACCGCCACCAACCTCAGCCAGATGATCTTATATCGCGCGCTGCAAGGGTTCAGCGGCGGCGCGATCACGCCAAGCGTGTTCCCGGTCGTCTATACGCGGTTCCGCGGGCTGCAGCTGACCAGACTGATGGTGCTGATCTCTGTCATCCTGAACCTGTCGTCGACCCTCGGCCCGACGATCGGCGGTTTCCTGACTGATACCCTCTCCTGGCATTGGCTGTTTCTGGTCAACATCGTGCCCGGTGTTGCCGTCGCCGTCGTCGTCTGGCTGTGCATCGACATCGACAAGCCCGACCTGTCGCTGTTGCGCCGGTTCGACCTGAGCGGCCTCGTTTTGATGGCGCTGTTTTTGGGCTGCCTGCAATACGCCCTGGAAGAAGGGCCGCGCTGGGACTGGCTCGATGACGACACGATCCGCGTGGCGGTGACCGTTTCGAGCCTCGCCGGCATTCTGTTCTTTTTTCGCGTTCTGACCTATCGACAGCCGATCGTCGATTTGCGCGCGTTCAACAATCGCAATTTCGCGCTTGGCTCGTTCTACACGTTCTTGGTGGGTACTGGCATGTACAGCACCACCTATCTGATCCCGCTGTTCCTCGCCCAGGTTCGCGGGTTCAGCGCGCTGCAGATCGGTGAGACGGTTTTCGTCGCCGGGATCGCGCAGATGGCGATGTCGCCGTTCAGCACACAGATCGCCCGGCGGCTCGACTTGCGCATCATGCTGGCGATCGGCCTCGGTCTATTTGCCTTCGCGATGTACCTGACCGCCGGCCTCACCAATCAGTCGAGCTTTCCCGAACTCTTGGTGCCGCAGGCTGTGCGCGGCGTCGCGCTGATGTTCTGCTACTTGCCGGCCAACATGATCGCGCTCGGGTCGGTGCCGCCCGACAAGCTGAAGAATGCCTCGGGCCTCTACGGTCTGACCCGCGACCTCGGCGGCGCGATTGCGCTCGCATCGGTCGGCACGATCATGAACAGCCGGATGCAATTTCACTGGAACCGCCTGGTCGAGGACGTCAACCCGGCGCGCCCCGCGGTGCAGCATTTTATCGATGCCCAGACCAATCGGCTGGGTTCGCTGGTTCCGGGCGACGCGCACCAGGCCGCCGTCACGCTGCTCGGCAATCTGGTGCAGCGCGAGGCTCTGGTGTTGTCGTACAACGACGTGCTGCTGCTGATCGGCGGGTTCTTCGTCATCGGCTTGATGCTGATGCCGCTGGTGCGCCGCCCGCGCTCGGTGTTGGCGGCCGACCAGCATTGAGCCTCGACCGGCCGCCCTTGACGACGCTTCAACGAGCGGGAAGGATCGGCCGGCCTAATCCCCAGACCTAGCGCGATTAAGCAGGGATCATGACCAACCCGATCGAGCCGGTGCGCCGGCCCGTCGTACAGCGTCTCTTGCCGATCGCCGCGACGCGGCCCGGCCGCGCATTGGCCCGTGGGGTTGCGGCGGTAGCAGGTTGGGCGCGGCTGACGAATGGGGCGCTACGCCTCGGCGGGGCCGATGTCGCAGCATCGTTCGACTCGCAAACCCGCGCTCTGCTGTGGCATGCCCTGACCGAGACGATCTCGACGATCGCGGCGCTCGCCGGGCCGGATGTCGCGCCCGAAGCGGGGCTCGCGGCGCTGGAGACATCCGCCGACCGGGTGCGGGAGCAGGTCGCGATGCATGCTCCGGGGGCGGCGATGGTCTTCGAGGGGAGCGAGCCGCCGCAAATCTTTGTGCTGGAGATCCTGACCCAGGATGTGCAGCCGTGCCTCGCCCGCTGGCTGCCTCGCCTCGAAGCGTGGTGCCAGAGCGGACGGCGCACCGCCGACTGGGCGCTGCTCCCGCTCTGTCGAAACGATCTCGCGCGTACCCGCGAGCGCCTCGTCGAGCGCGGTTGGCAGCTCGGCGTGGCCTTGGGGTTGCCGGGGCTCGATCGCCTGCTTCCCCAGCGGCTGGCAGCGGTAGCGGCGCTGATCGCGCCCGACGAACTCGCCGCCGCCGAAGCAGAGGCGACCATGGCGCCCGATCCGATGGCACGTCAGGCGGGTTGGCGGATCTATGTCGAGGCTGCGGCTCGCCTTCCGGCGCAGGAGATGCGCTCCGCGCCGGGCGCCATCGGCGACGCGATCGCCGCCATCGAGACGCTCGCGGGCGAGATCCGCACCGCGCTCAAAGCGATGCCGCCGCCGCAACCGCGCGGCGCCGCAAACACGATCCAGGCGCTCGGCTTTGAACTCCTGACCAAAGGGATCCAGCCGTTTCTGTCCGAGTGGCGCCCGCGCTATCGACGATTTTCGGCGTCGGAGCGTCCGGAGGCGAAATGGCGCCGGGCGGACGAATGCCGCGCAGCGCTAGCGGCTAGCCGGGCGCGCTGCCTGCCGACGATCGGCGCGATCGGCCGGCAAATCGGCGCGCCGCCGCTACCCGATTTCGCCGACCCCGAGGCGATCGCCGAGGAGGACGCTCCGCTTCAGCTGCCGCCACCCGCGACGCGGTCGTAGAGCCAGTCCTCTACGAGCCGGCGGGCGATCGAGTCGAGGCGTGGCAGGCGGAAGCTGTCGTCGTCGATATGCGACTTGAGCCAGCCGCGCTCGACCCAGCGCGCATCCTCCAATTCGCCGAAATCGACGGTGATTTCAGTCGTCAGCGCGTGACCGTGAAAACCCAGCATGATATTGGCGGGGAATGGCCAGGGCTGCGAGGAGTGGTAGTCGACGACGCCGATCTCGATCCCGGTCTCCTCGCGCACCTCGCGCACGACCGCGTCTTCGAGGCTCTCGCCCGGTTCGACAAAGCCGGCAAGCGTCGAGTACATGCCCGGCGGAAAATGCCGCGAGCGGCCCATCAGCGCATTGTCGCCGTGGGTCACCAGCATGATCACCGCCGGATCGGTGCGCGGAAAATGCATCGAATTGCAAGCGGGATCGGTGCAGCGGCGCATATAGCCGGCCTCCTCGCTGCGCGTCGGACGGCCGCACACCCCGCAAAAGCGATGGCGCGCGTGCCAAAAAAGCATCGCGCGCGCATGCGCCAGCAGCCCCGCCTCGCGCCCTTCGAGCCGCCCGCCCAATTGGCGCAGATCGGCGAAGCGCACGGTCGCGGCGTCGATGCCGCTCGCCGCCCGCGCCGGCGAATGCAGCATGTCGAGCGGCGCCTCGATCGGCGACAAGTCGAGCGCGAAATGCGCCCGCTCCTCGACGACGCCGAGCAGGACGATTTCGCCCCGACGCAGCCGCTCCTCGGGGGCGCCGATCTCGCCGAGCAACGGGCCGATGCTGGCCCAGCCCAGCGCCACCGCGCGCGGTTCGCCGCCGTCGATTTCGATGACCAGGTTCTGGTTGCGCCAGACCGGGACAAACCGGCTCGCGGGATCGGCGATCCGCTCGGCGATCCAGCCGCTTTCGCGGCGCCGCAGGGCGGCGCGCTCAAACCCCGGCGAAGCGTAATAATTGTGCGGTCGCATAGCCCTGACAGTGGCACATCCCGCTACACCGCGGCAAGCCGAGCGCGGGCCGTCACAGCGCGGCGAGGCGGCGGCCGAGATAGGCGCGCTCGACGCCGTTGGCGGTCAGGGCAAGGGCCCGGCGATAGGCCTCGGCGGCAGCCTGGCGCGAACCGAGCCGGCGCAGCAGATCGGCGCGCGCGGCGTGGAGAAGATGGTAATTGTCGAGGCTGCGCAATGCCTCGATCAGTGCCAGGCCGCGCTGCGGGCCTTCGCTCATCCCGATCGCCACCGCGCGGTTCAACAGCACGACGGGTTGGGGGTCGATCTGCGCAAGCTCGCCATAGAGCGCTGCGATTTGCCGCCAATCGGTCGCCTCCGCGCTCTCCGCCCCGGCATGCACCGCGGCGATCGCGGCCTGCAGCTGGTAGGGGCCGATAAGGCCGCGCCGCAATGCCGCTTCCACCAACGCCCGTCCTTCACCGATCTGCTCGCGATCCCACAGCGCCCGGTCCTGGTCTTCCAGCGTGACCAGCATGCCGGCGTCGTCGGTCCGGGCATGGCGGCGCGAATCGTGCAGCAACATCAAAGCGAGAAGCCCAAAACTCTCCGGTTCCGGCGTATCGACCTCACACAGCATGCGGGCGAGCCGGATCGCCTCGGCGCACAGTTCCTGGCGGATCAGTGTGCTGCCGCTGGTTGCAAGATAGCCTTCGTTGAAAATCAGATAGATCACCGCCTGAACCGCGGCGCGGCGCTCGTCGAGCCGGTCCTCGGCCGGAACCTCGTAGGGGATATGTGCGTCCTGGATCTTGCGTTTGGCTCGCACCAGCCGCTGCGCCAGGGTTGGCTCCGGCACCAGGAAGGCGCGCGCAATCTCGTTCGTTGTCAGGCCGCCGAGAGTGCGCAGGGTAAGGGCGATCTGCGCCTCACGGTTGAGTGCGGGATGGCAGCAGGTGAAGATCAGCCGCAACCGGTCGTCGGGAAGTGCCGATAGCGGGTCGCCGGGACCGGCGGGCTCCTCTGTCGTGGAGGGCATGGCTTCCTGCTCGAGTTCGACTTGCTTCTCGCGACGGGTGCGCTCGCGGCGGCGCGTGTCGATCAATTTACGATAGGCGGCGGTGGTGATCCATGCGGCGGGATTGGCCGGCAGTCCGCGCGCGGACCAATTGGTGAGGGCCGCGGCAAACGCCTCCTGCATCGCCTCCTCCGCGCGATCGAAGGAGCCGCACAGCCGGATCAAGCTGGCGATGATCCGGCCGTGCTCGCGGCGAAACACCAATTCCGCGGTGGCATAGATTTCAGCTGACGGCGCCATGACCGCTCGCGATGGCATTAGAGCGGCGGAATTTCGACAATCGGGCGAATCTCGACGCAACCTTCCCCGCCTCTGCACGCGGTCGGATTTTCTTGGCCCCATCGATCGCCTCGCCGAGGTTCTCGCAATCGACGATATAATACCCGGCGAACATGTAGCGCATGGTCGCGTCTCCGGCTCAGGCCGCGATTTCCCACGAGGAGCGGCCGGGGAAAGGCGGCGGGGTGGTTTCGGCGACGCTCGCCCGCGCGAGGTGGCGTTTGTAGTAGGCGTCGAGGTGCGTCGCGCGCCGCAGCATCGCCCGGCTTTCCGGCAGTTTGTCGAGATAGAACAAGATCGGCAGCAGGTTGATGTCGGCAAGCGTAAAGCTGTCGCCGACAAGGTGGCCGGTTTTGGCGACGGCGCGATCGAGCACCGCAAAATGCGGCTCCATCTGCGGCAATATCTTCTCGATTCGCGCGCGATCGGGTCCACCATCGGGCGTGCCGGGAAAGAAATACGCGCCGAGATACTGGCGCACCAGCAGTGGGTCGATATGCGTGTTGACGAGCGAAATCCACTGCTCGGTCCGCGCGCCGGCGACCGGATCTCGCGGGGCCAGCGGCGGGCCGGCAAACGCATGGTCGATGTAAAAAGAGATTGCGCGCGATTCGCACAAGGTTACGTCGCCGTGGCGCATCGCCGGGATCTTGCCGAACGGGTGGATCGCATCGACCTCGGGCGAATGCGGCAGCACCGGCACGAGCGTGTAAGGCACGCCTTTTTCGGTGCAGGCGATGCGCGCGACCCAGACGTAATTGCTCTGCGGCGCGCCGATGATCTGAAGCTCGGGCATGTGTTTGTCTCCTTTAGCAGCTAGCTCTGGACTAGCGTCCCGAATGGAAAGTCTCGTCATTGCGAGCAACGCGAAGCAATCTCGTCGACAACGCACCGACTCGATTGGGATTGCCGCGTTTCCCTGCGGGCTTCTCGCAATGACGGACTATTGTCTGATCTCTCGAACTTTGGGCTCGGGATACTAACCTTACATCGGGTCGATTTGACGAATCTCGATGCTGCCGCCGTATTTGAAATGCGGGCAGCTCTCGGCGGTGCGGCAGGCCGCGCCGTAATCGGCGGCGGCGATCAGGAAAAACCCGCCGAGCAACTCCTTGCTCTCGGCAAAGGGCCCGTCGGTGGTCATGACCCGCCCGTCCTTCGGACGCAGCACCCGCCCGGCGTCGAATGTCAGCTTCTCGCCGGCCTTGAGCCGGCCCTCGGCGCGCAGCCGGTCGCCCCAGCCCTGATATTCTTTGGTAATCGCCGCGGCCCGCTCCGGCGGCAGGGTCGGTGGCGGGCCGGCGGGGCGGTGCAGCAGCAGGACAAAATCGGGCATCGCTGGTCTCCTCTCAAAAGCGGCCGGGCGTAATCGCCGCCGCCTATCCTGACGACGATCGAGCCTCCGCGAAATCGACATCGCCCGCGCCGAAAGCTCGCCGACGGCGAAGCTTGCCCCGCACCGCGCGACAGCTGATATAGTGGGGCGGGAGCCCGGCGGCGGGCAGGCCTCTCGCCAACCCGGTCAGGTCCGGAAGGAAGCAGCCGTAACGAGTTGCGGCCTGGGTCGCCGATCCGGTCTCCCACCGCGATCCGGGGTTCCACGATGAGCGATCCGGCGAACGCCTATCGCGTTCTCGCCCGCAAATACCGGCCGCAGACCTTCGCCGAGCTGATCGGGCAGGAAGCGGTCGTGCGCACGCTCGCGAATGCGATCGCGACGGGCCGCATCGCCCATGCCTTTATTCTGACCGGGGTGCGCGGCGTCGGCAAGACGACAACCGCGCGGATCATCGCCCGCGGACTCAATTGCGTTGGTCCGGACGGTTCGGGTGGGCCGACTATTTCACCCTGTGGGGTATGTCCGAACTGCCGCCAGATTGCCGCGGACCGCTACTCCGATGTGGTTGAGATGGACGCGGCCTCACGCACCGGGGTCGACGACATCCGCGAGCTGACCGAGGGGCTACTGTATCGCAAACCGGATCTCGGACGGTACAGGGTCTACATCATCGACGAAGTCCATATGCTCTCCAAGAACGCCTTCAACGCCTTGTTGAAGACGCTCGAAGAGCCGCCGCCCCACGCTATTTTTGTGTTCGCGACAACCGAAATCCATAAGGTGCCGGTTACCGTATTGTCGCGCTGCCAGCGCTTTTCGCTGCGGCGCGTGCCGGCCGAGATGCTCGCCGAGCATTATCGCCGGGTCGCCGAGGCCGAGGCGGTCGAGGCCGAGCCTGGCGCGTTGGCGCTGATCGCGCGCGCCGCCGACGGCTCGGTGCGCGACGGGCTGTCGCTGCTCGACCAGGCGATCGCATTGTCGGGCGGGCGGGTCGCGGAGGCGGCGGTGCGCGACATGCTCGGCGTCGCCGATCGCGGGCTCGTTTTCGATTTGCTCGAAACGGTCTTGCACGGCGACGCGGCGACCGCTTTGGCACAATTCGACCGGCTTTACCAGGAGGGCGCGGACCCGCTGCTGGTATTGCAGGATCTGCTTGATCTCGCGCATTTTCTAACCCGGCTGAAGCTAGCGCCCGAGGCCGGCGCCGGCGACCCGATCGCCGAGGGCGACCGCGAGCGCGCCCGCCCGCTTGCCGAGAAATTGACGATGTCGGCCTTGGCGCGGGTCTGGCAGATGCTGCTCAAAGGATTGGGCGAGGTCCAGGAGGCGCCCTCGCCGATCCAGGCGGCGGAGATGGTGCTGGTGCGGCTGGCCTATGTCGCCGATTTGCCGGCGCCGGCCGAACTGGTGCGCTCGCTGCAGGGCATGCCGGCGCCCGCCGCGCCGGCGCCGCCCGCCGGGCCGAGTGATACCGCACGGCCGCCGCCCTCCCGGCGCGAGGTGGCGCCGCCGGTTGCCGCGGCGTTTGCGAGGCCATCCGCCGGCGGGCCGCTGCGGGTATCGGTCGAACGAGCCGAGGCCGAGCTCGAAGCGGCGCCCAGCGCGCCATCGGCCCCTACGCTCACGGCGTTGGAGCCGATGCCGCAGAGCTTTGGCGAGGTCGTCGCCCTGTTTGACAAACGGCGCGAAGCGGTGCTGCGCTCGCATCTCGCGGCCCATTTGCACCTCGTGCATTTCGAGCCGGGGCGGATCGAGTTTCGCCCGGCGCCGGGCGCGCCGCGCGACCTCGCCAACCGCCTCGGCCAGCTGTTGAGCGAATGGACGGGTACGCGCTGGCTGATCGCGGTATCGGAGGCCGAGGGCGAACCCACCCTGCGCCAGCGCCAGGAACAGCGCGAGGCCGAATTGCGGAACGGGGTTGCCGCGCACCCGTTGGTGCAGGCGGTGCTCGAAACCTTTCCGGGGGCGACAATCGCGGCGGTGCGCGAGCGCTTTGCCGCCGCGGCGGAAAGCCCGGCGGCCGGCGAAGAGCCGGGTGCCAATGATGCAGATGACACCGATACCGGCGAGGCCAACACGGGAGAGGATCGGGAATGAAAAACATCGGCCAGCTGATCAAGCAGGCGCAGGCGATGCAGGAAAAGATGGCCGAGCTGCAGGCCGAGCTCGAAGCCGTCGAGATGACCGGCGTTGCCGGGGCGGGCCTCGTCGAGCTGACGCTCAACGGCAAGAGCGACATGAAAAAGATCCGCATCGACAAGTCGCTGCTCGATCCCGCCGAGGGCGAGGTGCTGGAGGACTTGATCGCCGCCGCCTTTGCCGACGCGCGGCGCAAGGTTTCCGCCCATGCCGAAGCGGAGATGCAAAAACTGACCGGCGGTCTGCCCCTGCCCGGCGGCATGAAATTGCCGTTCTGAGCTCCTTGCGTGAAACGCTCCGTGAAATTTTCATCCCGTCATTCCCGCGCAGGCTGGGACCCCGCTTTCGCGAGGGCGACAGTGCCGCAAAATATCTGATCCCGCGTCAGGCGTTGTCCGAACTCGACATCCTGATCCAGCTGCTCGCCAAGCTGCCTGGGCTCGGTCCGCGCTCGGCGCGGCGCGCGGCACTGCACTTGATCAAGCGGCGGGAGAGTCTGATGACGCCGCTCGCGACCGCCTTGGCGCAGGCCGCCGAAGCGATCCGGCCCTGTCCCGTCTGCGGTAATCTCGACACGATCGAGCCTTGCGCCATCTGCCGCGACCCGCGGCGCGACGGTGCGGCGATCTGCGTCGTCGAGGATCTCGCCGATCTCTGGGCGCTCGAACGCACCGGCGCCTTTCATGGCCGCTATCACGTGCTCGGCGGAACCTTGTCGGCGCTCGACGGGGTCGGGCCCGAGGATCTGACCATCGACCGGCTGGTCGCCCGCGTCGAATCCGGCCAGGAGCTGATCCTGGCATTGAACGCGACGGTTGAAGGCCAGACCACCGCGCATTACATCGCCGACCGTTTGGCCGGCGCCGGCGTCAAGCTGTCCCGCCTCGCCCAGGGCGTGCCGATCGGCGGCGAACTCGACTATCTCGACGACGGCACCTTGACCGCCGCCCTCAACGCGAGGCGAGCGCTTTGATGCGCTCTGATCCACGCCCTCGCGATCGAGCGATTGGTGCACCGGCGCGCAGCGACGTGTCGCTAAGCGCCGCCGGCGACGCGGAGGCGCCCCGCGGAGGGCGGCCGTGATGAAACCAGGCTTCAGCTCATGGCTGTTTCTACCGCTTCACCTGGCAGCGCTGGCGACCGGCGCGAAGTCGTTTCGCGACAATCCGGTTATCGGCAGTCCGGCCCTCAATCGCGCCGGGCTGCATGTCGCCCGCATCCGGCTTGCCTGCCGGATGGCCGAGTGGCGCCGCGAAAGACTGGGGTCGCTGATCTCCGGCGAAGACCGCGCGGCCTTCCGGCGCGACGGGTTCGTCGTCAAGCACGATTTTTTGCCGAAGCCGGCGTTCGCGGCGCTCAAGCGCCAGGCGATGGAGTTTGCCGCGCCGGCGCGCCAGCAAGCGCAGGGCGACGCGATCACCCGGCGGATCGCCCTCGACCAGTGGGCGCTGTCTCGTCTTCCCGCCTTGCGCGCCTTAGTCGAAAACCCCGACTGGCTCGGTCTCGTCCGCTATGTCGGTTCGTCTCGGCTGGAACCGCTGGTCTACATTCAAACCATCTTTGCACAGGCCCGCGAGGCCCCGCCCGATCCCCAAACGCGCCTGCACGCCGACACCTTTCATCCGACCGTTAAGGCGTGGTTTTTCCTGACCGACATCGGGGGGGCGGAGGGGCCCTTTATCTACGTGCCTGGGTCTCACCGTCCGACCCGGCGGCGCCTGGCTTGGGAAAGGCGGGCGTCGTTGACCGCCGGCCGCAGTGCCGATCTCCAATCGGCGCGAGGCTCGCCGCGGATTGCCGTCGAAGATTTGCACCGTCTCGGGCTCGGCGAACCCAAAGTGTTCGCGGTGCCCGAGAACACGTTGATCGTCGCCGATACCATGGGATTTCACGCCCGCGGCATCTCCGCGCGGCCCGCGGCCCGCGTCGAGATCTGGGCCTATGGCCGGCGCAATCCCTTTCTGCCGTGGCTCGGGTTGGATGTCGCGGCCCTGCCGCTGATCAAGGGGCGCGCCGTGCCGCTTTACTGGTCGGCGATGGATCTGCTTGAGCAGCTCAAGCTCGGCCGCAATCCGTGGCGGCCGGCGGGCATCGTGACGGCTCTGTGTCCGCCCGATCGACCGGTCCGCTAAGCTGCCGACCGAGCAAGTTGTGTCGAACCGGATCGGCACCCCGCCCCGGCGATAATATTGCACGGGCAATATCCTGACCTCGCATGCGTCGATCGTGCTTCGCTGCGGAAGGTTGCCGGGCTGTCTCGCTTGCAAAATTCTTCCGTAGGAGTTTGCGGTAAGATAAGTTCGGCGAGCCCGGCCATGCCTCAAGATCGACACGATTACCACCCCACCTCAGCGCGCTAATCGCCCTCGTCCCCAGCCCAGAGTTTTGCCCATGTCCGATTTTCCCTATTTCCGCCGGGCTCTGACGGCCAGCCGCGAGGCAGTTGCCGGCACCGCGGTTCGGCCCCGCCGAATTGGGGCGATCGGCCGGCTGTTCGGCGCGGTGAATATCTGGTTCTGGGCGATTGTCGGGGTGCCGACCTTGGTTGCCGCGGTTTACTACTTCGGCATCGCCTCCAATCTGTACATGTCCGAGGCCGATTTCGTCGTCCGCGGCCCTGGGACCGAAAAGTCCATGAGCATCGCCGGCATGATGTCGAGCAGCAGCAGCGGGGAGCAGCCGGGCCAGGACGAGGCTCTGATCGTCCAGCAATTCATCATGTCGCGCGATGTGGTTCGAAAGCTGGCGCGCCATGACGATTTGCGCGCGGTATTAGACCGCCCGGAGGGGGACAGCGTCACCCGATTTCCGGGAATGTTCTTTTGGCGGAATGATTTCGAGGCGCTCTACAAGGCCTATTCGCGGTTTGTCGAAGTCGACATCGACGGCGAGACCGGGGTCAGCGTCCTAAAGGTCAAGGCGTACAGACCGGAGGACGCTCAGAAAATCGCTCAGGCGCTGGTGACGTACAGCGAGCAGCTGGTCAACGATCTCAACGACCGGACGCGCCAGGATGCACTGCGCTCGTTTAAGCAGGAGGTCGACACTACGCAAACTCATATTGCCGACATCCAGGCAAAGCTGACCGCCTACCGCGTCAAGCAGCAGATGCTCGATCCGAAATCCGCCGCCGAAGGACCGCTGGCGCTGCTCCAAGTGCTCGATACCGAGCGTGCCGATGCCCAGGCGAAACTCGCCGATGCGATCAAGACTTCACCGAACAGCCCGCAGGTTCCGTTGTACAGGACCCGCATCGTCTCGCTCGACCGGCTGATCGCCGACGATCGTACCAGGATCACCGGCGACAGCAATTCGGTCGCCGCGGCGGAGACCGAATACGAGCGCCTCGACGAGGCCAGAAAGCTGGGCGAGACCGAGCTGGCGTCGGCCTACAAATCTTTGGAAGAGGCGCGCCTCGACGCACAACGCCAGCAGCTCTTTCTTGAAACGGTCGCGCGGCCCAATCTTCCCGACTATCCGCTCTACCCCAAGCGCGTCCTGTCGTTTTCGCTGGTTCTTGCCAGCTGCCTGCTCGCTTACGGCATCGCCTGGCTGCTGGTCGCCAGTGTGCGCGAACACGCCGCCGCTTAGCACCGGCCCGGATCCCGCAGGGCAAAGGCGCCGCGAACTGCGCGGATGATCAAAGTTACGCAGGTGTGCAAGGACTACCCGAGCGAACGCGGCGGCTACAGCCGCGTTTTGAGCGATGTTACGTTCGACTTGACGCGGGGCGAGAAGATCGCGGTGCTGGGCCGCAACGGCGCCGGCAAATCGACGCTGATCCGCCTGCTCGGCGGCATCGAGCTGCCGAGCAGCGGCGCGATCGAACGACACATGTCGATTTCCTGGCCGGTGGCGTTGGCCGGTGGCATTCATGGGGTTTTGACCGGTAACGACAACATCCGGTTCATCGCGCGGGTTTACGGCAAGCCTTTCCGAGAATTGCGCGACCATGTCGACGATATCGCCCAGCTCGGAAAATTCCTGTCCGAACCGGTCAAGACCTATTCCACCGGAATGGCCGGGCGGCTAAATTTTGCTCTGTCGCTCGCTGTCGATTTCGATTGTTACCTGATCGACGAAGTTATCGCCGCCGGGGATCACAATTTTCAAGTCCGATGCCATCAGGAGCTTTTCGACAAGCGCGCCGATCGGGCGCTGATCCTGGCCTCCCATGTCCCTGAAATCGTCAAGAATTATTGTTCGCGGGCGCTGGTATTGCATCGCGGGCGCGCCAAGATCTTTGACGACCTCGGGCTCGCGCTCGAAATCTATAGTGCGCTTTGACGGGGCGCCAACCCGGCCGCGGTCCGGCAGAAGCCCGATATCTCGCCGAACCAACCTCGGTTGGCACATGAGCCGTTGCGCGGGTGGTTCGACGCGAGGCGGCAGCAGCATCCAAAAGCCCATTCCCTAGACCGCGGGCGCCGGATAGCGTGATGGCGCTTCGATTGGCAGCCGAGCGGGGAACGCGGCAGATGGCGGGACGTATTTTCTATGACGGCCTCAATCTGTCATTGACCCAGGGCACCGGAGTTGCAACCTACACAAGAATGCTGACCAGGGTGGTGCGCGATCTCGGCTACGATATCGGGATTGTCTACACCTCCCCGCAGACCCCGCCAAAGGACCGGTTGCTGCGCGAAGTCGCCTTCTTCGACGAGAAGCAGGCGGTGAGGACGTCTCTGATCCGCCAAGCCCTTGATTGCGTCACCGATCAAGTACGCGGATTTGCCACGATCAAGCCGAGCCCCGTCGACTTCGACCGGGTCGTCGTCCGTCGCCAATTCGAAACGACGTGGCCGGCGCATCACCGCGCATTCGCCACCCGCAGGCTGTTTGCCGGTGCCCGCGCGCATTTCGCGAGAACCAACCACTTTGTCAATCTGGACTTTGATCCGAAACCCGACATTTTCCATTGCACCTACCCGTTGCCGTTGCGCTCAAAATCGGCGTGCAATGTGTACACGATCCATGATCTCGTGCCGTTGCGCCTGCCGTTCACCACGCTCGACAACAAAAGGCAGATGTTTCGCCTGCTCAAAAAGATCGCGCGCCAGGCGGACCACATCGTCACGGTCTCGGAGAATTCAAAGCGCGACATCATCGAACTGCTCGGCGTCGAGGAAACCCGCGTCACTAATACATATCAGGCGGTGCACTTCCCGGACGTCTACCGGCTGCGGTCGGACGAGACGATCGCCGAGCAGCTAAGAGGTTCGTTCGGTCTCGAATTCAGGGAATACCTGCTGTTTTTCGGGGCGCTCGAGCCCAAGAAAAATGTCGGCCGGCTGATCGAGGCCTACCTGTCGTCGGGGGTCGACATCCCGCTGGTGCTTGTCGCCAGCGAAGGCTGGAACAATGTCACCGAGACCAAGCTGATTGCCGAACTGCGCGACCGGCAGCGTTTGGAAGCGCAGTCCAACCACCGCGCAAGGCGAACCGTCCACCGCTTCGATTATGCCCCGTTTTCGATGCTGGTGACACTGATCCGCGGGGCGCGGGCGGTCGTCTTTCCGTCGTTGTACGAGGGCTTCGGGTTGCCGGTGTTGGAGGCGATGGTGCTGGGAACCCCGGTAGTCACCTCGCGCGAATCGTCGGTCCCGGAGATCGCCGGCGACGCGGCTTTGCTGGTCGATCCCTATCGCACCGACGAGATTGCCGAGGCGATTCGGACGATCGCCAAAGATGCGGGGCTGCGCGCCGAACTCGCGCGCCGCGGACAGGCGCAGGCCGCGAAATTTTCGGTCGAGTGCTACCGCGACCGCGTCGCGGCCCTCTACCGCGCGCTCGCCTGACCCGACCGGCAAATCAACCGATCTCGGGCACGCCTTCACCGGCGGCGTGCTGCGGCACAGCGGTGACATGGTGCAGGCTCACATGGCCGCCAAAGGCGGGGCGCTCGTTGTAGAGACGAAGCTCGACCGGTTCGTCGGACAATTCGGCGAGGGCGATCGACAAATTGGCCTCGACAAGGCCGCCCGCCCCCGGCCGGATGACGGTGCGGCTCAGCGCTGCGCCGGCGCTCGCTTCGAGCACAAAACCGTGCTCCGCGGCATCCGGCGAGATGTCGAGGGCCGCGGTCAACGACCAAGTCGCCGGCGGTAGCAAGATCCGCGGACCGCTCAGCAAGCAGCGCCCCCGCCCGGTGATGTCGATCTCGCCCGTCACCCGCTGCTGCGGCCGATCGCCGGTGAAGAACAGCTCGCTCGCCCAGGTGATCGTCCCCGGACTACGGGTCGTCGCGAGATCGCGATACGCATCGAGCGCGCCACCGGCAATCGCTCGCTCGCTTTTGTCGAGACCGTGCCACCAGGCGGAGGCGTCTAGGGTCTCGCGATCGCTCGACGCGACCGCGCAGCGCACGACATCGGCGATTTCCCTTTGGCTCACGTCGAGTTGCAGATGATGGGCGATTGTTACTCCCGTGGCCGCCCAATCTTCGCGGGCCGGTTCGGCGCGCAGAACCAGAGCCTGCGGCATCGCCGCGCAACAGACGATCGAGGCGCAACCGCTGGCGAGTGTCTGCACCGCAGCCGCCAAGCTAAGCTCTTGCCGGCACACAAGGTAGGCCAGCCCCGACCGCAGGTCATCGAGCACCACGAGGAAAGGTCGGCCAGCCTCGGTCAATGCCCGTATCACCCGCCCTCCGGGATAACGCGCAGCCACCACCGCGAACCCAGTGCCCCGGCTCAAAGCGATGCGCGCGATATCCTCCAGCGTGTTACCGCTTGTCGATTCGGCAGCACCTAATTTTTGCCTCACCAGAGCCGCCGTCAGGGTTCCGCAATCCTCGGCAAACCGGCCCGGGATACCGATCACAAAAAACAGCATTGTTGACTGGAGTGGGTTTGGGGTTCAGGGATTTCTACCATGGCGAATGCCGATGTCGAGGCCGCGAAAATGAAAGCATCGTGAGCGCGTTAAGCCTGTCACTCTCGACTCTCGTCCTAGTTGCGCACATCGTCGGAAAAATGTCCCCGGACCGCAAGCAAGCAAAGTATTGGATGGCTGACTCTTTGCGACCGACCATCTTTCCCGCGATCCCTGCGGGATGTGGGCATCGATGCATCGTTTTCCGTTGTTGCCATTGGGGTGTTCGTCTTTCCTATTAAGCGGGTCGGGCAATGATCTTTTTATCGATCGGTTTGCCGAGCCGCTTTGCCGAGTGGTGTGACGGTGTCATCTGCACTATCGTACACACCGCGATCGGCTCCTTTCATGTAGAGAGCGGCAATACGCTCGACGAAATTGCGCGCGCCGTGCTCAAGTCGAGAGCACCCCGGCTCGTCATCGGGGCGCGCCAGCCGAGCGAGGATCTCAGGCTTGCGCTAGCGGAGATGGGCACGCGTTTTGTCTTGGCGCTCGATGATCCTTATGCAGCCTTTTACAACCTTGTTGCCAGGCACGGGCTCGAGTGGAAAACCGCGATACGAGCCACAGCCAGCAGCTGTGCATTGACGCTAGGGTATCAGGCAATGCCGGGCGCTCTGGTCGTGCACGCGAGTCGGGAGGGCCTGGAGCCGATCGCCACCGCACGAATGATCGCGCGATGGTTCAATATTGATCTAGACAATCCCGCTATAGCAACGGCGGTTCGCGGCTCCGATCCGGATTTCGTCTCGGCACGACAGGAGTTTCAAGCGTGGTGGAGCCGAATCTCAACGAGCGACCGGGCGGTTGTCGATGGTGCCCTCGGCGGCTACATCGAGCAAACTGACACCGGCAGAATGGGTCAGATCACCTGGGCTCGAGATCTTTTTTCCATTGGAGATGAACCCGATACCGCGGCTGATCGGGCCATTGAGATAAGCGGGCCGATAAGAAATCTGCTGTTTGGGCCTTATATTACGCTCCCGTGCGGTCATTGGCATATTACTGCGGTCTTGGCCGTATCACACCAAGGAATAGACATGCCTTTTAGTATGGAGGTACTTGCTGGTCCGAGCTGTATCTGCCTTGCGCGGGGGATGGCCGAGCCGCGTACCGAGGGCATTGCCGAGATTTCTGCAGAGTTTATCGTATCGGAATGCACGGCCCAGCCGATTTCTGTCAGAGTTGCTAATCTTCGCCCGGCACGCATCGGGCGGCTGGCTTTGGGGCACGTCACGCTAACCCCGCGGCCGAAGCCGGCTACCGAGATTCCAGCGGAATTAAGAGCGGCTCTGGGGCTTCCGGACCGTCGGATTATCGGCCGTTAGGTGCGGGTACGACACCGCGGGCAGCCCTCCATCGATGCCGGCGAGTGGCCTGTCATCGGCAATCGCTGCAGTCGGGTGATCGGCGTGCTAGTCTCCCGGTCCCGCTGCCGGCAATCCTTTCCGCTGTCGCCGAGTGTTCCCGCGTGTTGCAATGAAAATTCCCTGGTTAACCAGAAAGGCTTACGAGGGGCCGGAACCGGCCGCGCCGATACCAACGCCGAGCGCGCAGCCACAGGAACTGGGGGCGATTGGCCGGCGACTCGACACCATCGAGAGTACGCTGGCGCGAATCTGGCGAGATCTCGACTTCATCCGGAATCGAAACAGCTGTTATATCGGTGGCGAAGCAGCCCTCACGTATCTTGTCGATGAAATGCCAATGTTGGTCAATTCAAATGATTTTGGATGTCCGATCAATTTGCTGAACGGCGGGCGTTATGAAGAGGAAAATCTGGAAGTGTTACTGAGTTTTGTGACACCAGACACTATCTTTCTGGATATTGGGGCGAATGTTGGTTTTTACGCGGTGCAAATCGCTCGCCGGCTGGCCGGTGAAGGAAAAGTATATGCCTTCGAACCCCATCCGAAATTGGTCGAACTCCTACGGCGCAACGCGCATTTGAACGGCTTGCTGCGGGCAGTCGAATGCTTACCGTTCGCGCTTTCGGATCGGAACGCTTCGACAAATCTTCAATATCCGCACGGACATCTGGGCGGCGGTCGAATTGCCGGTCCTGGCGAACTCCTTGGTCATACACTTGTCGAATCTGAAACTAAACGCCTCGACGATGTGTTCGGCCCTAAATTTGCCTGTGACCTTGTGAAGATCGATGTCGAAGGGCATGAAATCAACGTCCTCAATGGAATGCTAAACATAATTCAGAACTCTCCCAAAATCAAAATATTATTTGAAAAGTTACTCCCAAACATGGGAACCGAAGTACGCCTAGAAAAATACTTCAAAGATAACGGATTTGTCCTTTACGGAGTACAGTCCGACTCTTCGCTGTTAGAGCTCAATTCTGGCGGTCTTGTTAATTGGGGCGGCTATGCGCTGGCCGCACGGCGCGGAGTTATCGACGACGGCATGGATCGATCACGGTTTTCGATCTTTGCCAAGCAATTATGGCCCCGAGCCGGGTCTGAATCTCGGCTACTCACTGATAGGCTTCGTTGTCGCGGCTCCCATGGGACGCTTATGTTTCACGGACCCTACTGGTTTCTCAAGCGCGGGCGATGGAGACTCAAATTTCACGGTCATATCCGTGGGACCGTAGCGTTTTCCATTTTGGAGCGATTCGGCTATGGCGTCTCGCAGTTTACCTTCGACGCAGGTCAGTCGGAGCATACTTTCACGCTTCAACGGGATCTGGTGCATTTTGAGTGCGCGGCTTGGGCGACTAAAGAAGAAACAGAAATCGCTGTTGAGCGGATCGATTTCATAAGGGTGGCCTAGCCACTCATCTCATAAACCGACTTTAACGTGTGCTTTGCAGAGGTCCGATTGTAATTCTCGGTTGATCTTGTAGCATAGTAAACGCGCGGTCAAAGTCGTCGCCCGCCGCAGCGCTCATGGGTTGACCGATCGAGTGACGACGATGCCGGTGACCACCGGGCCGGTCACGGTGTTCAGCAGGGTGAAGAATTTTTGCAGGTCGGACAACAAAGCATTCGACACGTAGATGATGTCCTTGTCCTCGACCGGGAAGCGGTCGGCGAGGAAGTAGCTGTTGGGGTCGCGGAAGTCGAGACGGTAAACCACCGGCGAGTCGCGATCGGGTCCGCTGGCCAGGTTGCCCGCGCCGAGGGCGCCGACGACGGCCGGCGGTTCATAGCGGAACAGAAACACCCCGGAAGGGTCGGCGCGCTGGTCCTGCAATCCGCCGGCGCGCGCGACCGCCTCGGCCAATGTCATCTTCTCGGCGTTGAAATCCAACTGGGTGTTCTGCCCGGTCGCCCCAAACACCGAGTAGGTCTGCGGTATCTGAACCAAGGTCACCACATCCCCCGGCCACGCGTAAATGTTCTCGGCGGGGTTGGACACCAGCCGGCTCATCGGCATCGTCACCGTGACGCCGTCGCGCGACAGGCGGACAAAGGTCGCGTAAACCGGGGCTTTCGCACCTCCGGCGGCGGCGATCAAGTCGAGCAGGCGGTCGCCGCCGACCGACAGCGGCACCCGCGCGCCGCTGACAACCTCGCCCGAGACGGTCGCCGTATTGGTGACGCTCTTGTCCACGGTGACAATGACCTGCGGCTCGATCGCCTTGCCCGCCAGGCGCTCTTCGATCTCGCGCTGCACCTCGAGCGGCGATCTCCCGGCGACCGAAATGCGCCCGGCAAACGGGACGCTGATCGCGCCATCGCGGGTGACGACCTGATCCGGGATCGTGACGTTGTGCGAACCGGTAGAAACCGTCTGCGTCGCCGACGGGGTCTCCGTCGATGGTGGGCTGAACAGCCCTCCCGCGGCGGCTTCCCAAATCGCCACCGAGACCGTGTCGCCGACGCCGATCTTTGGTTCGGGCGGTTTTCCATATTTCTGAAACCGGGTGCGAAAGCTCTCTTTCGGCTGCGACAGCAGTGCGGCGACAACATCGGCGTTGACATTGACGACATCGAATCGGCGCTTGCCGTCTTTTACCGCCTGATCGACGACTTGACCGGCGGTCGGACCCGCGGTCGGTAACGTGTAACACCCGGCGAGGGCTATGCTGAGGCAGGAAAGGACAACGGAGAACTTCATCGGCGCGGAATGGTTTATCGACACCCACAGACGTTTCTACTATTGCGGGGAATGAGGCAAGATTCGCGTTGCTGTGGACGCGTTCGCGAAACCGTTCCGACCTTTGGTATTCGCCCTCGACAGAACGAAACCGGCGACGATCAACCCGCCCCCGAACCTGCGGCGGTAATCTCCGGTTCTGGTTCGGATGCGCGGACCGCGCCGGCGATACGCTGCGCCGGCCAGCCGAGACCGATCAGTTCGTCGCGGGCATGCCCAAATGTCGGATCGAGCCTCGCCGCCGCCAGATAGGCGTTCGCCGCCTCGCCGAATCGCTGTTGCAGCTTGAGTGCGTGGCCTAGCTGCAAATGGGTATCGGCGTTGTCGGGATTGAGCTGCAAGGACCGCCGATAAGCCTGTTCCGCCTCGGCGACAAGTCCCAACTCTTTCAGCGCATGCCCGTACTGCACCCAAATCGCGGATGCCTTCGGAATCACCCGCAGCGCATCGCGATAATGGCGGGCGGCGAGTTCCCAGTCGCCCGCATCGCGGGCGCTGTTGGCGCGATCGACCGGCCCGGTGCTGGGCGGTCGGCGCCCGACCCATTCGCGGCGGACAAAGCGGCGCAGCCGGAACCAGGGACGAACCAACTCGTGGGCCAAACCCGTCGTGCTCCGTTGCGCGCTCAGCGCCGCCGGCCTCACCTTGGCCGGCTCGAACCCGGCCGCGCCCCAACTCTCCCACAATGCGTAATCGAGGGGATTTTTCGCCCGGATCGCGGCGCGCATCGACGGCGACAGCGACTGTGCGGTCACCAGCCGCCATCCGGTATGAGCCTGCGCCTCCGCCGAGGTGTTGCGCGGCGCGGCCATCGGCGGCACGCGGAGGTCGGCGCCGATCGCGGCGATAACGCGATCGCAATCGGAATGCGCCCCGACAAACCAAAAACCCGCCAGGGCACGGTTGAGAATTTGATATTTTCGCGTGTCGGACATCGCCATCAGTTTTGGCTGAGACAGCTCGACCCAGCGCGACAGCAGAAAATGCGTCATAAAATTCCGCGGTAATGCCCGCAAATGAAGCGAGAAGCTATAAGTTCCCCATCCTTTCGCCAGATGATCCATCATCTTCCAGTTGTAGAATGAAAGCTGCATTTGCAGTGGATCACGCAGCAAAACGATGCGCCGTACCTCGCGCCCCGGAAAATACCGCTCGAGCGAGCGGCCGATATGGTGGCCGGAGATAACTCGCGCCCGGTCGATATCGGGAAAATCTTGTGCGCTCGCGCGCCGGCCGGGACGCAACCTGCGCTGCGACTGCCAGAACACGCCCGGCGCACAATGCTCGGCCAGATGCACCTGAATGGTCTGGCCCGCGGTTTTCGGGATATGCAGCAGACAGTAAATCGGCCCCGTTCGCTCCGCCGCATATTCCTGCCGGGTAGCGGCAGGCCATTGGCGGGCGCCGCTGATCACCGGGGCATCAGCTGAAGCAATCTCGGCCCCGCCGGGCATGGTCACGTGTCGCCGGCCTCGGCCGGTTTCGGCATCCGCCGGGTCACCTCGTTCCAGCGCCGCGCGCAGAGCCCCTGGAGGCGGCGGCCGATAACGAGCGCCCCGGGGCGCCAAAGGTTCGGATCGTCGAGGCGTTCGATGATGACTTCCGGCGGGCAGGGGAGCCGGGTCTGCGGGTCGAGATAGCGCGGATAAAGGATCAGCGCGCCGGCGACGAGTTCCTCCAGGCTCAAGACCCGGCCGCGATCGACCGCCGCCAAATCCGTCGTCAAACCCCAACCGGCATAAAACGGCCGGCCGTACACCACCACCCTGCGTTGGCGCAGAAGCGCTTCAAACCCGGCGAGCGAGGTCAATGTGTGCAGTTCGTCGATCTCGCCGAGCAGTGCCGCGGTCGAGACGCTGCGAACGATCAAATCGGCGATGCCGCCGGCGGCGGCGTCTGGAATCGCTCCCCTGCGATGCCCGGCGTCGACGTCGGGATGCGGCTTGTACACGATAAAGGCGTCGGGATTGGTGGCGCGGACACGCGCCAAGAGATCGAGATTGCCGCGAATTTCGCCGCTGTTGAGCACGACCGAGAGGTCGTCCTCGACCTGTCCCGGCACCAGAATCCGGCGTCGGTCGCGCGGCGCGTCGAGCGACAAACCCGCTGCCCCAAGGTTGTATTTGGTGATCCCCCGGGCGACGAGCTGTTGGATCAGCGACCGCGCGCGGCCGATCAGCCGTTTGTCGAACTCGCTGCGCAGCAACAGATCCTGCAGGTCGCTGCAGTCGCGCGGATCATAGTGCATGGCGCGAGCGTCGAGCACGAGCGATGCGGCCGGCACGAAATCCGATCCGAGGCCGACCGAGCGGATAAAGCCGTCTTCGACCCGGAAGACCGGAATTTTGCGATCCTCGGCCGCGGCGACAAAGCCGTTCGGCGCACGCGAGGCCCAGACCGCGATCGCAGCGCCGGGCCTGGCGTTCGCCGCAGCCAAAGCGCGCCTCGTCGTGCGCCGAAAAGCCGGCGACCCGGCGGCAGAGCGAAAAAAGTCGGCAACGCGGCGGCGCTTCCAGAACGACATGCCGACGCAGACAGCGACCCGGCGATTGACTTC
>DATMKU010000314.1:0-36011 GCA_035570935.1 Allostellaceae bacterium
ACATAGTCATCCACTGCTTCCGGCAAAAGCCGCAGCTGCGAGCGGTCGTGACCCGTGATGTATGTCATGCCGGATTCTACCGCGTCCGTCGACGCGCTGGAATCCGCTCAGTCCCACTTTCCACACAGTCTGCTTGATTTCTGCACCGTCAGGGATCGGTGCCGATGTCGCGAAACTGCACATTACGGAAAAGCTTCGCGGGCTGTGACTTGCCGTAGCGGTGGATAAGATCGTCAATGTCACGATCTCAGTCGAGCGCGAGGTGGCGGCGGCGCTTGCCGGCGCGCGCCATCACGAGGCCGTTGAACTGCTTGTTAGCCGCCAGCGCCGCCCGGCCTCCGGCACGACCCCACTGGCCAGGCGATCGCCGAGATGAAACCGATGCGAGTGCGGCCGGCCTCGGCGACGCGGATATCGACGCCGAGCTTGCCGCCGATAACGCCGCGCGGCGTGAGCGAGCGTAGGGTCGACAATCAAAGGGCATTCCGCCGAATTGCGGTTATCGCGGTGCATGCCGACCCCACACCGGTGAAGGCCGGTGCCCATTTCCGCCATGGGTCCCGGCCTACGCCGGGATGGGTTCCGAGTTGACGTTAACGTCCTTAGCTGCATCGCGATGTTAAGGTCAAAGACAGGTCGTTCCAGTGGCGATTTTCGCGCTCGATCAGATTAATCTTCCAGTCCCGCTTCCATTTCTTGATCTGCGTCTCACGCGGCGATGCCGCGTCCTTGATTCGTGAGCTTCAAACCACACGAGCTGATGGACGCCGTATTTCTTGGTGAAGCCCGGCACGACATTGTTCTTGTGCTCCCAAACCCGCCGCGCAATATCGGATGTCATTCCGGTATAGAGGTTTCCGTAGGGCTTGCTGGCGAGCATGTAGACGTAGAACATCGTATTGCCATCGGAATGGATCGCGGCCTCCGCCGGGATTGAGCAGAGTGCGCCCCGGACAACAAGCCTGAACGCTACCCACGAAAAGGAAATTCCAGAATGAAAACCAACACTAAGGGCAAGCAAGTCGCGGTGGTTATCGGCGCCACCTCCAAGTGGCAGTCGGATGGCCGCAATACGTTATTGGCACACGGCAAGCCGGTGGACGACAGCGAATTGCCGGTCGGCGTGCGCTGGGGTGTGGGGGGTGCCGTCGCGCAGAAATTCGCGCAGGAGGGTTTCTTTGTCGTACTGACCACCCGCAACGAGGCCAATGCCTCAAGAATGGCGGCCGCGATCCGCGAGCAGGGCGGCGACTGCATGATCGTCGAACTCGATCTCGTCTCGCAGGGCTCGATCGCGGCGGCGTTCGCCACGATCCGCAGCGAGGCCGGCGATCCGGACGTTCTGGTATACAACGCGGGCTACCTCGAAGGCCGCGATCTCCCTCCCGAAAAAGAACTCCTCGAATACATCTCGGTCGAGATGTTCGACACGACGCAGCACATCGCCTGCCGCGGGCCGTTTCTCGTCGCCAAGGAGGTGTTGCCGGCGATGCGCAAAAGGGGCGCCGGGTCGTTCTTCTTCTCCAACAACTCGAGTTCGCTGCGCGGTAAGAAGCGCATGACCGGACAGTCGCTGTACTATCCCCGGGTCATGATGCGCACCCTGGCGCAGGTGCTGACCGAGGAATATTCGGAGCACGGCGTGCACGTCGCCAATATCGTCATCGACGGCACCATCGACTCGCCGGGCAGCCGGGCGTTGCCGCGGAACCAGAACCGGCCAGACATGGTGATCAACCCGGTCAAGATCGCCGAGGCGTTCTACTACCTGCACACCCAGGACCGGTCGTGCTGGACCCACGAGCTGCAGTTGACGCCGTTTCCATCAAAGCCGAGCTATTGATTATTGATCGCGGCCCCCACCCTTCTCTCCCGCCGCAGGCGGGGAGGAAAGGGGGACGCCACCCGGTCAAAACCCGCGTCTGTCGAAAAAACGGTTTTCGGGACGCGGGAGGCCGAGGTTTTCGCGCAAGGTCCGGCCTTCGTATTCGCGGCGGAAGAGGCCGCGGCGCTGCAATTCGGGCACCACCCGATCGACAAAATCGTCGAGGCCGCCGGGGACGTAGGGGAACATGATGTTGAACCCGTCGCAGGCGCGGCTGGCGAGCCATTCCTCCATCTGGTCGGCGATCATTGCCGGCGTGCCGACAAGGGCGAGGCCGCCATAGCTGCCGGCGATCCGCGCCAGCTCGCGCACCGTCAGGTTGTCGCGCCGGGCGCGCGCGATGACGCGCTCCCGCCCGCTTTTGCTGGCGTTCGATTCGGGGATGTCGGGCAATGGCCCATCGAGATCGAAGCCCGATGCGTCGTGACCGAGGGCGATCGACAATGAGGCGAGGCCGCTGTCGGGGTGCACGAGACTGTCGAGCAATGCCCGCTTTTTACGCGCTTCAGCGGCACTGTCGCCGACCACGGCGAGCGCGCCGGGCATGATCTTGACATGCTCGGGGTCGCGCCCGAACCGCTCCATCCGGCCTTTGACGTCGGCGTAAAACGCCTGGGCCTCGGTGAGGTTGCCGCCGCTGGCAAAGATCACCTCGGCGGTCTCGGCGGCGAGTTGGCGCCCGGCGTCCGAGGCACCCGCTTGCACGATGACCGGCCAGCCCTGGATCGGCCGCGCGATGTTCAGCGGGCCGCGCACCGACAGGTATTCACCCTTGTGGTCGAGGATGTGCAGGCGCTCAGGGTCGAAATAGACGCCGTTTTCGACATCGCGGATAAAGGCGTCGTCGGCCCAGCTGTCCCACAGCCCGGTTACGACATCGAAAAACTCGCGCGCGCGGCGATAGCGCTCGCCATGCTCCAGATGCTCGGTCAAGCCGAAATTGAGCGCGGAATCGGGGTTCGAGGTGGTGACCAAATTCCACCCGGCCCGCCCGCCGCTCAAATGGTCGAGCGAGGAAAACCGGCGGGCGATCAGATAGGGCGGCTCGAAGGTGGTCGAGGCGGTGGCGATCAACCCCAGATGCTCGGTGACCATCGCGAGCGCCGGCAGCAGGGTTAAGGGGTCGAACGAGGTCACCGTGGCGCTGCGCTTCAACGCCGCCATCGGCATGTTCAAGACCCCGAGATGGTCGGCCATGAACCAGGCGTCGAACCGGCCGCGCTCCAGGGTCTGGGCAAAGCGAACCAGATGCTTGAGGTTGAAGTTGGCGTCGGGATAGGCGCCGGGATAGCGCCACCAGGCGGTGTGGATGCCGACCGGGCGCATAAAGGCGCCCAGATGCAATTGCCGCGCTGCCGTCATCGCCGCCGCCCCGTGAGCCGAACGCGGCGGCGATGTTACCTGAGCACCGCACCCAACCGCGAGCGGATAGTTTAAAACGACGATGCACGTCGCATCCTTCGCCGGCTATGCTGCGTCGCACCTTCAAAAGGAGAACCACGTCAATGTGCGCCGCCAGCCGTCAGATGCATCTTGGGGTTTTTGTGCTCGGCACCGGCAACCATTCGGCCGGCTGGCGCTATGACGGTGCGGCGACGAGCAATCTTGATCTCGCGGTTACCCAGGAAATTGCGCGCATCGCCGAACGCGGCAAATTCGACCTGCTGTTCATCTCCGACGGGCTGACCATGGACCCGGGCGACCATCCGTCGTTTTTGTGCCGGTTCGAGCCGACGACATTGATTTCGGTGCTGGCCGCGACGACCCGGTATATCGGGCTCGGCGCCACGGTCTCGACCAGTTTTGGCGAGCCCTACCACGTCGCCCGCACCTTTGCGTCGATCGACCATATCAGCAACGGCCGAGCCGCGTGGAACGTCGTCACCAGCACCGCCGCCAAGGCGGCGCTCAATTTCAGCCGCGAGCGCCACATGGAGCACGATCTGCGCTACGAGGTCGCGAACGAATTTGTCGATGTCGTCAAAGGGCTGTGGGATTGCTGGGACGACGACGCGATCGTCGCCGACAAGGCGACCGGCGACTATATCGATCCGGCGCGGGTCCGCGCGCTTGACCACGAGGGGCGGTTTTTTCAGGTCAAGGGGCCGATCAACATCGCCCGTGCGCCGCAGGGCCACCCGGTCATCATCCAGGCGGGCGGATCTCCGGCGGGGCTCGAACTCGCGGCGCGCACGTCCGATGTCGTCTTTTCGGTCGTGCAGGAATTGGCCAGCGCCAAGACCGCCTATGCCGACCTCAAGGGCCGGCTCGCCAAATATGGCCGCAGCCCGGATCAGCTCGCGGTCTTGCCGGGCGTCATGCCGGTCATCGGCGCGACCGATGCCGAGGCCAAGGACAAATTGTCCCTGTTGCAAAGCTGGCTGACCCCGACCAATGCCGCGATCCTGGTGTCGGGGCGGATCGGCTATGACGTGTCCGGCCATCCGCTTGACGGGCCGGTGCCCGCGCCGCCGCCGGATGGCAGCAGCCGGACCTTTTCGCGGGTGCTGTTCGAAGCGGCACGGCGCCAGAACATGACCCTGCGCGACCTCTACAACCTGACCGCGGCGGCGCGCGGCCACTGGGTGATTTGCGGCACTCCGACGCATATCGCCGACATTCTCGATGAATGGTTCGTCGCGGGTGCGGCCGACGGGTTCAACATCCTGCCGCCCTATTTCCCCGGCGCGTTCGCCGATTTTGTCGATCTGGTCGTGCCGGAATTGCAGCGCCGAGGCCTCTACCGCCGCGACTACGACGGGACGACCTTGCGCGACCATTTCGGCCTCGCACGCGTGCCGACGCCGGGGCGGCCACGTCGCGCCGTCGGCGCGGACTGACGCGCGAGACGTGCTTGATCGACAACGTTTGGGAGGAACGCGATGAATGACGCCCTCGAAGGCGGCTGTGCTTGCAGCACGCTGCGCTACCGGCTCGGCTCCGCGCCGATGTTCGTGCATTGTTGCCACTGCCGCGATTGTCAGCGGCAAACCGGCAGCGCCTTTGTCCTCAACGCGCTGATTGAGACGAACCGCGTCACGGTCTTGTCGGGCGCCCCGAATCCGGTGGCGGTGCCGACCGACAGCGGCCGGCCGCACCGCATTTTTCGCTGCCCCGATTGTCAGACGGCGGTGTGGAGCGAGTATGGCGGGCTCTCGCAACTCCGGTTTGTGCGCGTCGGCACATTGGACGAGCCCGCCTCGCTGCCGCCCGACATCCACATCTATACCCGCTCGAAGCTGCCATGGGTCAGCCTGCCGGCCGGCATTCCCGCCGTTGACGCTTATTACGACTCGCGCCAGCTGTGGCCCGCCGCCAGCCTCGAGCGTCGACGGGCGATCTTGGGCTGACGAGGCTTGCAACACCGTCAACGATCGTAGAGCCGTTGGAGACCAGAGATGACCTTGCCCGCAGCGAGCCGCTTCCAATTCACCCCCGACCTTTCGGTATGCCGCGTTCTGAATGGGATGTGGCAGGTCTCGGGCGCGCATGGCCGGATCGACCGGGCGCGCGCGCTCGACGAGATGTTCGTCTATCACGATGCCGGCTTTACGAGTTGGGACCTCGCCGATCATTACGGCCCGGCCGAGGACTTCGTCGGTGAATTCCGCCGCCGCTTCGCCGTCCGCTATGGCGAGGGGCGGCTCGACGAGATTCAGGCCTTCACCAAATGGGTGCCCCATCCCGGCCGGATGACCCGCGCCGTTGTCGAAGGGGCGGTTGGCGTCTCGTTGTCGCGGATCGGCGTCGATCGGCTTGATCTGTTGCAATTCCACTGGTGGGATTACGCCGACCCCGGCTATCTCGACGCGCTGAAATATCTCGCCGATCTGCGCGACGACGGAAAAATCCGTCATCTCGGATTGACCAATTTCGACACCGAGCGTCTGCGCGTCATCGCCGAGCACGGCATTCGCGTAGTCTCGAACCAGGTGCAGTATTCGCTGGTCGACCGGCGACCGGCGGCTCGGATGGCCGCTTTTTGCCAGGAGCAGGGGATCGCGTTGCTCGCCTACGGCACCGTCCTCGGCGGATTGCTGGCGGAAAAATATGTCGGCCGTCCCGAGCCGCAGCGCGCCGAACTCGGCACCGCGTCATTGCAAAAATACAAGAACATGATCGACGCCTGGGGTGGGTGGGCCTTGTTCCAGGAACTGCTGGCGGTGCTCAAGCCGATCGCCGACAGATATCGCGTCGGCATCGCCAATCTCGGCATGCGCTATGTCCTCGACCAGCCCGCGGCGGCGGCGGTCATCGTCGGCGCGCGTCTCGGATCGGCTCAGCACATCGCCGACAATGCCCGCGTCTTTGGCTTTACGCTCGATCCCGCAGACTGTGCCGCGATCGACGCGGTGCTCGCGAAATCGCGCGACCTGATGCAGGTCATCGGCGACTGCGGCGACGAATATCGCTAGCGCCGGGCGGACGGTCGGGCATCGTCATGTATCGCATCGGGGTCGATGTCGGAGGCACCTTTACCGATCTCGTCGCGGTCGACGACGCCGGTCGCGCGGTTTTGGAAAAGGTGCCCTCCACCCCGGATGACCCATCGCAAGGAGTGCTCGACGGGCTCACCCGGCTGGCGCAAACGCTCGGCATCGACCGCGCGGCATTGCTGGCCGCGACCCAACGCATCGTCCACGGCACCACGGTTGCGACCAACGCCTTGTTGGAGCGCAAGGGGGCGCGGGTCGGGCTGCTGACGACCGAAGGCCATCGCGATGTGATCGAGATGCGCGAGGGGCTGAAGGACGACCGCTACAATTTGCGCATGCCGCCGCCGGAGCAGCTGGTGCCGCGCAGATTGCGGCTCGGCGTGCGCGAGCGAACGCGCGCCGACGGCAGGATCGAAACGCCGCTCGACCGTGCCTCACTCGACGCGGCGATCGCCGCGCTCAAACGCGAGCGGGTCGAGGCTGTGGCGGTGTGCTATCTGCACGCCTGGCGCGACCCCGGCCACGAACGGGCCAGCCGTGCCGCGGTCGAACGCGAACTCCCCGACGCCTATGTCTCGCTGTCGGCCGATGTCTTGGCGCAGATCAAGGAATTCGAACGGGTCTCGACGACCATCGTCAACGCCTATGTCGGCCCGGCATTGTCGCGCTATCTCGAACGGCTCGACGAGCGCCTCGCCGAGTCCGGCTATCGCGGGCCGACCTTGATCATCCAGTCGCATGGCGGGGTGTCGCCGATCGGCGACGCCGGGCGGCTCGCGGCGGGTGCGGTGTTGTCGGGGCCGGCGGGCGGCGTCGCCGGCAGCGTTCATGCGGCACGGCTTGTCGACGCAGCCAATCTGATCCCGTTCGACATGGGCGGAACCAGCACCGACATCTCGCTGATTGTCGACGGCAAGCCGAGCCTGGCGAACCATCGCCGCGTCGCCGGCCACACGATCGCATTGAACAGCCTCGACATCGCCAGCATCGGCGCCGGCGGCGGCTCGATCGCCCGGGTCGACGCCGGCGGCATCCTGCATGTCGGGCCGCGCAGCGCTGGTGCCGCACCCGGTCCCGCCTGCTATGGCGGCGGCGGGCACGAGGCGACGGTTACCGACGCCAATCTGGTGCTGGGCTATCTCGATCCCGCGAGTTTTCTCGGCGGCCGGCGACGGCTCGACCGTGCCGCCGCCGAAATGGCAATCGACGATATCGCCGCCGCGCTGGGCACCAGCCGGCTCGCCGCCGCTCAGGGCATCCACCGCGTCGTCAACACGACGATGGCCGAGGGTGTCAGGCTGGTTTCGGTGCGTCGCGGCGTCGATCCGCGGCATTTCGCGCTCTTTGCGTTTGGCGGCGCCTCGGGACTTCACGCCACCCAAATCGCCCGCCAGCTCGACCTCGCGCGGGTGATCGTGCCGCGCGTGGCGCCGGTGTTGTCGGCGTGGGGGATGCTGGCGACCAATCTGCGCTTTGAGGTGTCGCGGACCCATATCGGCGACACCCGCTCGCTCGACGGCGCCGCGGTGCGCCGGCTGTTCGACGAGATCGAGGCCGAGGGCATCGCACGGCTGAGCGCCTCGTTCGACGGCCCGGCGCAGGTCGCGCGTTCGGCCGACATGCGTTATGGCGAGCAGGTCTTCGAGATCACGGTGGCGTTGGACGGCGTCGATTGGGCCGCGGCCGACCCGTTGCCCGCCATCGTCGAACGCTTTCATCGCCGCCACGAGGAGCTCTACACCTACGCGCTGCGCGACCAGGAAACCGTTCTCGTCAACGCCCGAGTCGCGGTTTCCGGCATTCTTTCCGCGTTGCCGCAGGAGCCTCGCCTGCCCGAGGCTGCGCCGTCGGTAGCGTGCGCCGAGCGCAAGATCTGGCTCGGCGATTGGGTCACGGCACCGGTCTGGGATTTCGAGGCGCTGTCCCCCGCTCAGGTGATTGCCGGGCCGGCGATCGTCGAGTCGGCGATGACGACTATCCTGCTACACCCGGACGAGCGAGCGGTGGTCACGCCGCTCGGCTGGCTCGACATCGCCGTGCCATAGCCGGGCTGGCCATCAGGGCCGCGCGGGCGGCTGGTATCCCAAAGCTCTTGCTCCCATTTCCGTGAAAAGAATCCAGGAAGTGTGATCTGGTTCACATTGGCCAAGCTGGGCGGACCCCAGCTTGGCCTCGATCGGCGGACGAATTTTTGACGCTCCGCCCGAGCGATCTCCGGAGAGCAAGATGTTTAATGTTTCAAATGCCGCCTTGCGGGCGGGCTCGCTGCTGCTGTTGCTCCAGGGCGCGACCGGGCCTCCGGCCTATGCCGGCGAGCGCCACGTCCTATTGACCAACAACACCCACGAGCCGATCGTCGAAATCTACGTCTCGGATCTCGGCGCCGGGAATTGGCAAGCCGATCTGTTGGGTGCGGACTTCTTGCCCCCAGGCGAATCCGTGCTCGTCGATATCGATGTTCGTAACGATCGGTGCCGCGTCGACGTCAAAACCGTTCTCGACGATGGGTCCGATCTCGTCGCTCGCGGCGTCAATGTCTGCCGCAATGATGGCGACGCAGTGTCGCTGCGCTGACTTGCGCGGTCTGCCCTATGGAGCAGAGCGGGTACGGGAGCGGGGAACGCGGCGCTGCGCTTCGTGGCGCAAGAGGTAGACGCCGGTCAGGGTCACGATCACCGCACCGCAGGCGACCGCGGCTGTGGGCACCTCGCCCCATACCAGAAAGCCGAGGACCGAGCCCCAAATCAGCGCCATGTAATTGAACGGCGAGACCGCCGCCGCCGGTGCGTAGTAGAGGGCCTGGGTCGTCCAGTATTGCGAAATCCCGCCGATCAAACCGATCGAGCAGAACAGCGCGAGGTCGAGCGGGCCGGGTGTGACCCAATAAAACGGCAATACCGGCAGCGCGCCGAGGGTCATGAACAGCGCCGTGTAGAAGACGATCGACGCCGTCGATTCGGTCCGCGTCAGCCCGCGCACCGCCAAGGTGCCAAAGGCGTTGCAGGCGGCGCATAAGAGGGCGCAAACCACGCCGGCCCAATTGCCGGCTTCGCTCGGCCGCGCCATGACGAGCACCCCGGCAAACCCGACCGAAACCGCGATCCAGCGCTCGCGACTAACCCGCTCCTTGAGAAGCGGCCACGACAACGCGGTCAGAAATAGCGGTGCGGCAAACGTCAATGCGATCGCATCGGCCAAGGGCAGCAGGTGAAACGCGAAAAACGAGGCGACGTTGGACCCGCCCCAGATCGCCGCGCGGCCGAATTGCGCGCCGAGCCGGTTGGTGCGCAATACCCGAACCCCGCCGGCGCGCGCGACCAAGAGATAGGACGGCAGCAAGGCGACGGCGCTGCGGAAAAACACCAGCATCGGGATCGGGTAGGTCTGTGCCAGCCATTTGCCGATCGCGTTCTGAAACGAAAACAGAAAGACCGAGGCGATCATGTAGAGAATGCCGAGCCGGACGTCGTCGGCCCGCGGCGCCGTGCCGCTTGCGCGAACCATGGCGGCTCAGAACTGGTCGGGATCAAACCCGAGCACCGTGGCTCCGCCAAGCGCGCCGGCCGA
Source organism: Allostellaceae bacterium (assembly GCA_035570935.1). Classification (GTDB taxonomy): domain Bacteria; phylum Pseudomonadota; class Alphaproteobacteria; order ATCC43930; family CGMCC-115725; genus AP-15. The sequence goes on from DATMKU010000314.1 coordinate 9,889, forward strand.
GCATCCCTCGGCCCGTTCAAGGAAATGCTCGGCAAAAAACCGCGCGGTTCCGATCTTTGCGGCGAGAAACGCGGCGTCGCCGATATTGACCGTGAGGCGGCGCGAGGCGGCGAGCGCCTGGCGCGCGATCAGCCAGCCGGCGCAGACGATGCCGAACTGTTCGAGATAGGGCGCCGAGCCCGCCGCCGCCTCGGCCGCTACTGTCTCGACTAGGCGAATGGTCGTGGTCTTGAGCGCTGCCGTCCCGTGTTGCAGCGCCCGAAAGATCGCGGAGAGATCCGAATGATCGGCCCCGCGGGCGTGCTCCAGCTCCGTCAAGGTCGCATCGATGTCGTCAAACAGCGCGAGCGCCGCCGCGCCCCGATCGCGGAGGAGCTTGCGGCCGACGAGGTCGTTTGCCTGGATGCCGTTGGTGCCCTCGTAGATCGGCGCGATGCGCGCGTCGCGCCAATGCTGCGCCGCCCCGGTCTCCTCGATATAACCCATGCCGCCATGCACCTGGACGCCGATCGAGGCGACGGCGACGCCCATATCGGTGCACCACGCCTTGACCACCGGGATCAGCAAATCGGCGCGCCCTTGGGCGCGGGCGCGCTTCGCCGGGTCGGGATCGCGGCGGGCATGGTCGACCGCCGCCGCGGCGTAATAGGCGAGCCCCCGCATCGCTTCGGTCGCCGCACGCATCGACAGCAGCATGCGCCGGACATCGGGGTGGTGGATGATCGGCAATGGCCCGGCATCGGGTGGAGCATCGAGCGGCCGGCCCTGAATGCGGGCGCGGGCAAAGTCACGGGCCTGCTGATAGGCGCGCTCGGCGATCGCGACACCCTGCACGCCGATATTGAGGCGGGCGTTGTTCATCATCGTGAACATGTATTCGAGCCCGCGGTTTTCCTCGCCGATGCGCCAGCCGACAGCATCCTCATAGGCGAGCACGCAGGTCGGCGAGGCGTGGATCCCGAGCTTGTGTTCGAGGCCGAGGGTGCGGATCTGGTTGCGCCGGCTCGGCCGACCTTGCTCGTCGGGTAGAAATTTCGGCACCAGAAACAACGAGATACCGTGACTGCCGGATGGTGCGGTGGGGATGCGGGCCAGCACAGCGTGGACGATGTTCGACGCCATGTCGTGGTCGCCATAAGTGATGAATATCTTCTGTCCGGTGATCCGGTAATGACGGCCCCATTCCACCGAGCGGGCCGGCACGGCGCGGGTGGTCAGCGCGCCGAGATCGGAGCCCGCCTGCGGCTCGGTCAAGTTCATTGTGCCGGCCCACTCGCCGCGCACGAGCGGCCCGAGATAGCCCCGGCGCTGCGCCTCGGTGCCGTAGGCCTGCAGCAATTCGATCGCGGCGAGGGTCAATAGCGGGCACAGCGCAAACGCCATGCACGCCGAATTCCACATCTCGGTGACCGGTGTGGCGAGCGCCAACGGCAAGCCCTGCCCGCCATGATCCGGGTCGGCGGCAAGCCCGCCCCAGCCGGCTTCGACATAGCGGGAATAGCCCACGCGGAACCCGGGCGGGGTGCGCACGACACCATTTTCGAGGACGCTGCCGATGCGGTCGGCGGGCTGGTTCAGCGGCGCCAGCTCGGCCTCGGCGAATTTCGCCGCCTCGCCGAGGACCGCGTCGACAAGATCGCGATCGACCGCCTCGTAGCCGGGCAGCGCCGCGACCTCGCCAATCCCCGAAATCTCTTGCAATACAAATCGCATATCGGCAATCGGGGCAGCGTAAGTCATCGGAGTCCCTCGCCGTGTGTGCCTGGAGTTATCGCGTCTCAGCGCCGAAGGTTACCGCATTCCGCTCCCAAGCGGGAGGCGGACCCGCCGACGCCACCCCCACTTTCCCCGATCCCGATCGGGGGCGAGCGACATGCGGAGGCGTCGGGCGGTGTCGAGGTCGGGTTGATCGTCGCCAGGTCTGTGTTGCGGGTTTGCTCGGCGCGAAAGGGCGGCAGCGCCCAGCCCGCAAGATCATCGCCTCCCTCGGCGGGTTTCTTACCTTTCACGGCACCTGCGAAAGGCCGCCGCGGCGCCGGTGCGGCACAACAAAAATCGAGCCGGCGGCCGAATCTTGGCCGCCGCCGCGATGGCCGGCCAGCGTGCCGCGAGGAGTGCGGCCTTATCCCAAACGCCAAAGAACTCCACCCGGCGGCCAGGATGAACGAGGTCACCCGGCGATCTTTGAGGGCTTGAAGCTCGTGGTTGCGGGTCAGCATGCGCCGATCGCCGGAGATTACGGCGCTCCCCCCTGATTGTTGTGCAAGCGCGGCAATCCAGGCGCGATCGTCTGCGCCGCGCTCGACCAGATCGAGCAAGTAACAAACCTCGTCTCCCTCCAGAGAGGCGAGCGCCTAGCAGCCTGTCGGACTGGAGTATGGCTGATCGAGGGCTGGAACCCCGAGTTGCGTCGACAGCGCGAGGCTGAACGGGTTGGAGACTTGGCGGAGGGTTGCGGGCTGACCCGGCGGCGCTTGAATCACAATTGCCCAATGCTCCCTCAGCGGGTAACGAGGGCGAAGAAACATCCCAAGGGCGGCCTATGACCGAGCGCTGGTCGTCGCCTCCTGCGCGGGGGGTGCGGATCGAAACCACGGCGGCCCCTTGTTGTTGGGGTCGGAATAGCCCTGCAAAACCCAGATATTCGGGGAATTAACCGTCAGCAGCAGATCGTCATGCGTTTGCAGGTGAAAGGCTCGGGAATTGGCGGGTGCCGCGACAAAATTTACGGTTCGCGGCTGCCGTGGGTCGCTCACATCGACGATGGTGAAGCCGTCGCTGAACATGTGGCCGATATGGGGTGGCCCTTGTGGACCATGATTTGGACGCCGTCGCCGCGCCCGCCCTGGTCGCTGCTGCCGACAAAAGCGATGTTACGCGCCGAGACCGGGATCATCGTGCGGCTCCCCCGCCGCCCGGGTTCCGCTCGAAATATTCGAGGTCCTCGGGCCGCGGCTTCCAGCCGAGGTTGCTCGGCTATTCCTTGGTCCGGCCGGACATGCCGTCGCCATAACGCACGCGGAACAGCAAGGTGCGCTGCCCGCCGTTGACGTATTCGTGAAGCTCGCCGCGGGGGTGGACGACAAACGATCCAGGCGCGATCGAGATTGTTTCGGTCGGAGTCCGCATCGTGCCGCCGCCTTCGAAGCAGAAATAGATTTCGGTCGCGTCGGGATGGCAGTGATAGGGGCTGGTCTGCCCCGGTTCCCAGCAGGCGACCGTTACATCGCCCTCGCCGGTGGTGCCGAGCACCTTTTCCATGTGCTTTTTCGGGTCGAAAACCTGCTCGGCCTTCAAATTGAAACTGTACATTACAGCCCCCTCCGCAAATTGTCCGCAACCTAGACCGCGCATCGCCGGCCAGCAACAAAGCCGCATCGGATCGAACTGGACGAGGCGGCGTATCGGGGCCATAGCTCTGTTCGGCCGAACGTGCGGAGGAACCAATGACCCAGGCGAGCCGCTTTCGCGAATTGCTACACCGGGACGGCATGGTGGTGGCCCCCGGCGCCTATGACTGCATCACCGCCAAGTTGATCGCAAAGGCCGGGTTCGAGGCTGTCTACATGACCGGCGCCGGCACCGCGGCGATGCTCGGCTATCCCGATTTCGGCTTGGCGACCATGTCGGAGATGGTCGGCAACGCCCGGCGTATCGCCGCCGCCGTCGATCTGCCGGTGATCGCCGACGCCGATACCGGCTACGGCAACGAACTCAATGTCTTCCGCACGGTGCGCGAATACGAGACCGCCGGGGTTGCCGGCATCCACATCGAAGACCAGGGTTTTCCCAAGAAATGCGGCCATCTCGACGACAAGGAGATCGTGCCGCGCGAGGATTGGCTGGCCAAGATCCGTGCCGCCGCGGCGGCCCGCCGCGACCGCGACTTCGTGATCATCGCCCGCACCGATGCGCGCGCCGTCGCCGGCTTTGACGAAGCAATCGGGCGGGCGAATGCCGCCCTCGCCGCCGGCGCTGAAATGGCCTTTGTCGAGGCGCCGCAAACCGTGGATGAAGTCGCGGAGGTGCCGCGCCTGGTCAAGGGACCGTGCCTGCTCAACGTCGTCTATGGCGGCAAGACGCCGGATGTCGACCTGCGCGAAGCCGCGGCGATGGGTTACAAACTCGCGATCGTGCCCGCCCTCTTGATACAATGCGTCGTCGGCATCTGCGAGGAAAAGCTCGCGGAGTTAAAGGCGATCCACCGCCACCCGTTGCCACCCAATAAGATGACGGTGCGCGAGATGTTCCAGCGCGTCGGCGCCGACGAATGGGACGCCCGCCGCAGCCAATTCCGCGCCGCGCCCCCCACCCGCGCCGCGGCGGAATAACGCTACTCAAACAAATCGGGGCGATGCGATCGCGGCCGCTGTTCTCTCCCTCGCCCCGCCTGCGGGGGCAGGGCCGAGGCGAGGGGTCGCTGCTCGTCGATCGCGTTCTCTATCGCGACGGGCTGGTCCTGGTGATCGACAAACCGGCCGGGATCGCGGTGCATCCCGGCCCGGGCGGCGGGCCCAATCTCGAAAGCGGGTTCGATGCCCTGCGCTTTGGCCTGCGGCACCCTCCGGCGCTGGCCCATCGGCTCGACCGCGATACCAGCGGCTGCCTGGTCCTGGGCCGCCATCCAAAGGCATTGCGGCGGCTCGGCGCATTGTTTGCCGAAGGAAAGGTTGAAAAGATCTACTGGGCGGTCGTCGACGGGCGCCCGCCACGGGGCGAGGGCCGGGTCGAAGCCGGGCTCAACAAACTCACCCGCGGCAGCGGCTGGCGAATGGTCGTCGACTCGGCTGGCCAGCGGGCGATCACCGACTACCGCGTGCTTGGCGCCGCCGACGGCCGCGCTTGGCTCGAATTGCGCCCGCGCACCGGACGCACCCATCAGGTCCGCGTCCACTGCGCGGCCCTCGGCTGCCCGGTCGTCGGCGATCCTGTCTACGGCCGAGGAGATAACAGGCCGCTGCTGCTCCACGCCCGCGCCGTCGCCGTGCCGCTCTACCCGGCAAAGCCGCCGATCGCGGTCACCGCTCCGCCGCCGTTGCACATGCTCGGCGCGCTCGCGCGGCTCGGCTATGATCCCGCCGCAGCAGATCGGGTGGAGTTGGATTGAAGTGGCCGGCGCCGAAGTCCAGATACGGCGTTTGCTGCCGGCGGATGCCGCGCTGTATCGCGAGATCCGGCTGGAGGCGCTGACACTTGTGCCCGAAGCCTTCAGCAGCACTTTTGCCGCAGAAAGTGTCGAGCCGCTGAGCTGGTTCGCGGCCCGGCTCGATCGCGCCGTGGTGTTCGGCGCCGTCGCCGACGGCGATCTGCTCGGCATTGCCGGCTTCTTCGCCAAGCAGGGCCGCAAGGAGGCGCACAAGGGCGCGCTGTGGGGCATGTATGTTCGGCCGAATGCGAGACAGCGTGGTGTCGGCCGGCGGCTCGTCGAGGCGGTCATCTACCATGCACGGCGGCATGTCGAACTACTGCAATTGAGCGTGGTCAGCGGCAACGAGCCGGCTCGGCGGCTTTATGCCGAACTGGGCTTTGTCGAATACGGGATCGAGAAGAACGCATTGCAAGAGGACGGGCGTTATTGGGATGAGATATTGATGGCAAAACCGCTTTCGCCGGACGAGATAACCCGCTGATGATCGAGCGCTACAGCCGCCCCGAGATGACCCGGATCTGGGCGCCGGAAAACCGGTTCCGAATATGGTTCGAGATCGAGGCCCATGCCTGCGACGCGCAGGCGGCACTCGGCGTCATACCGCAGAGTGCCGCGCGCGCGGTGTGGGAGCGCGGCGCCTTCGAGGTCGAACGCATCGACGAAATCGAGCGCGAGACGCGCCACGACGTGATCGCCTTTCTGACCAACCTCGCCGAGCATATCGGCCCCGAGGCGCGTTTCCTGCACCAGGGCATGACCTCGAGCGACGTGCTCGACACCTGCTTTGCGGTGCAGCTGAAGGACGCTGCCGAGCTGTTGCTCGCCGGTCTCGATGCGCTGCTGGCGGCGCTGAAGCGGCGCGCCCTCGAGCACAAATACACGCCGACCGTCGGCCGCAGCCACGGCGTCCATGCCGAGCCGACGACCTTTGGCCTCAAGCTTGCCGGGCACTACGCCGAATTCGCCCGAAACCGCGACCGGCTCGTCGCCGCCCGCGAGGAGATCGCGACCTGCGCGATTTCGGGTGCGGTCGGCACCTTTGCCAATATCGACCCGGCAGTCGAGGCTCATGTCGCCAAAAAGCTCGGCCTCGAACCCGAGCCGATCTCGACCCAGGTGATCCCGCGCGACCGTCACGCGCACTATTTTATGACCTTGGCGCTGATCGCCGCCGGCATCGAGCGGCTGGCGACCGAGATCCGCCATTTGCAGCGCACCGAAGTGCGCGAGGCCGAGGAGTATTTCTCGCCGGGGCAAAAGGGCTCCTCGGCGATGCCGCACAAGCGCAACCCGGTGCTCGCCGAGAATTTGACCGGGCTCGCGCGCCTCGTCCGCTCGACGGTCGTGCCGGCGCTCGAAGACGTGGCGCTGTGGCACGAGCGCGACATCTCGCATTCCTCGGTCGAGCGGGTCATCGCCCCCGACGCGACGATCGCCCTCGATTTCGCGCTGGCCCGGCTGACCGGGCTGGTCGACCGGCTGGCGGTCTATCCCGAACGCATGCGCGAGAACCTCGAATCCTTGGGCGGGCTTGTCGACTCACAGCGCGTGCTGCTGGCGCTGACCCAAGCCGGCATGAGCCGCGAGGAAGCCTACGCCGTGGTCCAGCGCCACGCGATGGCGGCGTGGCATGGCGATGGCCGTTTCGCCGATCTGCTGAAGCGCGACCCCGACATCGCCCGCCTGCTCGACCCACAGACGATCGACGGACTGTTCGATGCCACCTATCATCAGAAGCATGTCGATACCATCTTTCGCCGCGTCTTCGGCGAATAACCAACTACCAGGAGAAACCCATTGAGCTCGTTACGCCGCCGCGACGGACCTCGGATCAAATACACCGCCGATGACGCGGGGCCGTACGATACAATTGCGATCGAGAAACTGACGCCGATCATCGGCGCTGAGATCGACGGGATCGACCTGGCGCAGCCGCTCGGCAACCGCCAGATCGACGAGTTGCACCGCGCGCTCGCCGAGAACCTTGTGATCTTTTTCCGCGACCAGCAACTGAGCGAGGACCAGCACTTGGCGTTCGGCCGGCTGTTCGGCGAGCTGCATATTCATCCGGCTGCCCCTTCGGTCGCGGGCAAGCCCGAATTGATGATCATCCACGCCGACAAGGACAGCCCACGCGCCAATGGCGAGGGCTGGCACAGCGACGTGTCGTGCGACACCGCGCCGCCGATGGGCAGCATCCTCTACATTAGAAAATGCCCGCCATATGGCGGTGACACCCTGTTCGCCAGCATGTACGCTGCCTATGACGCGCTGTCGGATCGGATGAAAGCCTATCTCGACGGGCTGACCGCCGAGCACAGCGGCGACCACTATCGCGGCCAGTACGCGAATTACGGCATCGCCGACAAGGCGGAATACCCGCGCGCCGAGCATCCGGTCGTGCGCACCCACCCGGTGACCGGGAAGAAGGCGCTCTATGTCAACAAGGGCTTTACCCGCCGCATCATTGGCATTCCGCTCGACGAGAGCGAGGGCATCCTCGACTATCTATACGAGCACATGGCGAACCCACTCTTCCAATGCCGGTTCCGCTGGCAGGAAAACTCGATCGCCTTTTGGGACAATCGCTGCGTCCAGCACCACGCGATGTGGGACTACTGGCCCCACACCCGCTCGGGCAACCGGGTTACGGTCAGGGGCGACCGCCCGGTCTAGGTGTTATTCCTTCAGCAATTGCTGCCGGGCCTGTGCGGCGAAGTGATCGAATTCGAATTGGACGCGCGCCGGGGTGATGGCCGGCTCCTTGGCGGCGAGATCGGCGACGAGTTTGCTAACGACGCGCTCGTCGCCATGCGGCTCGAACTGCGCCGCGACGACCTCCCTGGCATAGGCCTCAGCCGCCTCGCCAATGAGGCCGAGAAGCCCCGCCGCCCACAGACCGAGCATCCGGTTGCGCCGCGCGGTGGCCTTGAAGCGCAATTCCTCGTCGTGCTTGAACCGGATTTCGAATTCCTTTTCGCGCTCGGCAAAACTGGGCATCGCTGGCTTTATCCCAAGTACTCCGCTCCACCTCGATATGGACCGATCGCCATGCGCCGGCAAGGCAGGAATATGGCGGGTTGAATGTGCACCGTGGTGGTCCTGCGCCGGCCGGATGACCGCTGGCCGGTGCTGATCGGAGGCAATCGCGACGAGATGATCGACAGGCCATGGCAGATGCCGGGCCGGCATTGGCCCGATCGGCCCGAGGTGGTGGCCGGGCTCGATGTCCTCGCCGGCGGCTCGTGGCTTGGCATCAACGATTGGGGTGTGGCCGCCGCGGTGCTCAACCGGACCGGCTCGCTCGGACCGGCTCCCGGCCTGCGCTCGCGCGGCGAACTGGTTCTTGAAGCACTCGACCACGCCGACGCCGTCGACGCCGCCGAGGCGTTGTCCCATCTCGAGCCCGAGGCCTATCGGACCTTCAATTTGATCATCGCCGACGAGCGCGACGGGTTTTGGCTGCGTCACGCCGGCCGCCGCCGCATCGAGGTCCACCCGTTGCCGGAGGGGCTGTCGCTGATCGCCGCCGGCGATGTCAACGATCTTGGCACCCGGCGCCTCGAACTGGCGCTGCCGGCGTTCCGCGCCTGGCCGGTGCCGCGACCCGATCAAGGGGATTGGAGCGCCTGGCAGCAGCTTCTCGGCAGCGCGCGAGCGCCGCCGGGCGAACCGGCGACGGCGGCGATGCGGTTTCGCACCGACGGCTACGGCACCGTGTCGAGCGCGCTGATCGCGCTGCCGGCGCGCGGTGAAGCCGAGCTTCGGCCGGTGTTCCGCTTTGCCTCATGGCTGCCGCAAGAGACGCCGTGGCAGGATGTCAGCCTCGCCTGACGGGCGGCGGCGCGGTGTTGCCCCGCCCAAGGACGACCGCTATATCGAAGGCTGATCGATCCCGCTGGCGGGAGTTGCGATGAAAGCGCGCGTCCATGTGAGTCTGAAATCGGGTGTGCTCGACCCGCAAGGCAAGGCGATCGGCAATGCGCTGGCATCCTTGGGCTTCACCGGAATCGGCGAGGTGCGGCAGGGCAAGCTGATAGAACTCGACCTCGACGAAACCGACCCATCGCGCGCCCGTGCCCGGGTCGAGAGGATGTGTAAGGATCTGCTGGCGAACCCGGTGATCGAGGATTACGCGATCGAGCTGTGTTGAGGTATCGATATGAGAGCAGCGGTCGTCATCTTTCCGGGCTCGAACCGCGAGCGCGATGTGTGCATGGCGCTGAAGCGCGCGACGGGCCACGAGCCCGTGCGGATCTGGCATCGCGAAACCAGCCTGCCCGAGACCGATCTGATCGTCCTGCCCGGCGGCTTTGCTTATGGCGACTATTTGCGCTGCGGCGCGATGGCGGCGCATTCCCCCGTTATGCGCGAGGTGCGCGCGCGGGCGGACCGCGGCGTGCCGGTGCTCGGCATCTGCAACGGCTTTCAAATCCTGACCGAAGCCGGGATTCTGCCCGGCGCATTGCTGCCCAACCGGTCCCTGCGCTTCACTTGCCGCGACATCCACCTGCGCGTCGAAAACAGCCAGACGATCTTTACCTGCGGCTACGAATCCGGGCAGACGATCCGGGTGCCGGTGGCGCACCAGGACGGCAACTACACTGCCGATCCCGACACTCTCGACCTGATCGAAGGCGAAGGCCGGGTCGCGTTCCGCTACTGCGCGTCCGATGGCAGCCTCGATGGCGACGCCAATTTCAACGGCTCGGCGCGGGCGATTGCAGGCATCTTCAATGAAAGCCGAACCGTGCTCGGGCTGATGCCGCATCCCGAAAATGCGACCGACCCGCTGCTCGGCGGCACCGGCGGAACCGCCTTCTTCGCCGGCCTGGCGAGCGCGCTGCAGTAGTTCCGTTGGGGATGTTGGTGGACGCAACAGCTTTCCCTCTCCCCCCGCCTGCGGAGGGAGAGGGAAATCGCTATAGTCGCTTCACATGACGGCGGGCGGCGGCGACGTCACCGCGGCTCTGGCAGTCGAACATGGGCTGACCGAAGCTGAGTTCGACCGTGCCTGCGCCATTCTGGGCCACATCCCCAACATGACCGAGCTCGGCGTCTTCTCGGCGATGTGGAGCGAGCACTGCTCGTACAAATCATCGAAAATCTGGCTCAAGACCCTGCCGACCGCGGGTCCGCGGGTGATCTGCGGGCCGGGCGAGAATGCCGGAATCGTCGATATCGGCGACGGCGACGCGGTCGTCTTCAAGATCGAGAGCCACAACCACCCGTCCTTCATCGAGCCCTATCAGGGGGCGGCGACCGGGGTCGGCGGCATCCTGCGCGACGTGTTCACGATGGGCGCCCGGCCGATCGCGATCCTCGACTCGCTGCGCTTTGGCAGCCCGGAGCATCCGCGCACCCGCCATCTTCTCGCCGGCGTCGTCGCCGGGATCGGCGGCTACGGCAATTGCGTCGGTGTCCCGACGGTCGGTGGCGAATGCGAGTTTGACCCGTCCTATGACGGCAACATCCTGGTCAACGCGATGTGCGTCGGGCTCGCCCGCACTGACCGGATCTTTTATTCGGCCGCGGCAGGCCCCGGCAACGCCGTCGTCTATGTCGGCGCCAAGACCGGGCGCGACGGCATCCATGGGGCGACGATGGCCTCGGCCGAGTTCGGCGGCGACGCCTCAGGGGCTCTTGGCGAAAAGCGGCCGACGGTTCAGGTCGGCGACCCGTTTACCGAGAAATTATTGATCGAGGCCTGCCTCGAATTGATGCAGGGGGACGCGATCGTCGCGATCCAGGACATGGGTGCCGCCGGGCTGACCTCGTCCGCGGTCGAGATGGCCGGCAAGGGCGGGCTCGGCATCGAACTCGACCTCGACCGCGTGCCGGTTCGCGAAACCGCGATGACGGCCTACGAGATCATGCTCAGCGAGAGCCAGGAGCGGATGCTGATGGTTCTCCGCCCCGGCAGCGAGGCCGAGGCGCGCGATATCTTCGAGAAATGGGAGCTCGATTTCGCGGTCATCGGTCATGTCACCGAGACCGGGCGGCTGGTTCTGCGGATGAACGGCAAAGTCGCGGGCGACATCCCGGTCGGCCCCTTGGTCACCGCGGCGCCGGTCTACGAGCGGCCGTGGCGGCGCGCCGATCCCGAGCCCAACATCGACCCCGCCTCGCTGCCCGACCGCGACGCGCTCGCCGCCCTGGAACAGCTGATCGCCGCCCCGGCGCTCGCCTCGAAGCGCTGGATCTGGGAGCAATATGACCACCTCGTCATGGGCAACACGGCCGCGCGCCCAGGCGGCGACGCCGCGATCGTCAGGGTCGGCGAAAAGAAGGCGCTGGCCTTGGCGACCGATTGCACGCCGCGCTACTGCCGCGCCGACCCGGTGCGCGGCGGAGCCCAGGCCGTCGCCGGGAGCTGGCGCAACCTGACCGCGACGGGCGCGTTGCCGTTGGCGCTGACCGACAACTTGAATTTCGGCAATCCAGAACGGCCCGAGATCATGGGCCAGTTCGTCGGCGCGGTGGAAGGCATGCGCGAGGCGTGCCTGGCGCTCGACTACCCGGTCGTGTCCGGCAACGTCTCGCTCTACAACGAGACGAGCGGCCGGGCGGTCCTGCCCACGCCGGTCATCGGCGGCGTCGGCCTGATCGCCGACGCACGCGGAGCGGTCGATCTTGCCCTCAAAGCCGACGGCAATTTGTTGATCCTGATCGGCGACACCCGCGGCCATGTCGGCGCCTCGCTTTATCTGCGAGAGATCGAGGGCAGCGAGGCCGGACCGCCGCCGCCCGTCGACCTCGCCGCCGAGCGCCGCAACGGCGATTTCGTGCGCGCCGAGATCGGCGCCGGGCGGGTCGCCGCGTGCCATGACGTCTCGGATGGCGGGCTTCTTGTCGCGCTGGCCGAGATGGCGATGGCCGGGGAACGCGGCGTCGCCCTCGATCCGCTGCCGAGCGATCCGCCGTGCATCGCGTATCTCTTTGGCGAGGACCAGGCCCGCTATCTGCTCGAAACCGCGGACCCGGCGACGGTGCTCGCCGCCGCCCGGGCCGAGGGTATTTCGGCTCGCGCCGTCGGCACGGTCGGCGGGGTCGCGTTGACACTTCCCGGTGCTGGTGCCATATCCGTTAACGCGCTGAAGACCGCGAACGAGGCTTGGTTGCCGGGCTATATGGAGCAGAATTGAGCGAGGGGAACGGGCAAATGGCGATGGACGCGGCGATGATCGAGCGGCTGATCAAGGAAAGCCTGCCGGACGCGCAAGTCTCGATCGAGGATTTGCGCGGCGACGGCGATCATTACGCCGCCCACGTCGTTTCAACCGCATTTCGCGGCAAGACCCGGGTCCAACAGCATCAAATGGTGTATCAAGCCTTGCGCGGCAGAATGGGCAACGAGCTTCACGCACTGGCGCTGCAAACCGGCGCCCCCGAGGAATGAGGCTCGGCGTCGCTACCCGGCGTTTTCGCAATCGAGGAACAAGATCATGGACATTACGGTTCAGGACCGCATCCAGCAGGAAATCACCGGCACCCCGGTGGTGCTTTTTATGAAGGGCTCGCCGGTCTTTCCGCAATGCGGGTTTTCGGCGGCGGTCGTGCAGATCCTGAGCCAGCTCGGGGTCAAGTTCAAAGGGGTCGATGTGCTATCGGACCCGCAAATCCGCCAGGGGGTCAAGGAGTTCTCAAACTGGCCGACGATCCCGCAGCTCTATGTCAAAGGCGAATTCGTCGGCGGCTGCGACATCGTCCGCGAGATGTTCGAGACCGGCGAATTGCAGCAGGTTCTCGAAGAAAAGGGCGTCCCCGTCCGGGCTTAGCGCCGCCCGCGGCTTAATCGGCGGGCGCGGGAGCGAGCCGCGCCGGATCGAGCCGGAAGATCAGCGGAAAGAACGGATAGCGCCACGGCAGGTGGCGGGCTCCGGCTTCGGAGACGCACCAAAGCTGCCCCTGTCGATCGAAGGCGATCCCCTCGATGCCGGCCGGCACGCGGTATCTCGCCTCGAACCGTCCGGTGGTGCGGTCGAGTTTGTCGAGAAAGCCCCAGCCGATGTCGCTGCGCGCAACCCACAGCGCGCCTTCCGGGGCCACTGCGGCGCCTTGCCCGTAGGTCGGGATCGGCACAACCGCGGATGCCATGCTGGTGGTCAGCGTAGAGCCGGTGGCCAGAGCGTAGATGGCGGCGAGGTCGAATTTGCTGAACGTCGCCGGTCGTTCTTCCCGATAGTCGCCAATCCAGATCGCGCCTTTGCTTGACGCCGCAAACGCTCCCTTGAGCCCGCGGCCGAGCCGAAAGACGCGGGCGTCCGCGGCACCGCCGTTCAGCGCCTGCTCGAGGTTGAACTCGAACAAGGTATGCGTGTCGGCGACGAACAGCCTGCCGCCGGCATACGCCAGGCCGCCGGCGTGACCGCAGGGACGCGGGACATCGAAATGTCCGGTCTCGGCTCCGGTCTCGGGATCGATGCGAAACACCCGGCAGGGCCCGCGGAATTGCCACGCGCCGCGGCTCCGATAGGCCGAAACAAAGATGTCGCTTCCGGCCAGCGTCAGTCCTTGCGGGTCCCAGCTGGCGTCCAGCCCCGGCAGCCAAATCATCCGGTCGATCGCGGCCTGGTTTGGGGCGGCGTCGATGACCGCCGGGCCATAGGTCGGCCTCTGCCCGCGAATCAACGAGTCTATCGCATCGGGTTTCGGCGAGATGGCACACGCCAGGATCAGCGCAAGCGCCGCGGCAACGCGCGCCACCCGCCGTATCGATGCCTTGGGCCACGCCGCCGCGGCACTATCGCCGGTCATCATCGCGGTACGATGGCGACCGATGCAGCGGCGGCGAGCCGACTGACACGGCCCCCGTCGCCGGTCTCATCCGGCGGGCGGTCTGGCGGCTTGCATCGACGGAAGTTGCTCAAACGCCTCGGACCAGGCCGCGAGCTTGGGATGGCGGTGGCGCCAGCCGTCCTCCGGGAAGCGGAGATCGAGGTAGCCGAAGATGCATCCGATCGCGATATGTCCGATCGTGAGCGGCCCCGACAGATCATCGAGCTCGACCGCGGCTAGCCCTAGATGCCCTTTGCGCATCTGACCGCCGGTCCAACCGCTCCAACGTTTGTCTTCGGGCCGCGCAGTCTCGTACGCGCACAGAATTGTTGAATCGAGGATGCCGTCGGCCAGGGCCTGCTTGGCGCAATGCCGCCCGTCGCGCCGGTCCGGGAAAGAGTTTACGCCCGGTTGCCATATCGTCGAGGTATTCGCCGATGACTGGAGAATTGAACAGCACTTACCCCTCATCGGTCGTGAGGCTCGGGACCTTATCAGGGCTTCTCGAGAGCTAGTGCATCGTTGCCCCGAAGCGGACTGAGTGAGGTTGGCACCAGTCCGATGCGGTCGACGAGCCCGTGTTCGTGCGCCGCACCATGACCTTGCGTTCAAAAGGGGATCGAGGAGCGTGGCGGAGCTTGATGTCCAATCTCCGGGAAACGCATCAGATCAACTGAGTGCCGAGCCACCGCGGCAACATGGTAGAATGCCGCGATGCCGAGCGACGTGATCGATCTGCGCGATTTCTACCAGACCGGGCTGGGTCAGGTCGCGCGCCGCATGATCCGCCGCACGCTTCGGGTGATTTGGCCCGACCTGCACGGCATGCGGCTGCTCGGCATCGGTTATCCGACGCCGTTTTTGTCCGCGGTCGCCGCCGCCGCCGAGCGCACTGTGGTATTGATGCCGGCCGCGCAGGGCGTGCTCGGCTGGTCGCTTGACGGCGGCAACGTCGTCGCGCTCGCCGAAGAGGGCGAGTTGCCGTTTGCCGATTATTCGATCGACCGGGTGCTGCTGGTGCACGCGCTCGAGACCAGCGAGGCGGCCGGGCTTCTGCTGAAGGAGATCTGGCGCGTGCTGGCGGGTGGCGGGCGGCTGCTGACCGTCGCCCCCAACCGGCGCGGCATCTGGGCGCGGCTCGACCGCACCCCGTTCGGCTCGGGCCGGCCCTACACGATGTCGCAGCTGTCGCATCTGTTGCGCGAGCAGCTGTTCACCCCGATCGGCAGCGAAACCGCGCTGTTCGTCCCGCCGTCGCGCGACCGCATGGTGCTGCGCTCGGCCCCGGCCTGGGAACGCGTTGGCAAGCGGTGGTTCCCGACCTTCGCCGGGGTCGTGCTGATCGAGGCGGCAAAACAGATCTACGCCAAGCCCGCCGCCGCCCGTGCACCGGGCCGCCGTCTCGTCTATACCCCGGCGACCCACGGCCTGTCGCATCGCCAAGGCGGGCTGTAACCCGCGATTCAGCCGCGCCGCCGACCCGACAGGACAAAGACGCCCTGCTCGGCCATAAGATTGGCGAGGCCGCCATGCGGAGCAAGCGCATAAGGGCGGCCGTGCCGGTCGAGAGTAATGCTGCGCTCGACCCTGACGCCTACGTCGTCGCACAACGCCAAGAAATCACGGATCGTGCAGAGATGGATGTTCGGCGTCTCGTACCAGGGATGGGGTAGCAGATCGGACATCGGCATCTGGCCGCGCATCAAGAGCCTGAGGCGGATTCGCCAGAAACCGAAATTCGGAAACGAGACGATGGCGCGCCGGCCGATCCGCACGAGGGATTCGACCACCCGCCGCGGCTGGCGCGTCGCCTGCAAAGTCTGGCTCAGCACGACGACGTCGAAGGCGGCCGCCGGATAGGCGTCGAGATCGCTGTCGGCGTCGCCCTGGATCACCGACAGGCCGTGCCCGACGCATGCGTTGACGCCCGATTGGCTCAGTTCGATGCCGCGGCCGTCGACCCGCTTTTGCCGCGCCAGATAGGCGAGCAAGGCGCCGTCGCCGCAACCGATGTCGAGCACCCGCGCGCCGGGTTCGATCATCTCGGCGATCAGCCGCAGGTCCTGGCGCAAATCGTCCGCCGCCGCATCGGCGGTCGCCGGCCGCGCCGCGGCCGGGTCCAAGCTCAGGGTTGCCGCCATGCCGGCTATCGGGTCAGGCCGCGATGCTCGGCGCAACCGGCGAGAAATCCGCGCAGGGTCTCGAACAGCTCCGGCTCGTGCAGCAAAAACGCGTCGTGCCCGTTTTCGGTCGCGATCTCGACAAAGCTGACATTGGCCGCGACCGCGTTCAGCGCATGCACCAGCTCGCGGCTTTCGGAGGTCGGGAACAGCCAGTCGCTGGTAAATGAGATCACGCAAAAGCGCGAACGCGTGCCGGCGAAAGCAGCCGGCAACGACCCGCCGTGTTCGGCCGCAAGGTCGAAATAATCCATCGCCCGGGTGATGTAGAGATAGGAATTGGCGTCGAACCGGTCGACAAAGGTGCTGCCCTGGTGGCGCAAATAGCTTTCGACCTGAAAATCGGCGTCGAAGCCGTAAGTAACGGCGCGGCGGTCCTGCAGGTTGCGGCCGAATTTGCGGTGCAATGCCGCTTCCGACAGATAGGTGATGTGCGCCGCCATGCGGGCGACGGCGAGGCCGCGCGCCGGTTTGCGGCCGAGGCTCAGATAGCGCCCGCCGCACCAGTCGGGGTCGGCCATGATCGCCTGCCGTCCGACCTCGTGAAAGGCGATGTTCTGCGCCGAATGGCGTGCCGCGGCGGCGATCGGCACCGAGGAGAAGACGCATTCCGGGTAGCTTGCCGCCCACTGCAAGGCCTGCATGCCGCCCATCGAGCCGCCGATCACGCAAAACAGGCTGTCGATGCCGAGATGTTCGAGCAGGCGCTTTTGCGCCCGCACCATGTCGCGCACGGTGATGACCGGAAACGACAACGCCCACGGCTCGCCGCTTGCCGGATCGACGTCCTGCGGGCCGGTGGTGCCCATGCAGCCGCCAAGGACGTTGACGCAGATCAGGAAATAGCGCTCGGTGTCGAGCACGCCGCCAGGCCCGACCAGCGTCTCCCACCAGCCGGGCTTGCCGGTGATCGGATGCGGGTCGGCGGCGTACTGGTCGCCGGTCAGCGCGTGGCAAACCAGGATCGCGTTCGAGCGGTCGGCGTTGAGCGCGCCGTAAGTCTGGTAGGCGATCGTGAACGGGCCAAAATCGATGCCGCAATCGAGCCGCAGTGGGTCGTGCACCAGCAGCCGATAGCCGGGCCAATCCTGATCGGAGCGCGAACGCGGGCGAGGAAATGCTTTTGTCGGCACCTGTGTTCCCTGATCGCGACCCGGTTGCGGCACGCCCTGCCCGACGCGCGGCGTCAGGTCTGCGCCTGTCGATTCGGGGGCGCTAGCTAGTAAGCAGGCGCGAGGCATGTCAACGTTTTCTTTGATTTCACCGAGTAGCGCTTTTACTAGTATCCGCCCGAGGCAGCGAAGCAGACCATGTCCGCCATACCGTCCGATCTCGCGGATTTGCGCCGTCATATCGACGCGATCGACGACCGCATGCACGATCTTTTGATCGCGCGCGCGGCGGTAGTGGCCAAGGTCGCGGCGAGCAAAAGGAACGGCGATGTCGCCTTTTATCAGCCAGGGCGCGAGGCGCAGATCCTGCGCCGGCTCGCCGCTCGCCATCACGGCGTCCTGCCGGTCGCGAGCGTGCTGCGCATCTGGCGGGAAATGCTGGCGGCAACCGTACGGATCGAAACGCCGTTTGCCGTAGCCGTTCTCGCGCCGGTCGAGACCGCGGGCTTTTGGGACCTCGCGCGCGATCACTACGGCAGCCACGCGCCGATGGCGGCCTACCGCTCGCTTGGCGAGGTAATCCGCGCTGTAACCGATGGCGCCGCCGCCGTCGGGATTCTGCCGATGCCGCGGGAGGGCGACCCCGACCCCTGGTGGCGCCATCTGGTGCTGCACGGCGCCATCGCTCCGCGGGTTGTCGCCCGCCTGCCGTTCGGGTGCCGTGGCAATGCCCGCGCCGACGGCGCCGACGCGCTCGTCATCGGGCATGTCGCCCAACAGGAGACCGGCGCCGACCGCACCCTGTTCGCGATCGAGTCGGCGCCCGACATCAGCCGCGCGCGAGTTCTCGCGCTTCTGTCGTCGACGGGCCTCGTTTGCACGTTTTTCGCTGCGTCGGAGCGTGCCGGGGGTACTCTAAACCTAGTCGAATTCGACGGTTTCGTGCCGGCCGCCGATCCGCGCATCGCGCGCTTTCGCGCCCAGTGCGGCGCGGCACTCTATCGCGTGCTGCCATTTGGCGGCTATGCATTGCCGCTGCCCGCGGCGGCGTCCCTGCCCGGCGCCACGAAAGGCTGACCCCAATGGCTTGCGCAACCGGCCCGGTCCCGCGTCCGGGTATTCTCGACATCGTCCCCTATGTCGGCGGCGAAGCTCGGATCGCCGGGGTCGAGCGCCCGATCCGTCTCGCCTCGAACGAAAGCGCACTGGGACCGAGCCCAAAGGCGATGGCCGCGTTTCGGGCGCTCGCCGGCGAGATCCATCGCTATCCCGAAGGCAGCGGTGAAATATTGCGGGAGGCGATCGGGCGGGCTCACGGCCTCGACCCGGCGCGGATCGTGTGCGGCGCGGGCTCGGACGAGCTGATCGCGCTGTTGCTGCGCTGCTATGCCGGCCCCGGCGACGAGGTGCTGTACAGCCGTCATGGTTTTCTGATGTATCCGATTGGGGCGTTGTCGGTCGGTGCCACGCCGGTGGCGGCACCAGAGCGATCGTTGACCGCCGATGTCGATGCGCTGCTGGAGCGCGTCACCCCGCACACCCGCCTCGTCTTTATCGCCAATCCGAACAACCCGACCGGCACCTATCTCGGCGCCGGGGATCTGGCCCGGCTGCACGCCGGGCTGCCGCCCTCGGTGGTGCTGGCGATCGACGCCGCCTATGCCGAGTTCGCCAACCGCAACGATTACGAGCCCGGCGCGGGACTGGTCGACCGCGCCGACAACGTCGTGATGCTGCGCACATTCTCCAAGATCTATGCGCTCGCCGGCCTGCGGCTTGGCTGGGCCTATTGCCCGCCGGCGATCGCCGACGTGCTGAACCGGGTGCGCGGGCCGTTCAACGTGTCGACCCCGGCTCTCGCCGCGGGTGTCGCCGCGGTCGAGGACACGGCTTCGCTCGCTCGCGCGCGCGCCCACAACGACCGCTGGCAGCCGTGGTTCTCGGAGCGGCTCGCCGCGCTCGGGTTGCCGCTGACGCCGAGCGTCGGCAATTTTGTGTTGGCGCGCTTTCCCGACGAACCAAGGCACAACGCCGAGGCGGCGTTTGCATTTTTGCAATCGAACGGCATCCTGACCCGCAAAGTGGCGGGCTATGGACTGCTGCAATCTCTGCGCATCACGATCGGCACCGGCGAGGAGATGGAGAAGGTGGTGGCGGTATTGAGCGAATTTATGACCCGGCGATGAAACAGTCATCTCCCCATTCGATGCGTCCGTCACCCCGGCGAAAGCGGGGGTCCAGGGCGGTCGTTGGATCGCTGGGCCCCTGGATTCCCGCTTGTGCGGGAATGACGAAGCCGACTTCCGAGGGCGACTTGTGAGCGATAAGCTCTTCGACCGGGTGGCGCTGATCGGCATCGGCCTGATCGGCTCGTCGCTGGCCCGCGTTCTGCGCCGCGACAGCCCCGCGACCGAGATCGTCGCCTGCGCCCGCCGGCGCGAGACTTTGGCCGCGGTCGAGCGCCTCGAACTCGCCGACAAAACCACACATGACCCGGCCGAAGCCGCGGACGGCGCCGATCTCGTGGTGCTCGCGACGCCGCTTTCGGCCTACGCCGAGATCGGCCGCCGCATCGCCCCGGCGCTGAAGCCGGGTGCCATCCTGACCGATGTCGGCTCGGTCAAGGAAGTCGTGGTCCGCGACCTGGCACCGCACATCCCGCCCGGCGTCGATTTTGTTCCCGGCCATCCGGTCGCCGGCACCGAGCACTCCGGCCCCGAAGCGGGCTTTGCCGAACTGTTCCACGACCGCTGGTGCATTTTGATCCCGCTGCCCGAAACCACCCCCGAGGCGGTGGCCAAAATCGGCCGGATGTGGGAGTTGGCCGGGATGCGGGTCGTGACGATGACCGCAGCACATCATGACCGGGTGCTGGCGATGACCTCGCATCTGCCGCACCTGATCGCCTACACGATCGTCGGCACCGCGACCAGTCTCGAAGAGAGCCTCAAATCCGAGGTCATCGCCTTTTCCGCCAGCGGCTTTCGCGACTTCACCCGGATCGCCGCCTCCGACCCGGTGATGTGGCGCGACATCTTTCTGAACAACCGCGAGGCGGTGCTCGATGTCCTGCAGCGCTTCAGCGAGGATCTGACCGCGTTGCAGCGCGCGATCCGCTGGGGCGAAGGCGACACATTGCAGGAATTATTCACCCGCACCCGCGCCATCCGCCGCTCGATCATCGAGGCAAAGCAGGCCTAGCAGGGCCGCTGCCGCACCTCCGTCGCCTCGCGGCGCGAGGTAGGCCGGGGCGAGGGCGTTTTTCGGGGAGAGGATCATGGAACTGGGTCTGCGGGGGAAGAAGGCGCTGGTCACCGGAGCGTCGAAAGGGATCGGCCGGGCCTGCGCCGAGGCCTTGGCCGAGGAAGGCTGCGATGTCGTGCTGGTGTCGCGCACCGCGGCCGATCTCGAAGCCGCGCGCACCGCGATCGCCGCCAAGCACAATGTCGCGGTGCGGGTGTTCGCGCTCGACCTCTCCGACAGCCGCAATGTCGACAAGCTCGCCGCCGAATGCCCCGACGCGGAGATCCTGGTCAACAATGCCGGCGCCATTCCCGGCGGCAATATCGATGCGGTCGACGAGGCGCGCTGGCGCGAAGCCTGGGACCTTAAAGTCTTTGGTTACGTCAACATGACCCGGCGCTTTTATGCGCTGATGCGCGAGCGCAAAAAAGGCGTCATCGTCAACATCCTCGGTGCGGCCGGCGAGAACCCCGATTTCGACTATATCGCCGGGTCTTCGGGCAATGCCTCGTTGATGGCGTTCACCCGCGCGATGGGCGGCGCCTCGCCGCGCGACGGGCTGCGCGTCGTCGGGATCAACCCCGGCTCGGTCATGACCGAGCGGCTCGTGACCTTAATGCGCACCCGCGCCGAGACCCGTTTTGGCGACGCCGAGCGCTGGCCCGAGCTGATGCAGGGCCACGCCTTTGGCCGCGCCGCCAAACCCGAGGAGATCGCCTGGATGGCGGCCTTTCTCGCCTCCGACAAATCCGCCTACACCACCGGCTCGATCATCACGATCGACGGCGGCGGCTCCAGCCGGAGGAGCGCGCTATAGCCGAAAGCATTTGTGCAAACGACCCGCAGGATCATTGGCGTCGCCAGCATCTGCACCGGGCATTAGCGATAACGGCGGCCGCACCCCCGACGGCGGATCATTACGCTGGGTGGTGCTGGTCCTTGGCGTCTTGCTGACGCCGGTTAAGAATAAATTCCTTGAGTGCTCGAAACTCGTCCGCCGTCACCGGGAGGAGCACCTCCGCGTCTTCCCATTCAGCCATCGTGGTCGGGGGACTGTCCGCGTAGTCGATCTCGCCCTCGGGAATATCGAAAAGCTTCGTGAAGTATTCTTTCGGCTTAACCGGACGTGAATTCATAATAGATCTCCCGCTCGACAAAGTTCGCCGGCCGTAACGAGATGATCCGGCATTTCCCGCCGCGCGGGGTATAGATGATCATCACCACTCGACCGTACAACTCGCCGAGCACCATGAACCGCCGCTCTTTCGAACGCCGTCGCCGCGTGTCCTGGCGCCGCACGAGCGTGCCGCGGAACACGATCCGGGCCGCTTCGAAAACAAAGTCGCGATCGGCAAAGGTATCGAGGCTCTTCTTTCGGTTCCATTCGAAATCGTCGTCGCCGTAGGGCGATATCCATAGCCGGAAGACCGGCGGCATTCAAACTCTCGGAGCGAGTCTTACCCCGCCTTCAGCCTTCGGGCGGCGTCGATCGCGGCGTAGGTCAGGATGCCGTCGGCGCCGGCGCGCTTGAAGGCGACGAGGCTCTCCATCACCGCGCGTTCGCCATCGAGCCAGCCGTTTTGGGCGGCGGCGTGCAGCATCGCGTATTCGCCCGACACCTGATAGGCGTAGGTCGGGACGCGAAACGCCTCTTTGACCCGGCGAACCACATCGAGATAGGGCATGCCCGGCTTGACCATGACCATGTCCGCACCCTCCTGCAGGTCGAGCGCCACCTCGCGCAGGGCCTCGTCGCCATTTGCCGGGTCCATCTGGTAGGTGCGCTTGTCGGCGCTGCCGAGGGCGGTCTTCGACCCGATCGCGTCGCGGAACGGCCCGTAAAACGCCGAGGCGTATTTCGCCGCGTAGGACATGATCCGGACATGGGCAAAGCCCGCTTCGTCGAGTGCCGCGCGCACCGCGCCGACTCGGCCGTCCATCATGTCGGAGGGTGCGATGATGTCGCAGCCGGCCTCGGCCTGCACCACCGCCTGCCGGCAGAGGAGTGCTACGGTCTCGTCGTTCGCGACATAGCCGTCACGGATCACGCCGTCATGGCCGTGCGAGGTGAACGGGTCGAGCGCCACGTCGCACAGGACGCCGATTTCGGGCACCGCCTGTTTCAACGCGGCAACGGCGCGGCAGACGAGATTGCCGGGGTTCAGCGCCTCGCTGCCTTCGGCGTCCTTCAGCGCCGCCGGCAGCGCCGGAAACACCGCGATCGCCGGGATGCCGAGTGCCGCGGCCTCGCCCGCGGCGTCGACCAAGGCCGGGATCGGCAACCGAAACGCGCCCGGCATCGACGCGATCGGCTCCTTATGCCCCTCGTCATGCACAAAGACCGGCCAGATCAAATCGCCCGCAGTCAGCACATTCTCCGCGACGAGCCGGCGCGACCACGCGTCGCGTCGGTTGCGGCGCAGCCTAAGGCGCGGATAGGGGGCGAGCGGCGGCAGAAACTCGGTCACGGGCAACCCTCGGGCAGAGAACGCGAATGCCGGCAAAGTAGGCGCGGCCGCGAGCCGGCACAACCGCGCTCGCGACCGCCGCCGGCTGTCGTCGGAGCGCGCGGCGCTTCCGGGGACAAGCCGTCAGCCCCGCGAAAGCGGCGGCAGCGTATTTCGCAGGTCGGGGCGTTTCGCAATGGTCGAATCTCGGGCATGATGTGCCGATGGCGGATCGTCGAGGCAGCCGGATCCTCGCATCAGGCGGAGTGAGATGGATAGTTCCAGAAAAACGAGTTTTGACGACCGACTAAAGGCAGCCGCGACCGCGAAAAAAGCGGAACTCGAAAAGTTTCGTGCGAGAGCCCAGGCAAACGATCCGGCATCGGCCGAACGCCTGGCCGCCCGACAGGCGGTGGGCGTCGCCCGCGAGGCGCGCGCCGCCGAGCGCAACGCCGCCCGGCTTGCCGCCGTCGCCCGCGCGGCCGAGGAGCAGACCGCCCGCGATGCCGCAACCGCGGCCGAGCAGGCCGCCCGAGATGCCGCGGTCGAAGCCGAGCAGGCGGCCCGCGACGCCGAAATCGCCAAAGAGGCCGCCGATGACGTTGCTCGGGAAGCCGAACGCAAGGCCGCCCGCGACGCCCGCTACGCCGCGCGCAAGGCCCGCCCGCGAAAATGACCGCGCCCGCGAGCAGGGTCGCAGGAAGTCGAGCACTCGATCAGTGCCGGTCGCGAGCGTCAGCAGAACCCGGCTTTAGCGGTATCCTCTTGTACAGCCAAAAGCCGCATAATCTCCATTTTGGAAAACAAAGCTGACCGACAAGGACGCCCGCTGCGGCGGACCAGTCGATCGACGGCGATTTCTAGCCGAACGGCTCTTTCCCCTTCGGGCACCATCCGTTCATCAATTCGTCACAAGCACGATTCGCCGCTACAACCAGGCGAGACCGCTGGGGTCGAGGCCGAGCAGGTATTGCCCGACGGTCTCGAAATGCTCGGCCCGGCCCTGCAATTGCTGCGAGACGGTGTGGATGTCGCGAAACCGGCGCTCGAACGGGTTGGCCTCAAAGATCGCGGTCGCTCCGGCAGCGTGATAGGCGATATCGACGACATCGCGCGCCTGGTGGATCGCAAAGGTCGAGGCGAGCCGGATCGTCATCCGCTGGTCGAGGCTCAATTGCCCGCTGCACGCGACTTGGGTGGTGATCTCGTCGAGGGCACCGAACAGAAGGGCGCGGGCGGCGCCGAGCCTGGCCTCGGCCTGCGCCACTTGCGACTGCACGACATTGTTGTCGCGCAACGTGCGCTTCCCGCCGCGCGGGGTCTTGTCGCGGGCGAGTTCGACAAAGGCGTCGAGCGTCGCGCGGGCGATCCCCATCGCGACCGCGGCGAACCCTGCAGCGTAGAGCTGCAACGCGCTGAAATGGTACAACAGGCCGGGCTCGCGCCGGGCACCGGGATCGTCGCGGGCGACGCAGAACGCCGCCGGCACAAACAAATCCTCGACCGCATACTGGTCGCTGCCGGTGCCCTTGAGGCCGACGACATGCCAGATGTCGGTCATTTGCGCGGCGGATTTCGGGAACAGCAGGGTGTGGACGACTGGGCTGCCGTCTGCATGAAGGTGCGGCTCCCCGTCACGCCCGACGATCGGAAGATGGGCGCCGAGCCAGCTCGCATCGTGGCTGCCGCTGGCAAAGCTGAACCGCGCGGTGACGCGGTAGCCGCCCTCTGTGACCCGCGCCTCGCCCGGTCCCGGCCCCCAGGCGAGGATGCCGTGACGCGGCCCGAAGATCTCGCATGCCGCAGCGGGGTCGAGATAGGCTGAGGTCATCGAACAACCCGAGGTTTGATTGAGGCACCAGGCGGTGCTGGCGTCGGCCTTGGCGATCTCCTCGATGATCGGGACATAGCTCGGCGGCGGCAATTCCGCCCCGCCCAACGAGCGCGGCAACAATAGCCGGAAAAAACCTGCTTCGATCAATTTCTCGCGCAAACCCTCGGGCAATTCGCGGCGGCGCTCGATCTCTTGCGCGTGCGCCGCGATGACCGGCGCCAATGCGCGCGCCCCCGCGACATAGTCGATCGCCGCCCGGTCCTCGCTATCGCCGATCTGCCCGTCCTTTGCCGCCGTCACGCGCTTTCCTCGCCTCTCCTACGCCGCCGGCATATTCAGCATGCCGAGCGCGTTTCCAAAATAGATTTTTGCCGACTCTTCCGCGGTGAGAGCGAGGGCGGCGATCGTGTCGCGGATAAACATCGGGCCGCCCTCGGGGTCGAACGGGCAGTCGGTGGCGAACAAGACGCGCTCGGCGCCAAAAAAATCGAGACCGCAGCGGATCGCCGAGCCTGCACCGCCGACCGCGGTGTCCTTGTGGAACAGCCGGAAATAATCGAGCGGGCGGCGGCCTCGTGCCGTCATCGCGGCCAGGATCGGCGCGTAATCCTCGTCCGAGGTGCGGCTGCCGAGCTGATCCCATAAGGGGCCGACACGGCCTGCGAAATAGGGGATCATCGCCCCCAGATGGTGGGTGACGATGGGCAACTCGGGGAGCCGGTCGAAGAGGCCCGAAAAGACGATGCGGGCCATCGCGACGCTGGTCTCATAGGGCCAGCCCAAAACCTGCCAGATTTCGAACTTCGACTTTGGCTCGCCAGGATAGTCGGCAAAGCGCGCGTCGCGCGCCGGGTGCATCCAGATCGCGAGGTTGTGATGCCGCGTCGCTTGCTCGAAGACCGGAAAGAAATCGGGTTCGTCGAGCGGCCGCCCGTCGACGTTGGTGAAAATCTGGATGCCGCGCGCGCCCAACGCCACGGCGCGGTCGATCTCGGCAAGCGACGCCTCGACATTGTTGAGCGGCAGTGACGCGACCCAAGCCGGAAACTTGTCCGGCCTTGCGGCGCAGATCCGGCGCAATTCGTCATTGGCAAGGCGGGCGAGATCGGGCGTGTCGCCGGGGCCGGCGATGGTCTCGATCGGCGGGTTCGACAGGGTCAATACCTGCTGGTACCCCGGCCACTCTTCCATCATCGGATGCGCGCTTCGATATCGTGGAGCATCGGGATTTGGGTCACCCGCTTCAGCATGTCGCCCTTGCCGGGCGCCAGTTCGCGCATCCGCTCGGCGACCGCGCGCGGCATGACATGGTTGTAGATGTCGATCTTGCGCGTGGTCATGCGCCTTTCTCCGCGACGACAGCGGCGCTCGCCTCGCCGC
>DATMKU010000315.1:0-20397 GCA_035570935.1 Allostellaceae bacterium
GCGCGCTTCGCCTAGTCCCATAACGCCAAAAGTCTTTGTAAGTCCTCCCAAGGTTCACGACCGGGTTCCGGGTAAAATTGTTGTGCCGGCGGGTGCTGCGCGCTTAACTCTCTGTGACGATTGCGCTTGGGACATCCACCCAGCGCTCGGTGCCGCAAAAACGCGGGGGAACGCATGCCGACGCTGACGATTTCTAATGGTGCGCGGTTTCCGCCCAATATCGCGGTTCTGCACCCGCGCGAGAGCCCGGCTCACCTGCAAGCCGCGATTGAGTGCGTAAGGCAAACGCAGCGTTGAGGGAATTGCGATGAGCGAGTTGCGGGCGGATTATGTCGTCGTCGGCGCCGGGTCGGCCGGTTGCGTCGTCGCCGACCGGCTGAGCGAGGACGGGGCGCAGGTCGTATTGCTCGAGGCGGGCCCGCGCGACTGGCATCCGATGATCCACGTTCCGGCCGGCGCCCTGCGCCTACGCGCCAATCCGCTGGTCAACTGGAACTATTACACCGAACCCGAGCCTGGCATCGGCAATCGCGCGGTGCACTGGCCGCGCGGCCGGGTGTTGGGCGGAACCAGTTCGATCAACGGCATGCTCTACGTACGCGGCAACCCCGCCGACTACGACGCCTGGGCGCAGATGGGCTGTCGCGGCTGGAGCTATGCCGATGTCCTGCCGCTGTTCAAGAAATCGGAGAATTATGCGTCGGGCGACCCCGAATATCGCAGCAAGGGCGGGCCGTTGCCGGTCGAGGATTACCGCACGATCCTACCCTTGACCCACCGTTTTGTCGAGGCCGCCCAGCAGGCAGGCTTTAAATTGACCCCGGACTATAATGGCGCCACCCAGGAAGGTGTCGGCTATTCGCAGATGACGCGCGGCGGCCGGTTTCGCGGGTCGACCGCCCGGACCTTCCTCGCCGAGGCGCGGCATCGCAAGAATCTGCGGGTGATCACCAAGGCCATTGCCACCTGTCTCGGTTTCGACGGGCGGCGCTGCACCGGGGTCGCCTTTCGCCGCGGCGGCCGGATCGACCACGTCGCCGCGGCGCGCGAGGTGATCTTGTGTGGCGGCACCGTCAATTCGCCGCACCTGCTTCACGTCTCGGGGATCGGGCCGGCGGGCTACCTGCAATCGATCGGGGTTCCGATCGTGCTCGACCTGCCGGGGGTCGGCGCTAACCTCTCCGACCATTTCGCGGCTCGCGTCAGCCATCGGGTCAAGGACGAGGTCTCGATCAACCAGCTGGCGCGCGGCGCCAGGCTCGTGCGCGAGATCGGCCGCTATGCCGCGACCGGCGGCGGCGCCCTGACGTTTGGCGTCACCAGTGCGATGGTGTTCTGCAAGAGCCGCGAGGGGCTGGCGAGCCCCGACCTGCAATTGCTGTTCACCCCGGGCAGCTACCATCCGAGCGGTTACGGCCGGCTCGAGCGCGAGCCGGGGATGACGATCGCGGTCTGCCTCGCGCGGCCCGACAGCCGCGGCACGATCATGGCGCGCTCGGCCGATCCGTTGGAGCGGCCGGCGATCCGGCCGAATTACCTGTCCGTGGCGAGCGATGTCGGCGTGCTGTTGGCAGGCATCGACCATGCCCGGCGGATTTTTGACGCGCCGGCATTGCGTCAGCACAGCGAAGCCGAGACGATGCCCGGCGCCGACAAGCGCTCGGTGCAGGCGCTCGACGATTTCATCCACCGCGACGGCGCCAATCTGCATCATCCGGTTGGC
This sequence comes from Allostellaceae bacterium, assembly GCA_035570935.1. GTDB lineage: Bacteria > Pseudomonadota > Alphaproteobacteria > ATCC43930 > CGMCC-115725 > AP-15. The sequence goes on from DATMKU010000315.1 coordinate 1,724, forward strand.
ACCTGCCGGATGGGCGAGGACCCGATGTCGGTCGTCGACTCGCGGCTGCGGGTGCGCGGCGTCGGCGGGCTGCGCGTCATCGACGCCTCGGTGATGCCGACGGTGACCACCGGCAACACCAACGCGCCGACCATCATGATCGGCGAAAAGGGTGCCGCGATGATCCGCGAAGACGCCCGCGCCGCCTGAGCTGCAGTTCCAACCACGGCGGCGGGCGGTGCGGCAATGCCCTTGCGGCACCGCGGAATCCGATTATATTCGTTAGGCAACCGGATAGGTCCGCGCCGCGGACTGTGTCGCAAGGTGGGCCGCCGGCCCACTTTTTTGTATTTGCGCCGGCAAGGTTGGGGAGCAGAGGTCGGTTTTTGGTCGATACCAACGGAATCGCGCGGATGATCGAGCCGTCGCTGGGGGCGATGGGTTATCGCGTCGTCCGGGTCGTCGTCACCAGCGGACGCCGCCCGACATTGCAAGTCATGGCCGAACGGCTCGACGACGCGGCAATGACCGTCGAGGACTGCGCCGCGATCAGCCACTCCGTCTCGGCTTTGCTCGATGTCGCCGACCCGATCGCCGGCGCCTACACGCTCGAAGTCAGCTCGCCCGGCATCGACCGGCCGCTGGTGCGGGCCGAGGATTACGATCGCTTCAGCGGCTATCAGGCAAAAATCGAGCTGAGCGAGCCGGTCGGCGGCCGCAAGCGGTTCCGCGGGCGCCTGCTCGGCGTCGCGGACGGCGAGATCCGGCTTGCGACCGACACCGGCGAGGCGAGACTGCCGCTCGGCGCGGTGGCGCGGGCCAAGCTCGTGCTTACCGACGATCTGATTGCGGCCGCGCAATCGCCCGTCCACTGACGCGAAACCTGAGAAAAGACCCCGGAAAGCCCATGGAAAGCACCGTCACCTACGCCCGCCCCGAGTTATTGCAGGTTGCCGACACCGTCGCCCGCGATAAAGGCATCGATCGCGACGAGGTCCTCGACGCGATGGAGCAGGCGATTCAAAAGGCCGGCCGCTCGAAATATGGCCAGGAATACGACATCCGCGCCGAGATCGATCGGCGCAACGGCGAGATCCGGCTCCTGCGCTTTCGCGAGGTGGCCGAGCCGATCGAGAACGAGGCGACGCAAATCCCGCTGATGCAGGCCCAGCGGCTCAATCCGGAAGCCGAGATCGGCGATTTCATCACCGATCCGCTGCCGCCGATCGACTTTGGCCGCATCGCGGCGCAGACGGCAAAGCAGGTCATCGTGCAGAAAGTGCGCGACGCCGAGCGTCAGCGCCAATTCCTCGAATTCAAGGATCGTGTCGGGGAAATCGTCAACGGCCTCGTCAAGCGGGTCGAGTTCGGCAATGTCGTCGTCGATCTCGGCCGCGCCGAGGCGATGGCGCGGCGCGACGAACTGCTGCCGCGCGAGAGCTTTCGCCAGGGCGAGCGGGTGCGCGCTTATATCTATGATGTGCGCCAGGAGCCGCGCGGCCCGCAGATCTTTCTGTCGCGCACCCATCCGCAATTCATGGCCAAGCTCTTTGCCCAGGAGGTGCCGGAGATCTACGATAGCATCATCGAGATCAAGGCGGTGGCGCGCGACCCCGGCAGCCGCGCCAAGATCGCGGTGGTGTCGCGCGACAGCGGCATCGACCCGGTGGGCGCTTGTGTCGGCATGCGCGGTAGCCGGGTGCAGGCGGTTGTCGGGGAGTTGCAGGGCGAGAAGATCGACATTGTGCCGTGGGCGTCGGACCCGGCGACGTTTGTCGTTAACGCGCTCGCCCCAGCCGAGGTCTCCAAAGTGGTCATGGACGAGGAGCAGCGCCGGGTCGAGGTCGTCGTTCCCGACGACCAGCTGAGCCTGGCGATCGGGCGCCGCGGTCAGAATGTGCGGCTCGCCTCGCAGCTGACCGGCTGGGACATCGACATCCTGACCGAGGCCGAGGAATCGGAGCGCCGCACCGAGGAATTCCGCAGCCGCAGCAAGATGTTCATCGACGCCCTGGACATCGACGAGGTGATTGCGCACCTGCTCGTGACCGAGGGCTTTGCCTCTCTCGAAGAGGTCGCGTATGTGGCGACGGAAGACCTCGCCGACATCGAAGGGTTCGATGCCGATATTGCCGCGGAATTGCAGGCGCGGGCGCGCAACGCGTTGGAGCGGCGCGATCGCGAATACGAAGAGCGGCGGCTCGAGCTCGGTGTTGCCGACGATTTGGCGGAGCTCGAGGGGTTGACCCCCGGCATACTGGTGGCGCTGGGTGAAAAGGGGGTCAAAACCCTCGACGATTTCGCCGACCTTGCCGGCGACGAGCTGCTGGAGCTGCTCGGCACCTCAGACAAAGGCGGCGCCGCGCTAGACCTCGAAGCGGCCAACGCAATGATCATGCAGGCGCGCGCCCACTGGTTCGAGGACGAGGCGGCAGCCCCAGTCGCATCGGGGCAGGAGTAGGCGCGACGAGCGTCGGCAACTCCTCCGCTGCATCGGAGCGGGCGATCGACGCCCGCGAGACCGGGCCGCAACGCCGCTGCCTGGTGACCGGCGATATCCGGGACCGAGCCGAACTGTTGCGCTTTGTCGTCGGTCCGGAGGGGGAAATTGTGCCCGACGTCGCCGCCCGCCTGCCCGGACGGGGTTTGTGGTTGACGCCGCGCCGCGATATAGTCGAACGAGCGGTGGCCAAGCGGTTGTTCGCGCGCGCCGCGCGCCGGCCGGTCGCGGTTTCAGCCGTCCTCGCGGATCGGGTCGAGACGTTGCTGGCGCAGCGCTGCATCGACGCGATCGGACTCGCTCGCCGGGCGGGTCTCGCGGTCGCCGGCTTTGAGCGCGTTTCCGAGGCGGTGCGCGGCGGAAGGGTCGGGGCGCTGCTCGCGGCGATCGACGGAGCCGCAGGCGGGCGCCGCAAACTTTCCGCGCTCGGCCGCGGCCTACCGCTGGTCTGCGTGCTGACGGCGGTGGAGATAGGCGCGGCCTTTGGCCGCGAGCGCGGGGTGAACGCATCGCTCGGGTCCGGCCCTTTATGCCGCAGGCTCTTGGGCGAGGCGCAAAAACTAGCCGGCTTTCGCGCCAACGCGATGGTTGAGCAACAGCGATAATCGGTTCCAGCCGGGCCGGCGCGGCAGGATGAATGTATTGGAGCGAGATGACCGACGCGACTGAGCAAGAGCAAAAACGGCCGCTGACCCTGGCCCGCCCCGGCGGCCGGCTGGAGCTGCGCAAGGGTGTCGAAACCGGGCAGGTGCGCCAGAGTTTCTCGCACGGCCGCTCCAAGACCGTCACCGTCGAGGTCCGCAAGAAGCGCGTGGTCGGGCCGGGCACGCCGGAACCCGGCAGGGCGGAACCAGCGCCTGCGGTCGCGCGCGAGGCGGCGCCGGTCGCGCGTCCGCAGCCTTCCGAGCCGGCGCGCCGGCCAGTCGTCATCCCGCGCACGCTGACCGCCGAGGAGCGCGCCGGGCGCGTGCGCGCGGTGCAGGATGCGCAAAAAGCCGACGAGGAGGCGCGCTATCGCGCCGCCATCGCCGAGGCCGACCGGCGCCGCCAGGAGGAGGAGCGGGCCGCCGAAGCGGCGCGCCGCCATGCCGAGGAAGAGGCCCGCGCCCGGGTCGAAGAAGAAGAATCGCGGCGCAGAGCCGCCGAGGATGCGCGCAAGCGCTCCGAGGACGAGGCGCAGCGCCGCAAGGAGGAGGAATCGCGCCGCGAGGTCGCCGAGCGCGCCGGCAAGGCGGCGGCGGCGAAGGTCGCAGCTCTCGCGGCGGCCGGCAAGGTCGCGATGCCGGCCGAGGAGGAAGAAGAGCCGGTCGGCGCGCCCCGCCGCGGCGCCCGGCCCGAAATCAGAAAGCCGGCGGTGCCGCCGCGCCACGAGATGCGGCGGCGAACCGGCAAGATCACCGTGACCCGCGCGCTGTCCGGCGACGAAGGGGAGCGGATGCGCAGCCTCGCTTCGGTGCGGCGGGCGCGCGAGCGCGAGCGCCTTCGGCTGCACCAGCATGAGCAGGAAGCAGTCAAGGTCGTGCGCGACGTGGTCGTTCCCGAGACCATCACGGTTCAGGAACTGTCGAACCGCATGGCCGAGCGCGGCGCTGACGTGATCAAGGCGCTGATGCGCATGGGGGTGATGGCGACGATCAACCAGGTCATCGACGCCGACACCGCCGAGCTTGTCGTCAGCGAATTCGGCCACCGCCTGCGCCGGGTTTCGGAAGCCGATGTCGAGGTCGGCCTGCGCGGTGAGGAAGACGCCGAGGATGTGCTGGAGCCGCGCGCCCCGGTGGTCACCGTCATGGGCCATGTCGACCACGGTAAGACGTCGCTGCTCGACGCGCTGCGCGAGACCGATGTCGCGGCGGGCGAGGCCGGTGGCATCACCCAGCATATCGGCGCCTATCGGGTCAACCTGAGGAGCGGCAAGCAAATCACCTTTATCGACACGCCTGGCCATCAGGCGTTTACAGCGATGCGCGCGCGCGGCGCCAACGTCACCGACATCGTCGTCTTGGTGGTCGCGGCCGACGACGGCATCATGGAGCAGACGGTCGAGGCGATCCGTCATGCCAAGGCGGCCCAAGCGCCGATCATCGTCGCCATCAACAAGATCGACAAACCGGAAGCGCGACCCGAGCGGGTGCGGCAGGAGCTGTTGCAGCACGACATCGTCGTCGAACAGCTCGGCGGCGAGATCCTCGATGTCGAAGTGTCGGCGCTGAAAAAAACCAATCTCGACCGGCTCGAAGAGGCCATCCTGCTGCAGGCCGAATTGCTCGATCTGAAGGCCAATCCGAAACGGCCGGCCGAAGGCGTTGTTCTCGAGGCGAAACTCGAACGCGGCCGCGGTCCGGTCGCCACCGTCCTGATCCAGCGCGGGAGTTTGCGGGTCGGCGACATCTTTGTCGCCGGCAGCGAATGGGGCCGGGTGCGCGCGCTGGTCGACGATCATGGGCAGAGCCAGACCGAAGCCGGTCCGTCGACGCCGATCGAGGTCCTGGGGCTCAACGGCATCCCGCTCGCTGGCGACGACTTCATCGTCGCCGAAAACGAAAGCCGGGCTCGCGACATCGCCGATTTCCGCCAGCGCCGCCGGCGCGACGCGACCGCGGCGCAAGGCGGGCGCGGCACCCTCGAACAGATGTTTTCGCAGATCGCCGCCGGTGCCGCCAACGAGCTTCCGGTCGTCGTCAAATCGGATGTCCAGGGCTCGCTCGAGGCGATTGTCGGCTCGCTCGACAGGATTTCGACCAGCGAGGTGTCGATCCGGGTGTTGCACTCGGCGGTCGGTGGGATCACCGAAAGCGACGTAATTCTTGCCAAGGCGTCGGATGCGGTGATCATCGGCTTCAATGTTCGCGCCAATCCGCAGGCCCGCGATCTGGCGCGCCGCGACGGCGTCGAGATCCGCTATTACTCGATCATCTACAATCTGATCGACGACATGCGCGCGGCGCTGTCGGGGCTGCTGGCGCCGACTTTGCGCGAACGCCTGTTGGGTAACGCCTCGATCCGCGAGGTCTTCAACATCACCCGCGTCGGCAAGGTAGCGGGGTGTCTTGTCACCGAAGGCACGGTCCGCCGTGGCGCCAAGGTGCGCCTGCTGCGTGACAACGTCGTGATCCACGAAGGGGCGCTAAAGACGCTGAAGCGGTTCAAGGAAGAGGTCCGCGAGGTCAGGGAGGGCTACGAATGTGGCATGGCCTTCGAGAACTATCAGGATGTCCAAACCGGTGATGTCATCGAATGCTTCGAGATCGAAGAAGTTGCCCGCACCTTGTAGCAACGCTCGGCTTGGGCAGCGGCGCCTGATTTCGGCCGACAAAAGAGCCGCCGAAACCAGCGATGGCCAAGAGGCAGCGTGACCGGCAGCGGTCCGCCGGCGCAGCGGCCGGCCATACCGCAAGCCAGCGCCAGCGCCGGGTCGCCGAAGAGTTGCGTCATCTGGTGGCGCAAATCCTGCGCGACGGCGACTATCGCGACCCCGTGCTGCGCGAAGCCAGCATCACGGTGAGCGAAGTTCGGATCAGCCCCGATTTGCGCAACGCCACGGTCTATGTGATGCCGCTGGCCGGCGCCAACGCCGCTGAAATTCTCCCCGCGCTGAAGCGTGCGGCACCATTTCTGCGGGGTCTTGCCGCTCGCGATCTGGCGCTGCGTTACGTGCCGAACCTGGTCTTCGCGCTGGACGACACGTTTGATCAGGCCGACCGCATCTCGGCTCTGCTGGCACTACCCGAGGTCGAGCGCGACCTGCATCCGGAGCAGCCCGTCACCGGCGCGAGCGACAACGATGCCGGTTGATCGCGGGCTCAACGGTTGGCTTGTCATCGACAAACCGCAGGGCCTCACTTCGAGCCGCGTCGTCGAGCGCGTCCGCCGTGCCACCGGCGCCAAAACCGGTCATGCCGGAACCCTCGATCCGCTGGCGACCGGCGTCTTGCCGATCGCCCTGGGTGAAGCGACAAAAACCATCGCCTATGCGATGGACAGCCGAAAATGCTACCGCTTTCGCATTCGCTGGGGCGTCGCCTGCACCACCGAGGACAGCGACGGCGAAATTGTCGGGGTGAGCGAAGCGCGGCCGGAGCCGGCCGAGATCCAGGCGATGCTGCCGCGCTTTACCGGTGCCGTCATGCAAACTCCGCCGGTATATTCCGCGATAAAAATCGCCGGGCACCGCGCCTATGCGCTGGCCCGCGCCGCCCGCCCGCCCGTGCTGAACCCGCGGCCGGTCGAAATCGTCAGCCTGCGGCTGATTGCGATCCCCGACCGCGATCATGCAGATTGCGAGGCCGTCGTCGGCAAAGGAACCTATATCCGTGCGCTGGCTCGCGATTTGGCGTGGGCGCTCGGTACTCTCGGTCATGTCGCGGCGCTGCGCCGCCTGTCGGTCGGGCGGTTCACCGAAGCGCAAGCGATTTCACTGGAATCCAAGGGTAATAGTCAACATATTCTCTCTGCTTGCGGGCACCTGCTCCCGCTCGAGGCGGCGCTGGACGGCATCCCGGCTCTGACCTTGGCGGCGGCGGAGGCCGCTCGGTTGCGTTGCGGGCAGTCTGTGGCGGTGCGCGGAGCCGGCGGATTGGCGCAGCCCGAGCGGTTTGTCGCGGGCACCGTCGTCAGCGCATGGCACGACCAATCTCTGGTCGCTCTGGCGCGGGTCGAGGACGGAAGTCTGCGGCCGTTGCGCGTAATCAATTGGTGAAGAGGTTCGATCGATGTCGATCACGGCCGAGCGCAAGCAGGCGCTTATTTCTGAATACGCCACCAAAACGGCCGACACCGGGTCGCCCGAAGTGCAGGTGGCGATCCTGAGCGAGCGTATCCGCAATCTGACTGATCATTTGGGAGGTCACAAAAAGGACTTCCATTCGCGGCGCGGCTTGCTCGTCATGGTCGGGCAGCGCCGGCGGTTGTTGGACTATCTCAAACGGTCGAACCAGAGCCGCTACGAGACGCTGATCGGGCGTCTGGGACTGCGCCGTTGACGCGCTCCGCCGGTTCCGCGCGCAACCGGCAACTTCCGCCGTCGAGCGGCTGCCGCAGTTTCCTGACGGCGCCTCGAGCGGTTTCGGATAATTGGGTGAAGCAAGGCTGGCGGCGGCGGTCGCCTGAGGCGATCGCGCCGGCGCGCGATGGTGCGGGCCCGGCCGATGCCGGCGAGAAGGCTCGCCGCGCGCCATTTTTCGCAAAGGATGATTAAGGATGTTCCAGGTTTACCGAAAAGAGCTGATGTGGGGCGGGCGCCGCCTGACCCTCGAAACCGGGAAGTTCGCGCGTCAGGCTGACGGAGCAGTGCTCGCCACCTATGGCGAGACGACCGTGTTGTGCGCCGCGGTGGCGATGAAGACCGCTAAACCGGGCCAAGATTTTTTTCCGCTGACCGTCAATTACCAGGAAAAGACCTTCGCCGCCGGCAAGATCCCGGGCGGTTTTTTCAAGCGTGAAGGTCGGCCGTCGGAAAAAGAGACCCTCGTTTCGCGACTGATCGACCGGCCGCTGCGGCCGTTATTTGCACCCGGCTTTCGCAACGAGACGCAAATTATCTGCACGGTGCTGAGCCACGACCTCGAAAACGACCCCGACATCGTCGCGCTGATCGGCGCCTCGGCGGCGCTGACGCTCTCCGGCATTCCGTTTCTTGGGCCGATCGCCGGCGCGCGCGTCGGCTATATTGACGGCGGCTATGTGCTGAACCCGACGCTCTCCGAACTGCCGCGCTCGCAACTCGACCTCGTCGTCGCCGGCACCGCCGATGGCGTGCTGATGGTCGAATCGGAGGCCCGCGAGCTTCCCGAAGACGTGATGTTGGGCGCGGTCACCTTTGGTCATCGCGAGTTTCAGCCGGTGATCCGGGCGATCATCGATCTCGCCGAGACCTGCGCGCGCGAACCGTGGGATGTTCCGCCGCCCTCACCCGAACATGATGCGATCGAAGCGCGTCTGCGCGAGAACGTCGGCACGCTGATCGAGGCGGCCTATCGCGAGCAGGGTAAGCAGGATCGCAGCAACCGCCTCGATGCGGCCAAGGCGCAGGCCGCCGGCCTGTTTGCCGACGACGAGCAGCGCGCGCTGGCGCTCAAAATCTTCAAGGATTTGGAAAAAGAGATCGTCCGCGGCGGCATTCTGCGCGGCGGCAGCCGGATCGACGGGCGCGACACCCGTTCGATCAGGCCGATCGCAGCCGAGGTCGGCATTTTGCCGCGCGCCCACGGCTCGGCATTGTTCACCCGCGGTGAGACGCAGGCGCTGGCGGTGGCGACCCTAGGCACCGGGCAGGACGAGCAGGTCATCGATGCGCTCGAAGGCGAGTACCGCGAAAACTTTATGCTCCATTACAACTTTCCACCCTATTCGACGGGTGAGACGGGACGGATGGGCTCTCCCGGCCGGCGCGAAGTCGGCCACGGCAAGCTCGCCTGGCGGGCGGTTCGACCGCTGCTGCCGTCAAAGGACAATTTCCCCTACACGATCCGCGTCGTCTCCGAGATCACCGAGTCGAACGGCTCGTCGTCGATGGCCTCGGTGTGCGGCGCCTCGTTGGCGCTGATGGATGCCGGCGTGCCGTTGCCGCGCTCGGTCGCCGGCATCGCGATGGGGCTGATCAAGGAGCCCGAGGGTTTTGTCGTGCTGTCCGACATCCTCGGCGACGAGGACCATCTCGGCGACATGGATTTCAAGGTTGCCGGCAGCGAAAAGGGTATCACCGCGCTGCAGATGGACATCAAGATCACCTCGATCACCGAGGAGATCATGCGCATCGCGCTGAACCAGGCGTGCGACGGCCGCATCCACATCCTCGGCGAAATGGCCAAAGCCCTGACCGGCGCGCGCGACACGGTCAGCGACAACGCGCCCCGCATCACCACCCTGACCATCCCCAAAGACAAGATCCGCGAAGTCATCGGCTCGGGCGGCAAAGTCATCCGCGAGATCACCGAAACGACGGGCGCCAAGATCGACATCGACGACGACGGCACGGTAAAGGTCGCCGCGGTCGACGGCAACGCCGCGCAGGCGGCGATCGACTGGATTCGCGGCATCGTCGCCGAGCCCGAGTTGGGCGCGATCTACAATGGCAAGGTCGTCAAGACCGTCGATTTTGGCGCCTTTGTCAATTTTCTCGGCTCGCGCGACGGACTTGTGCATATCAGCGAACTGGCGCCGCAGCGCGTCGGCAAGGTCGTCGATGTCGTCAAGCTCGGGGACAGTGTCAAGGTCAAGGTGCTGGGCTTTGACGACCGCGGGAAGGTCAAGCTGAGCATGCGCCAGGTCGACCAGCAGACCGGCGAGGATCTCGGCAACAGACGCGCCGAGCCGGCGCGCACGCCAGAGCCGGTGAGGGTCGAGTCCTGACGCCTCAGGGGTGATAACCGACCGCGCCGGGCGGTACGGTCTGGAGCCAGTACGTTTCGGGGCGGCGCATCGCCAATGAGCGAGCCCAGCAGTCCTGTCGCCTCTCGGGCGCAACCTGATCTTCCGCCGGTGATCGGCCATCGCGGCGCCGCCGGCTGCGCCCCGGAGAATACGCTTGCCGGGTTGCGCCGGGCGGGCGCCCTGGGCTGCCGCTGGGTGGAGTTCGACGTGCGGTTGACGGCCGACGGCGAACTGGTTCTTCTGCATGACGATCGCCTCGATCGCACCACCGATGGCCGCGGCAAGGTGCGCGCGCTGCCGCTTTCGGAAATCCGCCGCCACGACGCCGGCAAGTGGTTCGATGCCGGCTTCGCCGGCGAACGGGTGCCGACTTTGGCGGAGGCGATCGCGGCCCTTGCCGAACTGGGCATCGGCGCCAATGTCGAGCTGAAGAGCGGGCGGCGCGGCGCCGTCGAAACCGGGAATGCCGCCGCCGATGTGCTGGCTCGGCTGTGGCCGCCGCAGCTGCCGCCGCCTATGATTTCGAGTTTTGTGACGGACGCATTGACCGGGGCGCTCGACCGCGCGCCGGCGATTGCGCGCGGTCTCCTGGTGCGCGCTCCTGCCGGCAACTGGCGGCGCCGTGCTGAAACTCTGGGCTGCACGACGATCAATGCCGACCACCGGCTGCTGCGGCCGGCGGTCGTGGCCGAAATCCGCAGAGCGGGATATTCTGTGCTCGCCTATACGGTGAACGACGTGGCGCGGGCAGGTGAATTATTCGACTGGGGTGTCGCCGCGGTCTTTTCCGATGTTCCCCATATTATACTTGCGGCGGTGGCGGCCGGTCGCTCGCCGGCCGAGGCCGCGCCGCGGTTTTTATCCGAGAAATCTCGACGGGAAGCGCGGTTGTGAGATCCCTGAACCCGCTCGTCATATCGGGCCGTGAGGTGTTGCCGCTAGTTGAAGGCGGTAAAGGCATATCGGTGTCGAACGGCGAAAGCTCCGGCGCCTGGGCGGCGACCGGCGGGGTCGGCACGTTTTCCGGGGTCAATGCCGACAGCTCCGGCGACAGCGGCGAACTGATCGCACAGCTCTACCACGGGCGCACCCGCCGCGAGCGCCACGAGGAACTCGTCGCCTATGCCATCGCCGGTGGCATCGAGCAGGCCCGGGTCGCCTACGAGCGCGGCAACGGCGAGGGCCGCATCCACATGAACGTGCTGTGGGAGATGGCCGCCGCCGAGCGGGTATTGCACGGCGTGCTCGAGGGCGCCAAAGGCTTGATCCACGGCGTGACCTGCGGCGCCGGCATGCCGTACAAAATCGCCGAGATCTGCGCCAGCTACGGCGTCCACTATTATCCAATCGTGTCGTCGGCGCGGGCGTTTCGGGCGCTGTGGAAGCGGGCTTATCACAAATTCTTCGACTGGCTCGGCGGTGTCGTCTACGAGGACCCGTGGCTTGCCGGCGGCCATAACGGGCTCTCCAACAGCGAGGACCCGCTCAATCCCGAGCCCCCCTATCCGCGGGTACGCGAACTGCGCAACATGATGGTCGATTTCGGCCTGTTGTCGACGCCGATCTTTATGGCCGGCGGGCTGTGGTACCTGCGCGAGTGGAGCGACTGGATCGAGAACCCTGAGCTTGGCCCGGTCGCCTTTCAATTCGGGACCCGGCCGCTGGTGACTCAGGAGAGCCCGATCTCGGAGGTGTGGAAACGCAAGCTCCTGACCCTAGGGGAGGGCGACGTTTACCTGAACCGCTTTAGTCCGACCGGATTTTACTCTTCGGCGGTGCGCAACGGCTTTTTGAATGAATTGCAGCAACGCTCGGCGCGCCAGGTCGCATATTCGATCGAGCCGGTCGGCGAGCACGTCGCTGCCTTCCATGTCGGCGCCCGCAACCGCGTCGTCTATCTGACCCCGCACGATCGGGAATCAGCCGAAAAATGGGTCGCGTCAGGTTTCACCGAGGCCCTGCGCACCCCTGATTCGACGCTGATTTTTGTGACCCCGCAAAAGGCGTTGGAAGTGCGCACCGACCAGATCAACTGCATGGGCTGTCTCAGCGCCTGTCAATTCTCGAATTGGGCGCAGAGTGAAACCGGTTCGACCGGGAAAAAGGCGGACCCGCGCAGTTTCTGCATCCAGAAAACCCTGCAGGCGATCCGCCACTCGGACGATGTCGAGCAGCAGCTGATGTTTGCCGGCCACAACGCCTATCGCTTCGCTTCCGACCCGTTCTACGCCAACGGCTATGTGCCGACGGTGCACGAACTGGTCGAACGCCTGCAAACCGGCGACTGACGCATGGTAGGGTCGCGCCGCGGATGTTGGATTTGGCCGCATGACCTCTTATTATAATAGTATGAGTTTGGCCCATCCCCCGTTGAATCCGCTCGGCCGTCTGCGCGTCGCAGGGCTGCGCCCTACCCGCCAGCGGCTCGCGCTCTCAAGAATTCTGCTCGGCAACGGCGACCGCCATGTGACCGCCGAGCAACTGCACGCCGAGGCCGCGGCGGCGGGGATGCCGGTGTCGCTTGCCACCGTGTACAACACATTGCATCAATTTACCGAGGCGGGGCTGTTGCGCGAGGTCGTGGTCGAACCGGGCCGATCGTATTTCGACACCAACATCGCCGAGCATCACCATTTCTTTTGCGCGGCGGACGGGATGCTGCAAGACATCCCGGCGCAGGACATCGCCGTCAGCGGCGTGCCGCTGGCGCCGCCGGGAACCGCGATCCGGCGTATCGACGTCATCGTACGCATCGGACCGCAAGGCGGCTGATCGCGACTTGGCAGCCGGCGCCTCACTGTAAAATCGGCTCGGGCTTTGCGGCGGCGCTGTGTCCGCCGCGCGGCTTCACGATCGCCTGTCGGGGGTAATTGTGCGGGCGGTCTTTTCGCTGCGTCCCTGACCTCGACCCCGCCGCAGCTGGTGACGATTACCGCACTCAGGATGCGCACGCCGCTTGACAGGATTCACCCGTAGCATAAAATCATTCCAAGGTGTGGGCTCGGCCCGCATCGGCCTTGTTCCAAGGCCGGCAGGCACAAGCCGCACCAGGGTCGGTTATGACGGGCTTTGGCGTGGAAGCTGTACGACCTTCGGGGAAAGCGGCGCGCGACGAGGCGAACGCCGGTCGTCAAATCCCCGCAAATCGGTCGGGCAGCAACCCTGACTCGAGGCGGCAGGCTCGGCCGCGCCGGCGCTTCGCCGGTTTGGCGCCGACCAGCTACAACGGTTAGCGAACAACCCGACACCGTGACGCACTACCAACATCACAAGGAGGAGGGCGCAAGATGGCTTATCAGAACGACATCGCGTTAATGGCTCACCTGATGCGGCGAGCGGGTTTCGGCGCCGGTCGCGACGAGCTCGAAGCAAGGGCGGCCAAGGGGTACGAGGCGACGGTCGAAGAATTGCTGCATCCCGAGACCCAGCCGCCGGTCGATGCCTACACCTTGCTGCGCTACCAGCCGGCGTCGCTTTTACCCGGCGGCCAGCCGCCTATGGGCAACGTCAACTGGATGTACTATCTGGTCAATACCCAGCGGCCGCTCGAAGAGAAGATGGCGCTGTTCTGGCACCATGTCTTCGCGACCGGCAATTCCAAGGTCGACAACTACGACCAGCTGCTGGAACAGATCCAGCTGTTCCGCGAAAACGGCATGGGCAACTACCGCGAGCTGCTGCTCAGAGTCGCAAGAAATCCGACGATGATCTTCTGGCTCGACAACCAGCAGAACCATGGCACCGCGGTCAACGAGAATTGGGGCCGCGAACTGCTTGAGCTGTTCAGCCTCGGCGCCGGCAACTACACCGAGACCGATGTCCGCGAATGCTCGCGGGCGTTCACTGGCTGGACCTTCGAGACCAAGATCCCGCGGGCACCCTACGGTCGGTTCCCGTGGAAGTTCGAGTATCGCGCCGCGGATCACGATGACGGCGAGAAGGTGTTCCTCGGCCACAAGGGCCGTTTCAACGGCGAAGACATCATCGACATCGTCGTGCAGCAGCCGGCCTGCGGTCGGTTCATCTGCCGGCACCTGTACAACTTCTTCGTCGCCGACGAACCGCAAGTCCCAGCCTGGCCGATAGAATCGCCGCGCGACGAGAAGGCGATCGACACGCTCGTCGGTGCGTTCCGGGATTCGAAGTTCGACATGCGCTCGGTGTTGCGCGTGCTGTTCAATTCGGACTTCTTCAAGAATGCCCGCTTCCAGCACATGAAGTCGCCGGCCGAAGTGGTGGTCAGCACGTTGCGGCTGGTTGGCGGCCACGAACTGCCGAAGCCCGGCTATGGCGAGCTGTCGATGCAGCCCACCTATATGGGCCAGGATATGCTCAACCCGCCTTCGGTCGAGGGTTGGCATACCGGGAAAGAGTGGATCAACAGCGGCTCGCTGATGGCGCGCGTCAACTTTGTCGCGGAAAAGGTCGGCGACACCTCGCTGCCCGGTGTCCGCGCGATCATCAACCGGCTGAAAACGCATGGCTCGCTGAGCCCCGAGCAGCTCGTCGATGGCTGCCTAGATCAGATCGGCCCAGTCGAGGTCGGCGCCGACACCAGGCAGGAGTTGCTTTCCCAGGCGAAAGAGTGGGGCCAGGTTACTTGGGACAGTGACTCGAACGCAAAAATCGCCGATCAACATACCGCAGAAATGCTGCAGCTGATCGCGGCCACCAGAGAGTATCAATTCGGTTAACCGTTGAGCCTATTAGACTAGGAGGAAGGCGCAATGCCAGCAACACAAGAGAAAGATCCCGTCATCGTCGTTCTGCAATTGACGGGTGGGAACGACTATCTGAATACGGTGATCCCCTACAACAATCCGCTGTACCGCGATAACCGGAAGGCGGTCGGGATCCCCGACAATCAGATCATGCATCTCGACAAGGACTACGGCATCCCGCACTACATGGCGCCGATCAAGCAGTTCTGGGATGACGGCAAGCTCGCCATCCTGCACGGGGTCGGCTGGAAGGATTCGCCGCGGTCGCACTTCCGCGCCATGGACATCTGGCACACTTGCGAGCCGGTCAAGGTTGGGACCGAGGGATGGCTCGGCCGCGTCGCACGTGAATTTGACCCGAAGAAAGAGAACGTCGTCACCACCGTCAGCTTCGGACCAAGCCTGCCGCGGTCTTTGGCGGTGCCCGGCGTGCCGGTGGCCTGCGTCGGCGGGCCGCTGGAGAAGTACGGCTTCCTGCCGACGATCCAAGGCGAGCAGCGCAAGCAGGTGCTCGAGCGCTTTGCGGCGATGTATAAACCGGCGATCGGGACCGGAGCGGTCATGGACTACATGGCCGACACCGGCCAAGATTCCTTGAAGGGCGAGGACATTCTGAAGGTTGCGCCGCAGAAGTATTCTTCGACGGTGCAATATCCGAATACCCCGATCGCCCGCAAACTCAAGGGCATCGCCCAGACCCACCTGGCCGATTTGGGCAGCCGCATCTTCTACTGCGATCACAGCACCTTCGACACGCATGCGGGTCAGAACCCCGGTCACGGCAATTTGTGGAGTGCGGTAACCGAGGGCGTCGATGCCTTTATGAAAGACCTTCGCGAGCATGACCACGCCGACAACGTGATCATGCTGCTGTTCTCGGAATTCGGCCGTCGCGTTCGCGACAATGGTTCGGGGACCGATCACGGCGCCGGCGGCGTCGCTTTTGTGCTCGGCGAAAAGGTCAAGGGCGGACATTACGGCGAGATGCCGTCCCTGAAGCCGGAACACTTGGTTCAGGGCGATCTCAACCCGAACATGGACTTCCGCAGCGTCTACTCCACGATCCTCGACAAATGGCTGAAGCTCAATCCGGCGCCGATCGTCAACGGCACCTTTGAGCAGCCGGCGTTCCTGAACTAGACGCTGGGCGGTCGGCTTTTTGGCCCTCCTTCCCGCGGTCTTAGACTGCGGGAAGGGGTGCGAAGCAAAGTCGAGGAAACACGCGGTCAAAGAGGAGGAGCGCTATGCCGCTCACAACGGTCTCGGAAGGACGAGTCTTCGATTGGAGCCATGCCATCGGGCGTAACGCCGCCCGTGGCCCGGGCTTCAATTATGTTCAAACGATGTGCCTCGGTAAAAACGGCGTTCTCTACGCCACCAATCGGGGCAACGAGAACAACTTTGGGATGCACGTCAACAAAGTGCAACTCGGCGGTCCCGGCGAAGAGGAACATATCGCCGACTTTTGCGAATACGGCGAAGGCGACGGACATTGCACCTGGCCGTTCGGGGTTGCGGTCGACGACAACGACCATGTTTACGTGTCGGATGACTGGACAAACACGATTTCGGTGTTCGACAGCAGCGGTAATTTCCTGCGGAAGTGGGGCAAGACCGGCAGCGGCGACGGCGAGCTGATGCGGCCGGCCGGGCTGGCAGTCGAGAAAAACGGCAACATCATCGTTGTAGACAGCGGCAACAACCGTCTGCAGGTCTTCTCGCCGGACGGCAAATTCGTCGGCAAATGCGGCCGCGGCGGCAGCGGCGACGGCGAATTCAACCAGCCTTGGGGGGTCACCCTCGACAAGGATGGCAACATTTATGTCGCCGACTGGAAGAACCATCGCATCCAAAAGCTCTCTCCGGAGGGCAAGTTCCTGATGAAGTTCGGCCAATATGGGACGGTGGAGGGGTCCGAGGGCTCCTATGCCGTGACTATGTTCGGTCCGTATGTTTCGGCCGGCGAGGAGACCAAGGGCTATCCGAAACCAGGTACGCTCAACCACCCGACCGATGTTGCCATCGACAGCGACGGCGACATCTATGTCACCGACTGGGGCAACCATCGGGTTTGCGTTTTTGACGCGGAAGGCAGGCCGATCGCCAATTTGATCGGCGACGCCCAAGTGTTGTCGAAATGGGGTGCGCAGACCGTTGACGCCAACCCCGATATGGCCAAGGCTCGGCGTCGGGTCAGAAGCCTCGAACCGCAATGGCGCTTCTGCTTCCCGACAGCGGTGGAGTTTGATCCGGCGACGGACAGCATCATCGTCGCCGACAGCCAACGCAATCGGCTGCAGGTCTACAAGAAGGTCCGCGACTACAGCGACTTCCAGGCAAACCTGTAGACGCGCGCAACGCAGTGCCGCCGCGTCAAGCGGCGGCACTGACGTTTCGGCCGCCGCATTCTCGGGAGGAAGGCCTCCAACCGGGTCAAGGCGAGCAAATCGCGGCCCCCGATCGAAATTTCTGAAAAAAACGCGACGAACTGTGAATGCGGCTGTTTATTTCAGCAGGGCATATTGCTATGTTTATGACATGAATAAGGCGCTCCCGTCCTCGTCCGCTATGCGGCGCCTGCGCGCGGTGGGTTTGCGCCCGACGCGGCAGCGCCTCGCCCTCGCCCGCCTCCTGCTCGAGAGCGGCGATCGCCACGTCACCGCCGAGCACCTGCACAGCGAAGCAATCGCCGCCGGGATCAAGGTTTCGCTCGCGACGGTGTACAACACGCTGCACCAATTCACCGAGGCCGGCCTGTTGCGCGAGGCCGTGGTCGAGCCCGGTCGGTCGTATTTCGACACCAACACCGCCGATCATCATCACTTCTTCTGCGAGACGACCGGTGAGCTGCGCGACATTCCGGCGCATCATCTGTCGGTCAGCGGTCTGCCGACTCCACCTGCCGGCACCGAAATCCGCCGGGTCGACATCATTGTCCGCCTGCGCTCGGACACCGGCCCTTAAGCAACCGTTTCGAACGGTATCCGGATATCCTCGGGCGGTCCGCCAGCGAAGGTCGGGTTGTCGCCCGGCGACTCGGTGCGCCGGGCCACCATCTTGATGGAGCTCGGCGGCATCGGAAACCATGCGTTCATCGAACTCGCCGGGGCCAAGCTGCGCAGCGAGCCCGACCCGACCCGCGAGAACACCGGCCGCGAGGGCAAGGCGTCGTCGGTCCAGTTTCTCAAATACTCGTTTGCGCCGAGGGACATCGCCCGCTTCAAGACTCCGGCGCGCCGATCGCCGTCGGCTTCGATCATCCGAATTATGCCCATATGGCGGTGCTGACCGAGCCGGTGCAGGCGGCGCTGGCCGAAGATTTCGACTGAGGCAGCGGCGGCGGCGCGATGACCGGCGATCCCTTGCAGGAAGCTATTGAGCGCGCGGAAGTGCTGTTGCGCGAGACGCGCGAGTTGCTGGGCACCGAGCATCCGCAGACTTTGTCGGCGATGCTCGACGTTGCCGAAGCGCTGTGGGCGCAGGGTCGGTTGATCGCCGCGCGCAAGCTCGAGGAGGAGGTCGTGGCCGGTCGCTGCCGGCTTCTCGGCGCGGGCAACGCCGATACGCTGAAGGCGGTCGGGAAGCTCGCGGTGACGATGGCGGCCCAGGGCGAGCTCGCCGCCGCGCGCGAGCTGCAGGAAGAGGTCGTCGCCGGCATGCGTGCGCTCGACGGCGAGACCGGCCGCGACACGCTGCGCGCGGTCAACAATCTCGCCGGCACCGTCGCCGCGCAAGGCGACCTCGCCGAAGCCCGCGACATGCTGCACTCGGTCATCGCGGCGATCGTCCGTGAGCACGGCGAGCAGCACCCGGACTGCCTCGCCGCGATGGGCAATCTGGCAGGCATCCTGTGGCAGGAGGGCGACCATGCCGAGGCTTACGAACTGCAGCGACAGGTCGTCGAATTGCATCGCCGGGTCGACGCCGGCGATCCCTCGGCGCAGACGGCGGCGGCTATCCTCGAAATGATGGAGCGCGACAGCGGTTTCTAGTTAAATGAGCGGCTTGCGGTTCCTCCGAAACGAAAGGGCCGGCCGCCATGACGATCTACACGCTGATGCCGCTGCACGAATCGCTCGGACTGGCCGTCATCGGGCTCGATC
>DATMKU010000316.1:0-19104 GCA_035570935.1 Allostellaceae bacterium
CGATAAACCGAAGGGCGGCCAGCAGCACGTAAAAATCGTTTGGCGCGTCCGCCGTAGGGATGGCAGCGAGATCGGCACGGTCGGACAGGAAAACGACGTCCCGGCCGGTCTCCTCGACGGTCCGTGGGGCGATGTTGCCTACACCGTCGCCGTGGCGGCGCAGGACGGCATCATGCAGTTAATCTCCCGCGGCGCTCCGCGATCGGCCGGAAACTCCTGAGGTCGTGTCAATGCATCCCACTGCTGTGTTCTGCTCGTCATCCCGGCGAAGGAGGCTGTGATCCAATCCTGGCGAAATTGGAATTCGGGGCGATCGCCACGATTTGTTCTGTGTTTTCTGTATTAATCTATTAGTGGGGTTAGCGGGGCGGCTCAGGGCAATGGCGTGCGGGCGATCGGTCCGCGTAAAGGGTCTGAGCCTAAAGCTGCGCCACAGAGCCTGCTTGGCGGAGCTGGATGATCCCCAGCACCCGGATCCACGACTTCGCCTGCATGGCTTGGCCGGCGAGCGCCGCGGCCCGGGCATTCTTCCGCGCCACGGCGGCGGCCTCCACCCCGTGCACCTCGATCATGTCGCGGGCGAGGGTGTGCTCGCCGCGCTCGTCGCTCGATGCCATGGTCTTGTCGATCTTTGAACTTGGGCTGGAAAGGCCCGGCGGCGAGCCATCGCCTCCGTTTGACGGGAAGCGATGGCCCTTTGGAAATGCGGTTCCGGTCTAAGCTTAGTAATCCATTCCGCCCATACCGTTCATTCCACCCATGCCGCCCGGCGGCATACCGGCGGCACCCTTAGGCTCGGGCCTGTCGCCGATCATCGCCTCGGTAGTGATCAGCAGTCCCGCGACCGAGGCGGCATCCTGCAACGCCACCCGCACCACCTTGGTCGGGTCGATGATCCCGGCGGCCACCATGTCCTTGTATTCGCCCATTTGCGCGTCAAAGCCGAAATTCGGATCGCCCTTGTCGGTCAATCTACCGACCACGATCGAGCCCTCGACGCCGGAGTTTTCCGCGATCTGGCGCACCGGGGACTGGATCGCCTTGCGGACGATGTCGATGCCGACCCTTTGGTCGTTGTTGGCCGGGTTGAGGCCGGCAAGGACCTTGCCGGCGAACAGCAGGGCGACACCGCCGCCCGCGACGACACCCTCCTCGACCGCGGCTCTGGTCGCGTGCATGGCGTCGTCGACCCGGTCCTTGCGTTCCTTGACCTCAACCTCGCTGCCGCCGCCGACGCGGATCACGGCGACCCCGCCCGCAAGCTTCGCCAGACGCTCCTGCAATTTCTCGCGGTCGTAGTCGGAGGTGGTCTCCTCGATCTGCGCCTTGAGCTGCCCGGTGCGGGCGAGGATTTCATCCTTGCCGCCGGCGCCGTCGATGATCGTCGTATTTTCCTTTTCGATCAGCACCCGTTTGGCGCGGCCGAGCATGTCGAGGGTCACGTTTTCGAGCTTGATGCCGAGGTCTTCCGAAATCACCTGACCGCCGGTCAGGGTCGCGATGTCCTCGAGCATGGCTTTGCGCCGATCGCCAAAGCCGGGCGCCTTGACCGCCGCCACCTTCAAGCCGCCACGCAATTTGTTGACGACAAGGGTGGCCAGCGCCTCGCCCTCGATGTCTTCGGCGACGATCAGCAAGGGGCGGCTGCTCTGCACCACGGCTTCGAGGACAGGCAACAGCGATTGCAGGCCGGAGAGCTTTTTCTCGTGCAGCAGGATGTAGGCGTCTTCGAGTTCGACGATCATCTTTTCCGCGTTGGTGATGAAATACGGGCTCAGATAGCCGCGGTCGAACTGCATCCCTTCGACGACGTCAAGTTCGGTTTCGAGCGACTTTGCCTCTTCGACGGTGATGACGCCCTCGTTGCCGACCTTTTTCATCGCCTCGGCCAGCATCCGCCCGATCTCCGCGTCGCCATTGGCCGAGATTGTCCCGACCTGCGCGATCTCGTCATTGGTCGAAACCTTTTTCGAGCGCGTTTGGACGTCTTTGACGACGGCATCGACCGCCATGTCGACGCCGCGCTTCAGATCCATCGGGTTCATGCCCGCGGCCACCGCCTTGACGCCTTCGCGCACCATCGCGTGGGCGAGAATGGTCGCGGTCGTCGTGCCGTCGCCGGCGACGGTGCTGGTCTTGCTCGCCACCTCGCGCACCATCTGCGCGCCCATGTTCTCGAATTTGTCGGAGAGCTCGATTTCTTTGGCGACCGTGACGCCGTCCTTGGTGATCCGCGGCGCGCCCCAGCTCTTGTCGAGGACGACATTGCGGCCCTTTGGCCCCAAGGTCACCCTGACCGCGTTCGTAAGTATGTCGATGCCGTGCAGCATGCGCTCGCGGGCATCGGTGCCGAGCCGAATATCTTTGGCAGCCATGATTGTGTTTTCCTTTCAGCGCGTCTTTGCAGCGGCGGCGCCGCCTGCGACGATGCCCATAACGTCGGATTCCTTCATGATCATCAATTCCTCGCCGTCGATCTTGATCTCGGTGCCGGACCACTTTCCGAAAAGAACACGGTCGCCAGCCTTGACGTCGAGGGGGTGGACCTTGCCGTCATCGCCGCGGGCTCCCGGCCCGACCGCGATGACCTCGCCTTCCATTGGCTTTTCCTGGGCGGTGTCGGGGATGAAGATCCCACCCGCCGTCTTCGACTCCTGCTCCACCCGGCGGAGCAGCACGCGGTCGTGCAACGGTCTGAAATTCATCAAGATCTTCCTTAAATCGTAGCTGCGAAATCTGACCGCCCTCACCAGGAAAGCGATGCAAATTCCGGAAATGACTCGGGAGAACGGGTCAGCACTCGTTGTGCAAGACTGCTAACAAGATACGGGCCGGCGACGCCTTTTACAAGGGCAAGCCGGGTCATCCTCGGCCGCGGGGCGATACGGGAACCGGGGTTAGCTCAAATGAGCGTCACGTCAGACGCGCTCAGGGGTGGCGGGCATGCCGGACCGTTATGGAGGGTGCGGTCGGCGGCGATGGTCACTCGGCGGCCTGGGCGACGGCGGCCGTCTTTCGCCGCGAAGTCATCAACTCGTCCCAACTGTCGGCTTCCATGAACTGGGCCCAGCGGCGATAGAGGTTTCTGAGATTGTGCTCGCTCGACTGGGCTTGGGTCAGGTCGACCACGACCCCCGGCAGCCGGAACCCGTCCCACTCGTAATTCTC
This sequence comes from Allostellaceae bacterium, assembly GCA_035570935.1. Taxonomy (GTDB): domain Bacteria; phylum Pseudomonadota; class Alphaproteobacteria; order ATCC43930; family CGMCC-115725; genus AP-15. The sequence continues at coordinate 3,169 of DATMKU010000316.1, forward strand.
GATCTCGGTACCCAAGCCTTGCTCGTAATTGTACGGAAACCGGCGGGCGACGGTGCCGCGGCTCGCGGCATGGGCGTAGTTCCAGTTTTCCATGTCATCCTGCTCGGTCAGGCCGGCCGGCCCGGAGTAGCGGATGTAGTAGTCGCGCAGGAAATCCTTGACCTCCTGCGGTGCCGCCTTGTCGACAAAATACCAGCGCCACACCTCGGTCTCGTGCGGCCCGCGCGGGTGCCACACCGCGATCGTGCGCGGCTGGCGGGCGAGAAAGGCCATGCTCGGAAACACTTCGCCGACCAAAGTGATCAGCCGTCCCCACTCGCCGCGCTGCCGGCGCCGCGCCACCTCGCATTCGCGGAAATAAGCGGACACAACCGGCGAGTGGCCGTAGGCCGCCGGCAGCGGCACGGTTTGCGGCAACAGGTAGCCGGTCGTCTGGTGCCCGCGCTCTGGCACGGCGATGTGCAGCTTGCGCGCCAGGTTCAATTCCGGCATGTCGCGCCGGCCGCTGCCCGACGGGCCGACGCCGACCAGGTCGACCGAGCGATGGCTGATATTGTGATAGCTGTCGCCGCTGAAATTCTCCGCCGGGAATTTCCAGTTGCACGGCACGCGCCATTTCTGGATGCCGCCCAAGATCTCCGCACCACCGTCGCTGCCGTCCCAGCCGTCGAGGGTTTGGTCGAGATAGTGGGTAAAATCGCCGAGATATTCGGTGAAGGAGGGGGCCGCCGGGTCCCAGGTGGCCCAGATCGCGCCCTTGTAGTTGCAAAGCTGCGCGACCTCGACGAGACCCCATTGCGACCGGTCGAGGGTCGAGTGGTAGGCCTCGCGGAAATAGGGCACGCCGACCAGCCTGCCGTCGGTGCCGTAGCTCCAGCCGTGATAGGGGCAGGTGAAAACGGGGGTGTTGCCCTCGTCGTAGCGGCACACCTTCATCCCGCGATGCCGGCACGAATTCAGAAAGACGTGGATTTCGCCGGCGCGGTCGCGGCACAGGATGACGGATTCCTCGCCCATCCCCGAGACGAAGAAGTCGCCGGGGTTCGGGATCTGGCTGTCGTGGCCGACAAAGAGCCAAGCGCGGGCGAACAGCCGCTCCTGCTCCTCCTGGTAGATCGCCTCGTTGACAAAAATCTCGCGGCTGATCCGCCCTTTGCCCAGATCGACCAGACCCGGCCGATACCCTTCCGTGCGCGCGGCCATCATCGTGCCCTCCCGCTCTCTTCGTTGCATGTTATTGCCGCCGCCGCGCACATGCCAGCGCGTCCGTAGGCTGCTTCTCGCGGGTATTCGACGGTCGGCTTGCCGGCAGCGCGCGGATCGGGCGTAATCAGGTGAGGGAGCGGCTGTCGACAAGGGAGGAGTGCCGTGGATATTCCGTCCGAGAAGCCGGTGACGATTGCGGGGGACGAGATCGACCGGCCGGTGTCGAGCGCGCCGTCGAACCGCGTGTGGGGCAGCGACGTGATCGCCGCCGCGATCCGCGAACTCGACATCCCCTATGTCGCGCTGAACCCGGGATCGAGCTATCGCGGCCTGCACGACAGCCTCGTCAACTACCTCGGCAATCGCCGCCCGCGCATGCTGTTGTGCCTGCACGAGGAGAGTGCGGTCGCCTTGGCGCATGGCTGGGCCAAGGTCACCGGAAAGCCGATGCTGGCGATCGTCCACGCCAATGTCGGGCTGATGCACGCGACGATGGCGATCTTCAACGCCTGGTGCGACCGCGCGCCGGTCATCGTGCTCGGCGCCACCGGCGCGCTCGACGCGACCCGCCGGCGGCCATGGATCGAATGGATCCACACCGCCCGCGACCAGGGCGCGCTGATCCGCAATTTTACGAAATGGGACGACCAGCCTTCCTCGATCGGGGCGGCGCAGGAGGCGGTATTGCGCGCCAACGTGATCGCGCAGACCGCACCCAAGGGGCCGGTCTACCTCAATTTCGACCTGGCCTTGCAAGAGGACGAGGTCGAGAACGTGCCTCAAATGCCCGACATCGCCCGCTTCGCGCCGCCCACCGCACCCGAACCCGGCGGCGCGCTCGTACGACAGGCGGCCGGACTGTTGGCGCGGGCCGAGCGGCCGGTGATGCTGATCGGCCGCGGCTCGCGCGATGCCGAGGCGTGGGCCCGGCGGGTGGCGCTCGCCGAGGCGGTGGGTGCCATGGTCATGACCGACCGCAAAACCGGGGCGGTGTTTCCGACCGACCATCCCTTGCATGCCGCCGGCCCGACCACGGCATCCTCGGACGCGGCCGAACTTCTCGCCGGGGCCGATGTGATCCTCAGCCTCGACTGGATCGATCTCGCCGGCACATTGAAGACAGCCTGCCGCGGCAAGTTTCCGGCCGGCAAGGTGATCCAGATTTCGCCCGATCAGTATGTCCACAACGGCTGGAGCATGGATTACCAGGGCCTGCCGCCGGCCGATGTCTACCTGTTGGCCGAACCCGACGCCGCGGTGCCGCCGCTATTGGCCGCGGTCAAGGAATTACACCCGAACCCGCCACCCTTGCCGGCGCCGCGAGCGCGGCGCGCGCCGCCGCCATTGTCGGCGCTCGCCACCGCCCCGATCATCGAGGTGCCGATGGCGGCGACGGCGCTGAAAGAGGTGCTGGGCGACACCGCGGTCACGATGATCCGCCTGCCGCTCAGCTGGGCCGAGCATTTGTGGGATTTCCGTCATCCGCTCGATTTTCTCGGCACCGATGGCGGCGGCGGCATCGGCTCGGGTCCGGGGATGGCGGTCGGTGCGGCACTCGCGTTGCGCGACGGCGGCAGCGGCCGGCTGCCGGTCGCGATCCTCGGCGACGGCGATTTCCTGATGGGGGTCACGGCGTTGTGGACCGCGGTGCGCAACCATATTCCGCTGTTGGTCGTGATCGCCAACAACCGCTCGTTCTTCAACGACGAACTGCACCAGGAACGGGTCGCGCGCGACCGTGGTCGGCCCCCTGAAAACCGCTGGATCGGCCAGTCGATCCGCGACCCCGACATCGATCTCGCGACCTTGGCGCGCGGCCAGGGGTGCCTCGGCATCGGCCCGGTCGAGGACCCGAAAAACCTGGTCGCGGCGATGACCGAAGCGGTCGCCGCGGTCCGCGCCGGCAAGGTCTGCGTCGTCGATGTCCGGGTCGCCGTCGGCTACGACCCCGCCGGTGCCGCCGGCATCATGCAGCGCGCCCCGTGAGCGCGGCATGCCTGGAAGTGGTCCGCCGGCGGCCGGACGGCTCGCCCATCGCGCGGGCACCGTTTCCGGGCGCCTCTCCGATGATCGGGTCAAAAACCCAAGGGTCACAGCGCCGCCGCGACATTTGATCGAGAAGATCGGCGCCCATAAAACGGGGCTGAAATCGCGGGCCGGCTTACGAGGCGAGCCCGCGACTACCGTTGGGCTAGCCGCCGTTTGAGCCAACGAAGCCGATAAGCAGGCTTTCCGTGACCCAGTACAAGATGGGGGCATCGCCGCCATCCGCTGGAGGTGCACCTAAGACCGGGAAGCGATATTTGACCTGTAGCGCAGTGTTAACCCGATATGACGTTCCCTTGAAGTCCCATTGCGCCCCGTAGTGCCCTTCCTCCTCAACCTGTATTTGACTAATATCAGGCGCCGTTGTACCGGGTGCCGGCGCATTTAGAAAAACGTCCATAGTCCCGGTTTTCAATGCTCCGGACATCGCGTATTTGGGCATCTCGGTATAGGGATTCATGTCGCAGATCATCTTGCCGAGCATTGCCATGCCGTTGTTGTTCGCTCCGCTCGAGCCCCCGCCTGTGCCTGACATCTTTATGCTCCTCCATGATTGAGTTCAAATCAGCGGCCACCCGCAATGGGGTCTGCGACCGCGGCGGATCGTTATCCTTAATCGCGCACAACTGCCCTTCGTGTGAACCGGTTAACACCCAAAGTCAATTTTCTTCACGCGTAGCGTTACACCGTTTGGTGGAGTTCCGCGAGCGCGCCTTCCACTCGCGCGATTTCGTCGAGCGTGCCCAGCTCTTGAAAGATGGCGCGGGCCTCCCCGAGTATGATTTTGGCATTCTCCACCTCACCCAGTCCGTAGCGAATCATGCCATGCGTAAATATCGCTCTAGCCAGATCATTACGTGCACCGATGCGTTCAAATATAAGTATCGCGTTACGGATGTATTCTTCTGCAGAACTGGGTGCTTCCTGGCTTAAGTATTCGCCCAGGAGCCAGCACCCCCGCCCTTCATACTGGAGGTAGCCTGTCGCTCGACTGGTCTGGAGCACATGGTCGATCAGGGGGCGAGCGCTCGCACGATTGCCGCGACGAAGATGGCCCTCAGCGAGCCAGACCGTGCCGATGATGTGCGTCCAGCGCATATGGACGCCTTCAAACCAAGCCAGCGCTTCAGCCATTTCCGCGACACCGCTATCGATATCGCGTGATTTGATCTTTCCATAGCCGCGAACAACCCGGGCCCACGCAGCATCGCGTGGGATCGGAGTCAATGCGAGCGCCGCGTCGCAGCATTCAATGCCGCGTTCGGGATTGCCCTGCTGGATATACGCCAGCCCCATTCGCGTCCACCCGACAACCTTAAGGCGCAAATCCTGAAGCGCGACGCCGTGCTCTAGCCCACGCCTGCAATACCCCAAGCTCCTTTCCCAATCGCCGATAAAATTGGCGATTGCGGTCAGATGCCAGAGGGTACGGCCGGCCCACCAGCGATTGCCCATCAACTCGAAGCTTGCGAGAGCGCGTTCTCCAACCTGCATGCCGTCGTCCAGCATACCTGCAACCATGTACACCTGGGCTAGACATGATTCTGCAAACGCATTGAGTTCATGCATTCCCGCGGTTGAGGCAATCTTCGCCGCTTCACGGCAATGGTCGATAGCGGCTTCCGGCCGGCCGCCGCTCACCCCATGGAGAAAGCCCAACCAATAATTCCAGGTTGATCGCCGATAAGGATCTTCTGCTCCTGCCACTAAGTCTTGAATATTTGTTAAATCTTTGATCTGTTCAACGTATTTTCCTAATGAATATTTAATCTCGGCCTGCTTGAGCACGGCGTCGATGCGGCGCAGCCGGTTGTCGGCGGTGTCGGGCATCCCATCAAGCCGGCGGAGCGCCGCTTCGAAGTATTTGAGCGCCTCGGTGTTTGCCCAAACTCGCCCCGCTTTCGCGGCGGCCGCAATCGCGTAGTCGACCGCTTTTTCGGCCTCGTCGCTGCGACCAAAATGCAATGCCAAAAGCTCGGCGACTTCGTCGGTCCGGTCCTCGTAGAGGGTTTCGAGCGCGTGACCGATGCGAGCGTGACAGGCGCGGCGATGTCGCTCGAGAAGGCTGCCATAGGCGGCTTCCTGGGTCAGTGCGTGGCGAAAGACGTAGGTGGTCCCGTCGTCGTCGGGCCACTCATCGAGGAATTCGAGGCCGCACAGCTCGCGCAGGTGGTGGTCGATCGGCCCCGCTCCGGGCCACACCGCAGTAATCAGGCGCTGCGAAAACTCGCGCCCGATCACGGCGGCGGTTTGCAGCAGCTGCTTTGCCTCATTGGGCAACCGGTCGATCCGCGCCATGATGACATCATGGATCGTGGGCGGCACCATCAGCTCGGCCTGGCCGCCGGTCGCTTTCCCGGCATGCAGCACGAGCTGTTCGAGAAACAACGGATTTCCGTCGGCTCTGGCGACAATTTCCTCGGTCACCGGGCTGCTGAAGAGCCCGGCGAGCAGCACCGCGCGGACGACATGACGGCTGTCTTCCAGGCTCAGCGGCTCCAGCGCGACCCGGCTGGCGAAGGGCAGCCCGCTCCATGACGGCGTGAACGAGGGGCGGTAGGTGGCGATCAACAGGATGCGGGCGCCGGCGAGAGCCTGCGCCGCAAACTGAAGAAACTCCTCGGAGAGCTTGTCGACCCAGTGCAGGTCCTCGACGACGAGCGCCAGCGGGCGTCGAACGCTGCCATTGATCGCCATTTGGCGGCAGACGTCGAACATTCTCCCTTTGATCGCTTCCGGACGCGATTCCAGCGCGGGATCTTCGAGTGCCTTGATCCCGAGCAGGTGAAGCAGCAACGGGGCATCCTGATCCGGATCCATCCCGGCGTGGCGCAGGCCGGCGCTAACCTTGTCGGCGATCTCTTCCGGCGTGTCGGCGTCGACAATGCCGCAATTATTGCGCAACAGATCGAGGACCAGCCGATACGGGATCATCGTGCCGTAGGAATCGCAACGGCCCTCGACCCAAGTGATGCGTCCCGGCGCCACCCGGCGGCGCAGCTCATCGACGATGCGGGACTTGCCGATGCCGGGCTCGCCGACGACGCCGACGACCCGGCCGCGGCCGCTCTCCACCTCCTCGAAAAGGCGCAGCAGCGCCGCCATCTCGTCGGTGCGGTCGACAAAGTCGGTGGTGCGCGACGGCGCCCGCCCGTCGCGTGCGACACGCGAGCGCGAAACGCCGAGCAGGCGATAGGCCGGGATCGGTTCGGCCTTGCCTTTGACCGCGAGCGGCCCCGCCGGCTCGGCGCGGGCGTATCCTTGCGCCGACAGCCAAATGGCGTCGCTGAACAGGATGACCCCGGGTTCGGCGGCCTGCTGCAGCCGGGCGGCGATATTCGCCGTGTCGCCGATGACCGTCTCGGTCCCGAAATCACCGCCGACCGGGCCGAAAACGACAGGCCCCGAATGGATGCCCATCCGCACCGGCAGCGCGAGATTTGCCCCCGGAGGCGTACCGCGTTCGCCGCCGAGCGCCAGCCGGATACCGAGAGCGGCGAGCAATGCCCGGCGGACGTGATCCTCGTAGGCGCGTGGAGCGCCGAACACCGCCATAAAGCCGTCGCCGGTGAATTCCGGTACGGTTCCGTCAAAGCGGCGCACCTCGGCGATCGAGAGCTCGAGAAACCGGTTGACGAGATCGCGCATGCCTTCGGCGCCGAGGCGCTCGGCGAGCCCCGTCGAGTCAACGATGTCGCAGAACAGCACGGTCACCTGCTTCATTTCGCCGGGTAGCGTGCCTGTCGCGAGCGAGGTTTGGGGACGGGGCAGATAGGGCTCCGGCGCGGCCCGTTCGCGCAGACCGGACCCGTCGAGCGGCGCGCCGCAACGGCCGCAGAATTTGAATTCAGCCGGGTTGTCGGTGCCGCACGACGCGCAAATCAAACCGAGCGCGGCCCCGCAATGACCGCAGAATTTCATGCCGTCCGGGCTGTCGGCACCACAATGAGGGCACCTCATACCGTGCCTCCGGACCTTTACGGGGAGTTGCGTCGGCGGTGAATTAACAATAGCCGATGCTTGCCCAAAGTTGCAAGTTTCGCTCGGCCGGCGCGCGGCGGGATCGTCGGCCGCCGCAAGCCGAAACCGGCCGGTTCGCGAAGACGCGCACAGCGACCGGGACCAACCAATACCGGCGGCGCCGCGGCCGCCGCGTCGTTGCCCCGGTAGCGGTAATACAAAAGGGGCTAGGCCGTTTTCGGCCTAACCCCTTTTGTTGTTGGCTCCCCGGGCCGGACTCGAACCAGCGACAAGGCGGTTAACAGCCGCCTGCTCTACCAACTGAGCTACCGGGGATCAGAGGCCCTCGGGCCGAAGCACATCCTCCCTGGAGGCCGGAAGCGGAATCGAACCGCTGTACGAGGATTTGCAGTCCTCTGCATGACCACTCTGCCATCCGGCCGGCGCGGCGTCATATAGGCGCGCATCGCCGCCCGGGTCAAGCGCGGCGCTATCGGATCGCACCCATAATTCCCGGTAGAGTAGCGCCGGGCAGGCGTCGGCGGGGTTTGGCGCAAGACGCCTCGCCCTTTAGGACGCCGGCGCACGCCGCCAGAGGAAGGAACCGGCCGAGGTACGCTGCTACCCGATAAAGCGGCGGAAACGGTCGATGAAGGCTTCGGGCTGCTCGATTTCGGGGTGGTGACCGGCGCCGGCGATCGGCTCGAAACGCGCGCCGGGGATCATGCCGGCATAGGCGCGCCCGTAATCCGGGCCGACCACGCCGTCGCTCTCGCCCCACAACAGCAGGGTCGGCACGTCGATCCGGCCGAGCCACCGCGGCAATTGCGGGTTGTACATATAGGGGTGCCAGGCATAGAGGCACAGCGCCTCGCGATTGCGCGCATGGGCGACCAACGCCTCGTCCGGCATTGCGTTGTAGTCGGGCGCGAAGCGGTCGGGATCGTGCCAGCTGCGCCGCCGCACCTCGTCGGCCGATTTATTAAAGATGTCGAGAATGTCGGGCGTCTCACGGTCGCTGATCTTGATGCCGACAGGGTCGACGAGAATCAGCTTGTCGATGCGGTGCGTGCAGGCGGCCGCAACCTCGGCCGCGAGCCAGCCGCCGAACGAAAAGCCGAGCACGGTCACCTTGTCGCCGGGCAACGCGCCAAGGACCGCGAGATAGAGATGGACGAGATCGTAGACCGTGTCGAAATCCTTTGGCCGCGGCGAATTGGCGAAGCCGGGGGCGGAGGGCGCGATAATCTCTCCGTGCCGGGCGAGCCCGTCGAGAAACGGCGCCTCGGGGTCGACCGTGTCAAAGCCGTGCAGCAGCAAGATCGGGCGTCCGGCGCCGCGGCGCCTGACTTCCAGTTCGATCCCCCGCACCGTCAGCCGATCGGCCGCCATCCCGCTCGTCATCGCGATCTTTCCTCCATGCGTGTTGTTTGGCGGGCCGACTTATAGCCTCCTCTATTATCAGGCGGAAACCATTGTCGCGGCGCGACGCAGCGGCGCGCCCTTGGACGCGGACGGCCGGACGACTACATTCTGCGGCGACCGGATTACGGCTCGGCCGCGCCCCAGGCAATGTCTGCGTGAAAGGTGGCGGCAGAGGATCATCCGGGACCGTTGTTCGACCCGTCGCCGGCGGGTCGTTTCGCCGCAAAGGCTCCGATGATCGCAATGTCACGCCTGCACCACTTGGCCGTCAGGGCGACCGCTGTCGCCTTAATCTCGCTCACTCTTTACGGCTGCGACAGCGCCGGGGCGGGGGCCGCCGCGTCGTCCTCGCCCAGCGATCCCCCCGATTTCGCCCTGCTACAGGATGTCGCGCGGGTGGTGCAGCGAAACTATGTCGAGCCGGTCGACGGCGACGAGCTGACCAAGGATGCGCTGAAGGGCATGCTGACGCGGCTCGATCCGCATTCCGACTACATGGATTCGGATCAGTACCAGCAGATGACCGCGGTCACCCGCGGCGAGTTCGGCGGGATCGGCATCGAGCTGACGCTGGAAGGCAAGATGCCGGAGGTGATCTCGCCGATCGACGGCACGCCCGCCGCCAATGCCGGCATCGAACCGGGCGACCGGATCGTCAAGATCGATGGGCTGGCCACCACCGGGATGGATGTCGAGACCGTTGTCAAGCGGTTGCGCGGCGCGCCCGGCTCGCGCGTCACGTTGGAAATCGCCCGCGCCGACCGGCCGCCCTTCGACGTCGCTTTGACCCGCAGCCTGATCCACGTCGTCTCGGTCAAATCGGCCATCGAGGGCGACAAGGTCGGCTATGCCCGGATCACGACGTTCACCGAAAACACCGCCAACGAACTCGCCGACGCGATCACCAAAATGAAGGCGCAGGCGCATGGGCGGCTGAACGGCTTTGTCCTCGATTTGCGCAACGACCCGGGCGGGCTGCTCGACGCGGCGGTCGATGTCACCGGCGAATTTGTCGATGGCGGGGTCGTGGTCACGACCAAGGGCCGCAATAGCGACGACGATCGCGTCTACCGCGCGCCGGTCGCGGGTAATTTGATCCCGGGCGTGCCGATGGTGGTCTTGATCAACAGCGCCTCGGCCTCCGCCGCCGAGATCGTCGCCGGCGCGTTGCAGGACGACCACCGGGCGACGGTTATGGGCACCCGCAGCTTTGGCAAGGGCTCGGTGCAGACAATCATCCCGATCGAGGGCCATGGCGCCTTGCGGTTGACGACGGCGCTCTATTACACGCCATCGGGACGCTCGATCCAGGGTCAGGGCATCAGCCCCGACATTGTCGTTACGTTGCCCAAGAACGAGCAGGTCGCCAATGCCGTGCTGAGCCATGAAAGCGACTTGTTCGGCGCGCTGGCGAATACCGGCTCGCTGACCGGCCGCGGCGTTGCACCGACGAATGCGGCATCGGCCGAGAGCGGCAGCGATACCGGCGAGCACCCGATCAAGCCGCTGATCATCGGCACCGGCAAGGACGCGCAGCTCGAGGCGGCGGTCGATTACCTGCAACGCGCGGTGCGCGGCGAGGCGGGAGCCCATCCCGGCTGAGCGCCGTTCGGCGACGGCGCTTTAGCGTGGCCGCGGCGGCAGAGGCAGGCTCGCGACGAGGGTGCAGCGCACGCCGCGGCCGAGCCAGCGTAAGAATGGGACGATGCCGGCGAGGTGGCCGTAATCGTCGAATTGGAACAGCACGAAAAGCCCATAGGCCTTGCGCGGATCGATCCGCCCGAGCAGCCTGATCCGCACGAACATCGTAATCCCAAGATCGGTCAGGTGGTTGTTGCGCAACGCCTCCTTCATTGTCGCCTTCGGTACGTCGATGACAAAATCGCCCAGCTCGGCATCCGCTCCACGATGCTGTAATCGGCCGCCGCGCGGATCGTAGAGAAGGCTCCTCTCCCCGAACCGAAACCCGAAGCCGCGCGGAAACAGTAGGCGCAGCAGCCAGCGGAATGCGTTGAGCTTGCGTTCGAGCAGGGCTGTCTCCTGCGGCGAAATCTCGGCGCCATCTTCCTCGGCGGCGCGCTCTGCGGTCCGCCGGGCAATCGTTGCCCTATTCATCGGCCGGTACGCCGCGGGTGCAATCGCGGTGTAGGTGAAGTCGGTCAGATCGAGGGTCGTATAGGGCGGCAACAACCGCGCCCGTGATTGCCAGTAGCGGCGCAAATCGTCGTAGGTTGTGCTGTAGGCGTTCGCCCAAATGCTGTCGACACGGCAAAAGACCGCCTGGCTCGCAAAGGGCATGAAGTGATCGACGCCGAGCCGGTCGCATAATCGGCAGGCGTAATCGACGTAATGGCGAGCGGGCCGCAATGAGACGACGCCGTTGTCGTCGAGAAAGCTGTTGACGACGCTCGCCGGCGAGTAGCTGCACAACAACACCCGCGGCTTGTCGATCCGGTCGGCGACCCGGCGGACGGCGCGCAAGACCGGTGGCAAGGGCTTGGCGTCATTGAGGTTGAGGATCAGCGCATTCGGCGTGTCGATCATCAGCAGGCTGTCGTCATTCCACATCGGCATCGACAGGATCGACACCCCGTCGCCGAGCGCCAGCCAGCGCCGAGGGGGCGCCGCCTCGGCGCGGAAGCCGCGTTCGCTCAAATAGCCGAGATAGCCGCGCTCGGCGAGAGATGGGAACAAATAGGCGGGGCCGGCGCCGAGACGGCGGATCGACGGCAAATGGAAATGGTCGGGGTGCTCGTGCGTGACATAGACATGCGCAGTCGTCGCCAGCCAATCGATCTCCTCGGCGGTCGGACAGTGCTGCAGCCACCAGCTGCGCCAATAGACCGAGCCGACAAGCCACGGGTCGGTCAGCAGCAACGGCCGCTCGCCATCGCGAAAGACGGCGAGACAGGCGTGGCCGAGCGTGCGCACCTTCAGGCGGGGCGACGCCGGTCGGGGAGCTGGCATCAGGCGTGGCGAATCAGCTGCCTGGCAATCCCGGCGGATTCTCGCTGACGGCGTCCTCGGCGAGGCTGTTGTCGACCGCCTGCTCGAATGACGCACCGCGTTTGACGAACCCGCCGGAGACGAGGCTCGCGCGCAACCGCTCATAACCCGACCGCGGGAGGATCGGGTCGCGGCCCCAAATGCCGAGAGCACGATAGCGTGCGACGGCCGCGCGCATAACGGCGGGCGGAACATTCGGGAAGAACGCTTGGGCGGCGTCGGCGAGCGCCTCGGGCGGGCTCCCATGAAGCCATTTCTGGGTGCGGTAGAGGGCGCGGACCATCCCCTTCAGCTCGCCGCGTTTGCGGGCGAGCACCGCGCGTCGCGTGTAGAAGGCGGTGTACGAGGTCGGGCCGCGCGTCGCCGCCGCGTACCAGATGTGACCGGTGCCGGACCCGACCAATTCCTCGACAAAAGGCTCGAACAATTGCACGACATCGACCTCGCCGCGCCGCAGCGCCGCGCTGTTGGCGGACATCGTTTGGTTGTCGATCCGCGCCACCTCAGCAGGATCGAGACCGGCGCGGCGCAGGTCGTCCTGCAGGCAAAGCCAGGGCGTCGGCACCTCGCTGACCGTCGCGACCCGCCGGCCGAACAGGTCGGCGAGGGTGAAATCAGGGTTCGGCTCGCGGCCGACCAGAAAAAACGGATCGCGGGTCACCGCCTCACCGATGCAGACAAGGTCGCAATCGGGCCGGGCCTCATAGAGCTGGTTGACCCGCATCGGTCCGCCCCAGCTGACATCGACCGTCCCGGCAAAGAGCCCATCCGGCGCCGCCCCAGGCGAAGGTGCACTGACGAACTCGACCTCGACCCCTTCACTGGCGAACGCGCCCCGCGCAAAGCACGCGTAATACGGCGCATAAAACAGCCCGCGCAGCGATTCCTGCAAAACGATCGGCATGCGGTTGGCCCCAATACTCTTTGACGGCGGTTTCGGCTGGTAATGCGCAGCGGCCCACGGCAGAAGCCGGATCGAGGCTGATTCTAACGGCGCTGCCCGGTAAGCGCTAGCGCGCGGGCTGCCTGACTTGGAGCGGGCCGGGTGATCGAGGATGCCGCACCGGCCAATTTCCTTGCCCGGCCAAAGCACCTGTGAGGCCGCGAGTTCCTGCGCCGCCTCCATGCCCCGGCAATGCGGGATGGTGTGCCCGATCAAAAATTCGAACGAGAAATCCTCAACAGGACCAATGACACAGCGTCATTGCGCGGAGCCCATGCGACGAAGCAATCCCGCTCCGAGTGAGCCAAACCGGACTGCTTCGCGGAGTTTATCCTTGGGCCGGCCTGCGGCCCGACCCGTGGGCTCGCAATGACACTGTCGATTAACGCACGCTTGGGTGGTTTCACTGCGCGGCGCGCAGGATGCGGGCCGCCGCGTCGGTGAAAATTTGCGCCCCGAGAATAATGTCGTCTTCCTTGGTGTCCTCGGATCAGTGGTGGCTGACGCCGCCGAGGCTCGGGATAAACATCATCGCGGCGGGCATGCGCTCCGCCAGCACGGCCGCGTCGTGCCCGGCGGCACTCGGCATGCGCATGTGCATTGCCGGTGCATGGGCCTCGGCCGCTGCCTCGATCATTGTTTGGAAGCCGGGATCCATCGGCCGCGGCTCGCTGCGCGCGATCGGCTCGACGACGATTTGACACGGCCCGGCGCCGCTGGCCTCGGCGACGAGCGCCAGCAGGCGCTCTTCGCAGGCGTCGAGGCGGGCGGGATCGGCGTCGCGGAACTGAACCTGCATTTCGGCATGGCCGGGGACGACCGAAGGGGCGTTCGGCTCCAGCAACATGCGGCCGATCGTCCACACTGTATGCGGGCCGGCAACTTCCGGAAAGCGGTCGTGGATGCGCGCCGCGAGCCGCACCATCGCCACTCCGGCGTCCTTGCGCCTGACCATGCGCGTGGTCCCGGCATGGTTCTGCTCGCCGATAAAGCCGATGCGGAAATTGCGGATGCCGACGATGGTTTCGACGATGCCGATGCGCAAGCCCGACGCGTCGAGCGTGTCGCCCTGCTCGATATGGGCTTCGCAATAGCCGATATGCCGGCCGGGCTCGACGCGTTCGCGCGGCCGGCCGGCAAACCCGGCTTCGGCCAATGCCGCGCGCAATGGCTTGCCGGTGTCGCGACCCGTTATCCCTTCGATCTCGTCGTCACCGAGCACGCCGATATAAGAGCGGCTACCGAGATAGCTGCCGTAATGGCCTTCTTCGTCGGCCCAGGCGGCGACCTCGACGCCGAGACCGGCGCAATCGGGGTCGGCGGCCAAAGCACGGGCGAGTTCGAGGCCGTAGATCACCCCGAGGGCGCCGTCGAGCCAGCCGCCGTAAGGCTGGGTCTCGCTGTGCGAGCCGACAAGCAGCCGGCGCCGCGCGTTCGGATGGCGGCCGATGACGTTACCGATGCCGTCGATGACCGGGTCGAGCCCGGCTTCGCCCAGCCGGCCCGCGAGCCAATGCCGCGATTGGACATCGACCGGCGAATAGGTCGGGCGATGGACGCCGCTTTTGTAACGGCCGAATTCGGCGAGCCGCCGCAAATCGGCGACGACGCGCTCTCCGTCGGTGGTCGGCATGCCTTTTGCGCTCTCGCTGTTGCACCATAAGGGAACAGGTTTTCGCTACCCTCACGCAAGCGAAGATCACGGCTGGCGTGTTCGACCTTCGCCCGCCGGGGCGGGGCGTTGCACGGAATTCGCATGCGTCGGATGGTTGTGTCACAATCGCCGATCACCGCCGTCGACCGAGGAGGGTTCCTGATGAAAGTCGCCAATGCCGTCGCCGAAATCCTAAAGCGTGAAGGGATCGAGTTTCTGATCGGCTATCCGGTCAATCCGATTATCGAGGCCGCCGCCGAGGCCGACATTCGCACGATCATGGTGCGCCAGGAGCGGATCGGGCTGCATATGTGCGACGCGATCGCCAAGGTCACCTCGGGCGACAAGATCGGCGTCTTTGCGATGCAGCACGGGCCCGGCACCGAAAACGCGTTTGGCGGCGTCGCGCAGTCATATGGCGATTCCTGCCCGGTGGTCGTGCTCCCGGCTGGCTACGCCCGCGACATCAACCAGGTCCGGCCGAACTTCAACGCCGCGCTAAATTACCGCAACGTTACCAAATGGATTGAGCAGGTGACGGTGCCGCACGCCACCGTCGAGGCCTTGCGCCGCGCCTTTACCCAGGTCAAGAACGGGCGGCCGGGGCCGGTACTGATCGAATTCCCGTCCGACCTGTTGCGCGAGGAAATCGGCGAGCCGCTCGACTACCAGAAGACCCCGCGGCTCAGGAGCGGCCCCGACCCGCGCTCGGTCTCGGAAATCGCCGCGGCCTTGGTCGCGGCCGAGCGCCCGGTCATCGTCGCCGGCCAGGGCATTCATTACGCGAAAGCGTGGAAGCAATTGCAGCAGCTGGCCGAATTGCTCGAAGCGCCGGTCATGACGACCTTGCCAGGCAAGAGCGCCTTCCCGGAGGCGCATCCGCTGGCGCTGGGGTCGGGCGGCATCGGCATCTCGAAGCAGCTGCACACCTTTCTGCAAAACGCCGATCTGGTCTTTGGCATCGGCTGCAGCTTCACCCGGTCGAGCTTTGCGACACCGATGCCCAAGGGCAAACGCATCGCCCATGCCACCTTGGACCCGACCGACATCAACAAGGACGTGCCGACCGAACTCGCCGCGGTCGGCGATGCCGGGCTGACGCTCGACGCGCTATTGGAAGAAGTCAAGGACCGGCTGCACGGCAAGACCCGCGACCGGCTGCCGGGGGTGACGCGCGGTATCCGTTCGTTGAAGGAAGAGTGGATGGGGCAGTGGATGCCGCGGCTGACCCAAAACACCAAGCCATTGTCGCCCTATCGCGTGATCTGGGAATTGCTGCACACGGTCGATGTCAAGAACACGATCATCACCCACGACGCCGGCAGCCCGCGCGACCAGCTGTCGCCGTTCTGGGTCAGCGAGGTGCCGCTCTCCTATATCGGCTGGGGTAAGACAACCCAGCTCGGCTACGGCCTCGGGCTCGCGATGGGCGCCAAACTCGCAAAGCCCGACAAGCTGTGCATCAACGTGTGGGGCGACGCCGCGATCGGCTTTACCGGCATGGATTTCGAGACCGCGGTCAGGGAGCGCATCCCAATCCTGTCGATCCTGATGAACAATTTCTCGATGGCGATCGAGCTGAAGGTCATGCCGGTCGCGACCGAGAAATACCGTTCGACCGACATCAGCGGCCATTACGCCGATTTCGCCAAGGCGCTTGGCGGCTATGGCGAGCGGGTGACCGAGCCCGGCGAGA
>DATMKU010000317.1:0-27103 GCA_035570935.1 Allostellaceae bacterium
CCACCCCGACCTTTATCCGATCTGGCAGGCGGCCGCCGACCACGATCTGCCGATCGCCAACCACAGCTTCACCTGGAACCCGCCCTATTATCCGGGCTACCTCGATCTGTGGGAGAACATCTTCATCGGTCGCGCCGCCGCCCACCCCTGGGGGGCGATGCGATTTGTCGCCTCGTTTATCGGCGGCGGCCTCTTCGACCGCTTCCCGACCTTGCGCATGGGTGTGCTCGAAGGCGGCTTTGGCTGGCTGCCGTTCTGGGCCCGGCGGCTCGACGAGCAGGCGGTCTACGTCGGCGGCATCGCGGAACTAAAGCACAAGCCCAGCGAATACATGTCGAGCGGCCGGTTCTTCTGCAGCATCGAGCACCATGAAGGCGAGGACATGTTCAGCCACGTCACCCAGTTCCTCGGCGACGACGTGCTGATGTACGCCTCCGACTACCCGCATTCGGAATGCCAGTTCCCGAATTCGGTCGACAACATCCTCGCCTGGAAGAGCCTGACAGGCGAGACCAGGAAGAAGCTCCTCGCCGGCAACGCCGATCGCTTCTTCAAGCAGACCTGAGGCGACCAACCGGCAATAAGACAAACGAGCTCGGTACGTTAGGCGTCGCCCCCGCGAAAGCGGGGGTCCAGGGCCGGCGACGGAACCTTGGCTACGGGGTTCCCGCTTTCGTGGGAACGACGACCGGGTAGCGGAAGTGGAACGGTAAACCGGGGACGGAACAAACGGAGGAGCGACATGAAAAACGGGTACCGGGTTTTTGACGCCGACACCCATGTCAACCCCGCCGCCGAGGTGCTCGAGCGCTATGTCGACCCCGGTTTTCGCCCGCGGCTCGCCGAATTGGCGCAATACCGGCTGCCGGCGTCGCGCGGCGGGGACGGTGCGGGCGGCCTCCACAACTATCGCGTCGCCACCAAGTACTACCGGCGGATCCTTGGCGAGGCGGAACCGCGCGAGAACTTCAGCGGCCGCGAATCGCGGTGGCGCGGCAGCAAGATGCCGCGGCCGGGGGTGAACGACGATCAGGCCGCGAACCGCGTCAAGGACATGGACGACGAAGGGACCGACGTGCATTTCCTGATCCCCGGCTCGTGGATGAGCGTCGTCGGGCTGCCCGACCCCTCGTTCGAAGCGGGGATGGCGCGCGCCTACCACCGCCACATGGCCGATTTCTGCGGCCAGTTCCCGGACCGGCTGAAAGGCCTGATCGTCGCCTCGGCGCGCAATGTCGAGGACGCGGTCGGCGAAATCCGCGAATGGGGCTGTTCGAAATGGGCGGTAGCGGTCAAGCCGATGCTGGCCCCGGACATCCCGCCCGATCATCCCGACCTCGACCCGATCTGGCGCGCGGCGGCCGATCACGGCCTGCCGATCGCCCATCACAGCTCGACCTGGAACCCGCCCTACTACCCCGGCTATCGCGATGTGTGGGAAAATATTTTCCTCGGCCGCATGGCCTCGCATCCGTGGGGTGCGATGCGGTTTGTCGCCTCGTTTATCGGCGGCGGCATCTTCGACCGCTATCCTGACTTGCGCCTCGCCGTGCTCGAATGCGGCTTTGGCTGGCTGCCGTTCTGGGCGCGGCGGCTCGACGAGCAGGCGGTCTATGTCGGCGGCACGGCACCGCTAAAGCAGAAGCCCAGCGAATACATGGCAAGCGATCGGTTTTTCTGCAGCATCGAGCATCAGGAAGGCGAGGACATGTTCACCGCCGTCACCCGATTTCTCGGCGACGATGTATTGATGTACGCCTCCGACTATCCGCATTCGGAATGCCAATTCCCGAATTCGATCGACAATATACTCGCCTGGCAAACCCTAAAGCCAGAAACCACGCACAAACTCTTGTGGGACAAC
This sequence comes from Allostellaceae bacterium, assembly GCA_035570935.1. Lineage (GTDB taxonomy): Bacteria > Pseudomonadota > Alphaproteobacteria > ATCC43930 > CGMCC-115725 > AP-15. The sequence goes on from DATMKU010000317.1 coordinate 1,865, forward strand.
GCCGCCCGCTTCTTCAAGCAGACGTAAACCGCTCCGCCACATCGGGTGCGCCCCATCCTCTTATCCCGCCCGCAATCCCGGCTCTATTTAAACCGAGCGCCCTCAGCAGACTGGCGGTCGGTTTGGGGTGGAGGAGGATTGTTTCGGGCCGGTGGCTTCGCTAGGCTGCGCCTAGGCAAATGAGGGGAGGGCCGGGCATGGCGACGATCGTTGGCCAAGGCGACTACAAGTACGAGATCATTGAGGATTGGGCGAAACTGCCCGACGGCTGGTCGTTCAAGGAGGTGGCGGCGGTTGGCGTTGACAAAAACGACAATGTCTATTGCTTCAATCGCGGCGAGCACCCGGTCATGGTCTTCGACCGGGACGGCAATTTCCGGCACTCGTGGGGCGAGGGCCACTATCCCCGGGCGCACGGCGTCCATATGGGGCCTGACGATTCGATCTATCTGACCGATGATGGCGGCCATTTCGTCCGCAAATGTTCGCTCGAAGGAAAGGTGCTGTTGGAGCTGGGGGTTCCTGGCAAGCCGGCGCCTTATCTGAGCGGTGAGCCGTTCAACCGCTGCACCCATACGGCGCTGTCGCCGAAAGGGGAGATCTACGTCTCGGACGGCTACGGCAACGCCAAGGTTCACAAATATTCGCCCGACGGCAAATTACTGACGTCGTGGGGTGAGCCCGGCAGCGATCCCGGCCAGTTCAACCTTGTCCACAATATCTGCACCGACGCCGACGGGTGGGTCTATGTCGCCGACCGCGAAAACCATCGGGTCCAGGTGTTCGACGGCAACGGCAAATACGAGGCCCAGTGGAACAACCTGCACCGGCCGTGCGGCCTCTACATGCCGTACGCGCACCACCCGGTCTGCTATATCGGCGAGCTATCGGTCAACCGCCTCAACGCCAATCTCGGGCCGCGGGTCAGCATCGTCGACAACCAAGGCAAGCTGTTGTCGCGCCTCGGCGATCCCTTCGCGGGACAGGCCTCGACCTCGTTTCTCGGGCCGCACGGGCTCGCCGTGGATAGCCGCGGCGATCTTTATGTCGGCGAGGTATGCTGGACGTTGTGGCCGGGGCTCTTCCCCGAAAAACCGCGCCCGGACAATCTGCGCGCCATTCAGAAATACCAGCGGGTGCATTGACGCAAAGAGGAGGAATGCAATGGCGATCATCGTCGGGCAAGGCGATTACAAATACCGGATCATCGAGGATTGGGCGAAACTGCCCGACGGCTGGTCGTTCAAGGAGGTCGGCTCGGTCGGGGTTGACAGACAAGACAACGTCTATGTCTTCAATCGGGGCGAGCACCCAGTCATGGTATTCGACCGGGACGGTAATTTTCGGCACTCGTGGGGCGAGGGCCAGTACCCGCGCGCGCACGGCGTCCACATGGGGCCCGACGATTCGATCTACCTGACCGATGACGGCGGCCATTTCGTGCGCAAATGCGCGCTCGACGGCAAGGTGTTGCTGGAACTCGGGGTTCCGGGCGAGCCCAAGCCCTATATGAGCGGCGAGCCGTTTCACCGCTGCACCCACACGGCCTTGTCGCCAAGGGGCGAAATCTACGTCTCCGACGGCTATGGCAACGCCAAGGTGCACAAATATTCGCCCGACGGCAAACTCTTGATGTCGTGGGGCGAGCCCGGCACCGGCGAGGGCGAGTTCAACATCGTCCACAACATCTGTACCGACGCCGATGGCTGGGTCTATGTCGCCGATCGCGAGAATCACCGCGTCCAGGTGTTCGACGGCAACGGCACGTACGAGACCCAGTGGAACAATCTGCACCGCCCTTGCGGGCTCTATATGGACTACACCCGCCATCCGGTCGCCTATATCGGCGAACTCGGGCCGGTACAGCCGGTCAACCGTAACAGCCCGAACCTGGGTCCAAGGGTCAGCATCGTCGACAACAACGGCAAATTGTTGTCGCGCATCGGCGAGCCGCATGCGGGGCAGGCGCCGACCGCGTTTCTTGGGCCGCACGGCCTCGCGGTCGACAGCCGCGGCGACCTCTATGTCGGCGAGGTGTCGTGGACGCAATGGCCGCAATTCTACCCGGACAAGCCGCGCCCCGATTACATCCGCTCGCTGCAAAAATACGAGCGGCTGCACTGAGCGCGGAGTTGCGGCGACGCCAGCAGCGATGAGCCGGCTCGACGACGCGCTCGCCCGCCTCGAACGGGCGGTCGCCCGGCTCGAAGCCGTCTGCGCCGGGGGCGCCAGGCCTCGGGAGGCGGCCGATCGCCGCCTTGCCGAGGCCGAAACGGAAAGCCGGCGGCTGCGCGCCGCCGCCGGCGAGATCGCCGCTCGCGTCGATGGCGCGCTCGCCCGGGTCGGCCGGGTCTTGGGGGAAGGGGGGTGAGATGAGCCAGGTTGCCGTGACGGTCAATGGCCGCCCATACAAGATCGCGTGCGACGACGGGCAGGAGCCGCGCATCCGCCGGCTCACGCAATATGTCGATGCCCGGGTCGGCGAGTTCGTCAAAAGCGTCGGCCAAGTCGGCGAAAGCCGGCTGCTTCTGCTCGCCGCCCTCGTCATCGCCGACGAATTGTCTGATGCCAACGAGGCGCTGCAGCAGGAGCAGAGCCGCCACCGCGCCGCCGAATCCGAGGCCGGCGACGCCGTCGATGCCGCGGCCGGCGGGATCCACGGCATCGCCCAGCGGATAGAGGCTATTGCGGGGCGGCTGGAGAGCCCCTAGCTTCCTTCTCGCGAGGCGGGGCTGCGCGGCGCGTCAGGACGCATGTTGCCCCGGGGCCGATACCTACCTCTTGGGTGCTGTCCCTGTCGCGGTCGTGGCCGCGGTACATGGCGCCCACCTGCTACGGCGGGCCACGGTGGGATTGCAAGCCAACGGCCGAGGCGGCTCCGCCCCGCATGCTTCGAACCGATGAGCGCGGTTTGGCATGCGGCTCCGCCCCGCATGCTTCGAACCGATGAGCGCGGTTTGGCATGTCCCCGCCGGACCGCGACGCACCTCCCTGGAGCGAAACGCTGTCGGAATGGTTTGGCTGCGTTGGCGTCGGATTGATTCCTTTGCTCACCAATTTAGCTGTCGCGGTCGTTATCGAGGAACCGGGAATACGGGCGATCTTATTATCGCTCGGCGCGTTCCTCGGTGAAATATTTTTGTTGTGTTTCGTCACCACCGCCGCCAGCATCGTCGTTTACATCAGTAAATATAACGTCGTTCGAGTTTTAAGTCGGGCGAACCCGCCGCCGCGGCTTCCTACTTCATTATTATTTGTACCATTGCCGTTGATGATTGTTATGGTTGTCGCCTATGTGGGAGTGCGGATTGCCAGCATCACCGGGATGGCAGCGTTGGGCGCCGGCTTGGCGTCCTTGTTCGGCACAATCGTATTGTCCTTGACGTTTGAAAGGGTCATAGGGAATGCGGTCTACGCCAGCCGCTGAAGCGCCGCCTCGTAGGTTTGTCGAACTCGGTTGGCGGGTACGCCCGCCTCGGAGGAGCCGATGATGTGGTTATTTGCGCTGCTTCCCGCTCTGGTCGGGATCGTCTCGGCGGTAGCTGCCGTCAAGATCGGGCGCACGTATCAGCGGCGGGTGCATTCCGAACGGGCGGGGGGACTCGGTCGATCTTGGCCCGGTTAATGCCTGAAGATCTCCAACAGTTCCGCCCCCCGGATTAAAGCGGCATTGCATGAACATCCTGTTTTGCGGCGACGTGATGGGACGGCCGGGGCGCGAGGTGGTCAAGAAGTACGTCCCGGAGTTGCGCCGCGATCTGGCGCTCGATCTCGTCGTCGTCAACGCCGAGAATGCAGCCCATGGGGCGGGACTGACCGAGCGGCTGTGCGGCGAATTCTACGATTGCGGCGTCGACGTGTTGACGAGCGGCAATCACGTCTGGGACCAGCGCGAGCTGATCGCCTATGTCGCACGCGACCCGCGCGTCTTGCGGCCGGCGAATTTCCCGCCGGGCACGCCCGGAGCCGGCTCGCGGCTGCACCGCCTCGACGACGGCCGCACGGCACTCGTCGTCAACCTGATGGGCCGGCTGTTCATGGACGCGCTCGACGACCCGTTCGCCCGGCTCGCGGCGATCCTCGCCGATCACCCGCTCGCCGCCGGGCCGACCGCGATCGTGGTCGACATCCACGCCGAGGCGTCGAGCGAGAAGATGGCGATCGGCCATTTCGCCGATGGCCGCGTCTCTGGGGTGTTCGGCAGCCACTCGCACATCCCGACCGCCGACGCCCAGATCTTTCCAGGCGGCACCGCCTATCAGACCGACGCTGGGATGTGTGGCGATTACGATTCGGTGATCGGGTTGCAGAAGGCGCCGGCGGTGCGCCGCTTTGTAACGAAGATGCCGGGTGAACGCCCGCAAGTCGCCGAGGGCGAGGGTACGTTGTGCGGCGTCCTGCTCGCCACCGACGATGCGAGCGGGCTCGCCACCCGCGTCGAGCCGGTGCGAATCGGCGGCCGGCTTTTCCCAAATCTACCGCGTTTGTGAGCCCGGATCGCCAGATCTTGTGATTGCGCGCGGCACTCGCCAAGCGCTTGGCCGGATTGACCGAGACCGATCCGGGGCGCCCCAATGCTGCCATATTGGGTTGTTAGCCGGACCGTGAACCCCTATGAGCAGCGGCGTCGAGTAGCACCCCGGGTGACGGGGGAGCCGCGCGGAGAACGATGGCTGGCCATTCGCAATTCAAAAACATCATGTACCGGAAGGGCGCGCAGGATAAAAAGCGCGCCAATGTCTTTACCAAGATCATCCGGGAATTGACGACCGCGGCCCGCACCGGGTTGCCCGACCCGGCGGCGAACCCGCGCCTGCGCGCCGCAGTGTTGGCCGCGCGCCAGGCCAACATGCCCAAAGACACAGTCGATCGCGCGATCCGGCGCGGCGCCGGCGGGGAGGCCGATTCCGCGTTTGACGAGGTGCGCTACGAAGGCTACGGGCCGGGCGGCGCCGCGGTCATCGTCGAAGCCCTGACCGACAACCGCAATCGCACCGCGAGCGAAATCCGCGCCGCGTTCACCAAGGCGGGAGGGGCGCTCGGCGAAACCAACAGCGTTGGCTTTTTGTTCGACCGGGTCGGCGAAATCGTCTATCCGGCGGCGACCGCGAGTACCGACGACATGTTCGAAGCGGTCATCGAGGCCGGCGCCGACAATGTCGACAGCGACGCCGAGCAGCACTCGGTGACTTGCGCACCCGACGACCTTAATGCCGTGCGCGACGCCCTCGAACAGCGTTTTGGCCCGGCGGCGTCTGCTCGCCTCGCCTGGCGTCCGAAAACAACCGCACCGATCGATGAGGATACCGCCGTCGCCCTCTTCAAGCTGCTCGAGGCGCTCGAGGACAGCGACGACGTCCAGAACGTCTATGCCAATTTTGAGGTGGCTGAGGACGTGCTGGCGAGGCTCGGCGCCTGACTCGGCGCCGGGGCGGTCGGTGAAAATGCGCGTTTTGGGGCTCGATCCCGGATTGCGGCACACCGGCTGGGGTATCATCGACGTCGACGGCAACCGCCTTGTCCATGTCGCCGACGGCGTCGCGCACGCCGCCACCGATCAGCCGCTGGCGATGCGTCTGGTGTCGCTGTTCCGCCAGATCGGCGAAGTGCTCGAGCGCTTTCGTCCGGATGAAGCCGCGGTCGAGGAGAGCTTTGTCAACCGCAACGCGGCCTCGACCTTGAAGCTCGGCGTCGCCCGCGGCGTCGTCTTGCTGGCGCCGGCCGAACGCGGGCTGCCGGTCGCCGAATATTCGGCCAATCTGATCAAAAAGGCGGTGGTCGGCGCCGGTCATGCCGAAAAGTCCCAGGTGCAGATGATGGTGCGGCGCCTACTGCCCGGCTTTGCGATCGGTGCCGCCGACGCCGCCGACGCGCTGGCAGTGGCGATCTGCCACGCGCATCTCGCGCTGACGCGCCGCGCCTGGGAAGCGTTCCGGTGATCGCCAAGCTCTCCGGGATCGTCGACTCCGTGGCCGAGGACGGTGCCGTTATTGACGTGGGCGGGGTCGGCTATCTGGCTTTCTGCTCGACCCGTACCATCAGCCAATTGCCGCTGCCCGGCACACCGGCGCGTCTGCTGGTCGAGACGCATGTGCGTGAGGATCACATCCACCTCTATGGGTTTATTGACGCAGCCGAACGCGACTGGTTCCGAACCCTGACGACGGTGCAGGGCGTCGGGGCGCGGCTGGCCCTTTCGATCCTGTCGGCGCTAACGCCCGAGGACCTCAGCCTCGCTATTTTCGCCCAAGATCGTGCGGTGTTGGCGCGCGCCGATGGGGTCGGCCCCAGGCTCGCAGCGCGCATCGTCAACGAGCTCAAGGACAAGGTCAGCGGCCTCGCCCCGGCGCCATCGATGTCCGCCGGGTCCGCATCTGCGACCGTCGCCGATAGCGGCCAGGCCGCCGACGCGGTCTCGGCGCTAGTCAATCTCGAGTGGGGTCGGGCCGAAGCCTTCGCCGCCGTGGCAGCGGCGATGAACCGGCTCGGCAGCGGCGCCGGCGTCGATGCCCTGATCCGCGCGGCGCTGCGGGAGCGCACCTTGTGAGCGCGGCCGAGCCGCGGATCATCGCCCCCGAACGGGCCGAGCACGATGCCGCCGAGGCTTCGCTGAGGCCGCTGACGTTGGCCGAGTTCGTCGGCCAGCGCCAATTGCGCGACAATCTGGGCGTCTTCATCGAAGCCGCCAAAACTCGCGGCGAAGCCCTCGACCATGTGCTGTTCTCGGGGCCGCCGGGGCTCGGCAAGACGACCTTGGCGCAGATCGTCGCACGCGAGATGGGGGTTGGGTTTCGCGCCACCTCGGGCCCGGTGATCCAGCGCGCCGGCGATCTTGCGGCATTGCTGACCAATCTCCAGCCGCGCGACGTGTTGTTCATCGACGAGATGCACCGGCTCGCCCCGTCGGTCGAGGAGATCCTCTACCCGGCGATGGAAGATTTTCACCTCGATCTGATCATCGGCGAGGGGCCAGGCGCACATTCTATCCGCTATCCTCTAGCGCCCTTCACCTTGGTTGGGGCGACGACCCGCTCCGGGCTGATCACCCGGCCGTTGCGCGAACGCTTTGGCATTCCGCTGCGCCTCGTCTTTTACGAGCCGGCCGAATTGGCACTGATCGTCACCCGCGGCGCGCGGGTGCTGAGCTTCGAATTGGGACGCGATGGCGCCGCCGAGATCGCGCGCCGCGCTCGCGGCACCCCGCGGGTGGCGATGCGCCTGCTGCGCCGGATTCGCGATTTTGCGGCGGTCGAGGGGGTGATGAGCGTTGACGCCGCTGCCGCCGATGCAGCACTCGTTCGGCTCGAAGTCGACGGGTCCGGGCTCGACGCCATCGACCGGCGCTATTTGCGCTGCATCGCCGAGCGTTACGGCGGAGGCCCGGTCGGGGTCGAAACGATGGCCGCGGCGCTAGGCGACGAACGCGACGTGATCGAAGAGGTGGTCGAGCCGTTTTTGATTCAGGAAGGCTTTGTCCAGCGCACGCCGCGCGGCCGCCTCTTGACCCGGCTGGCTTTTCGCCATCTCGACCTGCCGATGCCGGCATCCCTGCCGGCGCAGCTCGACCTTTTGGCAGGTCTGCCGCTCGCCGGCGAGACCGAGGAGCTGCCGTGAGGCCAGCCATTGTCCAAATGACGCCATAAAAGGTTCAAAGAATGCCGCCTTCAGCCGTCGAATCTTTGCCGCTCGCCGGCACGGTTCCTCATGACTTGTCGATTGTCGCGCTGTTTTTGCAATCGGATGCCATCGTCAAAATCGTCATGCTGATCCTGCTCTTGGCATCGTTCTGGTCGTGGGCGGTCATCTTCGACAAGGTGATCCGGCTGCGCCGGCTGCGCCATGCGGCGGCGAATTTCGAGGAAAGCTTCTGGTCCGGCGGCTCGCTCGACGACCTTTACGAGCGCGTCGGCCAGCGCCCGCCCGATCCGATGACCGCGGTGTTTTCAGCGGCGATGCGCGAATGGCGGCGCAGCGCCGCAAAGGGCCTTCTCGGCACCGCGATCATGCGGGCGAGCCTGCAGCAGCGGATCGAGCGGGTCATGAACGTCACGGTCGGCCGCGAGATGGAGCGGGTGGAACGGTTTATGGCGTTTCTCGCGACGGTCGGGGCGACCGCACCGTTTGTCGGGCTGTTCGGCACCGTTTGGGGCATCATGGACAGCTTTCAGTCGATCGCCGCCTCGAAAAATACGAGCCTCGCCGTCGTCGCGCCCGGTATTGCGGAATCGTTGTTCGCGACCGCACTGGGCCTCGTCGCGGCGATTCCGGCGGTCGTCGCCTACAACAAGCTGGCTACTGATTTCGGCCGCTACGCCGGCCGGCTCGAAGCCTTTTCCTCGGAATTCAGCGCGATTCTGTCGCGCCAGCTCGACGAGAGACCCTGAGCCGTGGCTGCACCGAGCCTCGGCGGCAATGGCCGCCAGCGTGGACGCTACCGGCCGATGGCCGAAATCAACGTGACGCCGCTCGTCGATGTGATGCTGGTGCTGCTCGTCGTCTTTATGGTCGCCGCTCCGCTGTTGACCGTCGGCGTGCCGGTCGATCTGCCGCAGACGCAGGCGCCGCCGATCACCGACCCCAAGGAGCCGCTGGTCATTTCGATCAACAACGAGGGCCATATCTTTATTCAGGATGCCGATGTCCCGACCGATGCGTTGGTGCCGCGACTGCAGGCGATTACCGGGGCCAATCCCGACGCGCTCGTCTATGTGCGGGCCGACAAATCGATCGATTACGGCCGTGTGCTCGAAGTCATGAGCCTGATCAGCGCCGCCGGGTTCCGCAAAGTCTCGCTGATCGCGCAATCGCCAAAAGGTGTCTCGGCCAAGGCCGCGGCCAATCCGGCGGCCGCCGCGCCGGCGGCGTCGCGCTGAAGGTTTGCGTCCGATCGCTCCAGGATGAGTGTCGCAGCAGCACAGCCGGCCTTGTCGCCGGAAACCGCATTCCCCGAGCCGATGGACGATGGCGTCGGGCGGCGCGGGCTGGTCCTGTCGGCGGCGTTGCATTTGCTGCTCGGGGTCTTGTTGATTTTTGGGCTGCCGACCTTGTTTCATCCGCCGACCCCTGAAGAAATGCCGATCGCGGTCGAGCTCGTGACGATGGGGCCGGAAACCCGGGCGACGCATCCCAACCCGAACATGCCACAACGCGAGGCGACACCCGCGCCGCCGCTGCCGGGCCCGCCGGCGGAAAAGCCGGCGCCCATGCCGACCCCGCCCAAGCCCTCCCCACCACCCTCGGCCGCCGAAGCGCCGCCGGCGCCGCCCGCTCCCGCCCCGCCGGCAGCTAAGCCCGTGCCGCCCGCGCCATCGACACCACCGCCCCCGGCACCACAGCAAGCCGAGTTGCCGCCTCCGCCGCCGGTGCCCGAACCCAAGCCGATGCCCCCGCCAAAACCGGCGGTCGCAGCGGCGGCGGAACCGTCCCTCGAACGTCCCGAGCAAATGGCGCGCAACGAGGCCAAGGCCGAGGCCAAGAAATACAACCCCGGCCAGTTTGACGCGCTGTTGAGAAACCTGGCGTCGCAGGATACCCCGCCTTCGCCCGACGCACCGCCGCAGACGACGAATATCGCCTCGGGCCGGGCATCCTCGCAGCCGCGGGCACCGCTCGGCAGCCAGCTCAGCGCCAGCGAGGTCGACATGATCCGCGAGCAGATTTCGCGCTGCTGGAACATTCCGGCGGGGGCGCGCGACGCCAAGGACCTGGTCGTCGAGATCCGCGTCGTCGTGTTGCCCGACGGAACCGTCCAGCAGGCGACGATCGTCGATCAGGGGCGCGCCGTCGCCGACCCGTTCTTTCGCGCCGCGGCGGAAAGCGCCCGGCGAGCCTTTTTCAACCCGCTCTGCCGGCCGTTGCGTCTGCCTCCGGACAAATACGACATCTGGAAAGACATGGTCGTCGATTTCAGCCCAAAGGATGTCTTATGAGAAAAAGCCGCCTCGTTTTGCCCGGCGGGATGATTGCTCTGCTGGCGCTGTTGTCGTTGTCGTCGGTGCCGGCGCGCGCCGAGCTGCGCATCGACATCACCAGCGGGCAGGTCCAGCCGATGCCGATCGCGATCCCGGCGTTCGCCGGCGGCGGGGGCAACGAATCGCGGGCCGGCAGCGACATCGCCGGCGTTGTCTCCGCCGATCTCGAACGTTCGGGGCTGTTTCGGCCGCTCGACCCGCGCAGCTTTATCGAGAATGTCTCCGCGACAAGCGGCGCCACCCCGCAATTCGCCGACTGGCGCCAGATCAACGCCCAGGCGCTGGTGACCGGGACGGTGCAGACCCAGGCGGACGGCCGGCTCGGGGTCCAGTTCCGGCTCTGGGACGTGTTCGCCGAGCAGCAGCTGACCGGCTTCGGCTATACGACGACGCGCCAGAACTGGCGGCGCATCGCGCACATCATCGCCGACGAAATTTATAAGCGGATCACCGGCGAGGAGGGGTACTTCGACACCCGCATCGTCTATGTCGCCGAATCGGGTCCGGCCCAAACTCGGGTCAAGCGTCTGGCGATCATGGATCAGGACGGCGCCAACAACCACTACCTGACCGATGGGCGGGCGTTGGTCCTGACCCCGCGCTTTTCGCCGACCGCCCAGGAGATCACCTATCTCTCCTACGCCGGCAAGCAGCCGCGGGTTTACCTGCTCAACATCGACACCGGGCAGCAGGAAGCGATCGGCGATTTTCCCGGGATGACCTTTGCGCCGCGGTTTTCGCCCGACGGCAACCGCGTCATCCTGAGCCGCGCGGTCAACGGCGCCAGCAACATCTACACCTACGATCTGCGGACCCACAGTGCTACTCGCTTGACTGACGACAGCGCGATCGACACCTCGCCCTGCTACTCGCCCGACGGCAGCCAGATCGTCTTCAACTCCGACCGCGGCGGCTCCCAGCAGCTCTACGTGATGAGCGCGGGCGGCGGCGGCGCCCATCGGATCAGCTTTGGCTCGGGCAAATACGGCACACCGGTGTGGTCTCCGCGCGGCGACCTGATCGCCTTTACGAAGATCGGAGGCGGCTCGTTTTATATCGGGGTGATGCGGCCCGACGGCTCGGGCGAACGCTTGCTGACCCAGGGATTTCTCGTCGAGGGCCCGACTTGGGCGCCCAATGGCCGGGTTTTGATGTATTTCTCGCAGGGACCATCGGATTCGCGCGGCTATGGCGGTTCGCCGCACCTGCAAACGATCGACTTGACCGGATACAACCAACGTGACGTGCCTACGCCGGGGGCTGCGTCCGATCCGGCCTGGTCTCCATTGCTGCGCTGAGCAGCATCGGCATTTCACCGAGGGGAATTAAACGACATGCGCATGAAGTTCTTTGGCCGGGCAGCCGGCCTCGGAGGGTTTTTGTTGCTGCTGGCCGCCTGCAGCAGTACCCCGCAGACACCGCCGCCGGCGCCAAGCGGCCCGGCCGGGCCGCCTGGAGGCGTGACTGGGGCGGCTGTGCCGGGTTCGCAGCAGGATCTGGCGCAAACTGCCGGCGATCGCGTCTTTTTCGAATTCGACCGTTCAGACATCACCCCCGAAGCCCAGCAGATTTTGCAGCGGCAGGCCGAATGGCTGCAGCACTATCCAAACGTCACCGTCACGATCGAAGGCCATTGCGACGAGCGCGGCACGCGCGAATACAATCTTGCTCTCGGCGAGCGCCGCGCCAACGCCGCCAAGCAGGTGCTGATCGCCGCCGGGATTCCGTCTTCGCGCCTTTCGACGATCAGCTACGGCAAGGATCGCCCAGCGGTTCCGGGCTCGACCGAGGAGGCATGGGCCCAGAACCGCGTGGCCATCACGACCGTCAATTGACGCGGCTTGCCGCGACCGACACAGAGCCGGTGGCGCGCGGCGGTCGCAAGTGCCTCGGTCGCGCGGGTCCAGGACACCGCGGCGATCGGCGGAGGCAATGAGGCAACGGACGCGCATAAATTGCGGGCGCCCTTTTTTTGCCCAAAACCCCTAGCACGACTGTTTCCGATGGTTCGCGTCGCCCGCGCTCAGCGCGTTCAGCCGCCCTCGCTGCCAGGCGCATTCCAAAAGGCTTCGCTGATGATTTGGCGATCGTTTCTGCCGCAACCCCGCCCGACGCTGCTGCTCGTGCTGCTCTCGATGGCGGCGGCGTCTCCGGCGGTGCGGGCGCAGGACGCCTCGACCCAGGAGCGGCTCGACCGGCTGGAGCGCGACCTCAGCATGCTGCAGCGCCAAGTCTATCGCGGCACCGGCGGCGAGGCGCCGCCCGGCGCCGAAAGCGGCACGAGCACGGCGGTCGATCTGCAGGTTCGAATGGACCGGCTTGAACAGCAGATGCGGGATCTGACCGGCCGGGTCGAAGACGAAACCAACCAGGTCCAGCAATTGCGCCAGCGCCTCGAGCAGGTCAACAGCGACATCGACGTGCGGCTCGGCGAGGGTCGGGGTCAGGACGCGGGGGCAGCCCCGCCCGCCGGGGCGCAGGCTTCCGAGCCGCCGCCGCTCGCCCAGCCGGCGGCGATGACCCCCTACGGCCGCCCGCCGCCGCCGAACTACGGCACGCTGACGCCGCCGGGCGCGCCGCCCACGCCCGAGAGCGGCGCCGAGCCGCCCTATTCCGGGCCGACCCAGCTGACCCCCCGGATCGCGGGCGCCGGCGACGCGTTGCGGCCGCCCGGATCGGATGCGATGCCGCCGGCCTCGGCCTCGGCGCAGTACAATTCGGCGTTCGGACTGTTGCGCAAGGCCGACTATCCGGCAGCTGAGGAAGCGCTGCGCAGCTTTATCCAACAACATCCGCGCGACCCGCTCGCCGGCAATGCCCAGTATTGGCTCGGCGAAAGCTTTTACGCGCGCGGCCAATACAGCGAAGCCGCCGCCGCCTTTGCCGACGGCTACAAGCGCTACCCGCGTGGGCCTAAGGCTGCCGACGGTTTACTAAAGCTCGGCATGTCGCTCGCCCGCGCCAATCAGAAGCACAACGCCTGCATTGCATTGATGCAGCTCGACCGTGATTTCCCGCATCCCGGGAGCGCCATCAAGGACCGGGCGACGCAGGAGAAAAAGAAGCTCGGTTGCTGAGCTCCGCGGACCCGGCGCCGCCCCTCGGTTTGGCCGAGTTCGCCGCCCGACTCGACCGTCTCGCCGCGTTCGAAACCGCGCCGTTGGTCGCCGTCGCGGTCTCGGGCGGCCCCGACAGCCTCGCGCTGACGATCCTCGCCGACCGCTGGGCGCGGCAGCGCGGCGGCGAGATCCGCGCCCTCTCGGTCGACCATCGCCTGCGGCCGGAAAGCGCGGCCGAGCTCAGCCGGTTGGCGGGCTGGCTTCGAGGGCGCGCGATCCCCCACGAAATCCTCGTCTGGGAAGGCGAAAAGCCGCGCACCCACATTCAGGACATGGCGCGGACGGCCCGCTACCGTCTCCTCGGGGAGTGGTGCCGCGAGGCGGGTTGCCTGCATCTCCTGACCGGCCATCACCGCGGAGACCAGGTCGAGACCTACCTGTTGCGCCGCGCCGCGCGCAGCGGGTCCGACGGCTTGGCCGGAATGTCGGCCATTCGCGAGCTCGACTTCTGCCGCATCCTGCGCCCGCTGCTTGATGTCGCGAAGGCCAGGCTGGTCGCGACACTCGCCGCCGAGCGCCAGCACTTTATTAGCGATCCGAGCAATCGCGACCCGGCTTTCGCCCGGGCCCGTCTGCGCGAGCACGCGGCGGCCGGCGCGTTCGACGCTATGGCCGGCGATATCCGCCGCCTCGGCCGCGAGCGGACACGGCGCGAACATGCCCGCGATGCGCTACTGGCGAGCGCCGTGTCGGTGCATCCGGCCGGGTTCGCTGTGCTCGACCGCACAACACTGCTGTCGGCGCCGCCCGATGTTGGCGAACGGGCGTTGTCCGCCCTCGTCTTTGCGCTTGGCGGCAGCCGCTATCCGCCGCGGCGCCGGGCCGTCATCCACATGCTTCGGGTGCTCGCCGGCGAGGCAAAGGGCGGGTATACCCTCGGCGGCTGCCAGTTTGTCGCATGGCGCTACCGTATTCTCGTGCTGCGCGAGCTGGCCACCGCGGACGCACCGGTGCCGGTGGGACCGGGTGACGCCATCCTCTGGGATCGCCGCTTCGCGGTTGGGCCGCGCGCCGGCGCCGGCGTGCTGACCCTCGGTTATCTCGGCGGGGACGGGGTTCGCGAACTCCACCGGCGGCCGTTCCAAGCGCGGCACACTGCGTTGCCGGCGCTGGTCAATCCGATTCTGCCGGCATTTTGGGATGAAAAAGGTCTCGCCGCTGTTCCCTCTCTCGGGTACCGACGCGAAGCAGGGTTCTTGCTGCCGAGCCTCTGTTTTAGACCCGTCAATTCTTTGTCCGATGCCAGCTTTGCAGTTGTTTAAGCGGGCGCGCACCTTATGTCTGACGGGACAAAAATGGATCGCGGACCGGGCTCAATTGGCGTAGGTTGTGCGGCGCGTGCTGGCCGGTTCGGCATGGAAAGGCGTTTATCGTGAATAACTTCGGCAAGAATCTCGCCCTTTGGATCGTAATCGGGCTGCTTCTCGTCGCACTTTTCAACCTGTTCCAGACGTCCTCCAGCCATGGTCCGCAATCGACCCTCGCGTTTTCCGATTTTGTCAACGACGTCAATCGCGGCCAGGTCGCCGATGTGACGATCCAGGGCAACACGATCAGCGGTCATTTCACCGACAGTAGGGCCTTCACCACCTATGCGCCAAACGACCCCAGCCTGGTCGGCCGGCTGATCGACAAGGGCGTGCGGATTTCCGCCGCCCCGGTCGACGACAACGTGCCGTCGCTGTTCGGGGTGCTGATCTCGTGGTTCCCGATGCTGCTGCTGATCGGGGTGTGGATTTTTTTTATGCGCCAGATGCAGGGCGGCGGCGGTCGGGCGATGGGCTTTGGCAAAAGCCGGGCCCGGCTTTTGACCGAAAAGGTCGGGCGCATCACGTTTGAAGACGTGGCCGGGATCGACGAGGCTAAGCAGGAGCTCGAGGAAATTGTCGAATACTTGAAGGACCCGCAGAAATTTCAGCGGCTCGGCGGCAAGATCCCAAAGGGGGTGCTACTGGTGGGCTCACCCGGCACCGGCAAGACCCTGCTCGCGCGCGCGATCGCGGGCGAGGCGAATGTGCCGTTCTTTACGATTTCGGGTTCCGACTTTGTCGAGATGTTTGTCGGCGTCGGCGCGAGCCGGGTGCGCGATATGTTCGAGCAGGGCAAGAAGAACGCCCCCTGCATCATCTTTATCGACGAGATCGACGCCGTCGGCCGCCATCGCGGCGCCGGGCTCGGCGGCGGCAACGACGAGCGCGAGCAGACCTTGAATCAGCTGCTCGTCGAGATGGACGGGTTCGAAGCGAACGAAGGCGTGATCCTGATCGCCGCGACCAACCGGCCCGACGTGCTCGACCCAGCGTTGCTGCGGCCGGGCCGTTTCGACCGCCAGGTGGTGGTGCCAAACCCTGATGTCGTCGGCCGCGAGAAGATCCTTAAGGTCCACATGCGCAAAGTGCCGCTGGCCGCCGATGTCGACGCCAAGATCATCGCCCGTGGCACGCCCGGCTTCTCCGGCGCCGACCTCGCCAACCTCGTCAATGAGGCGGCGCTGATGGCGGCGCGCCGCGGCAAGCGCTCGGTGGCGATGAGCGAGTTCGAGCACGCCAAGGACAAGGTCATGATGGGCGCCGAGCGGCGCTCGATGGTGATGACCGAGGACGAGAAAAAGCTGACCGCCTACCACGAGGCCGGGCATGCGCTGTGCATGCTCTATGCCGAAGGGCACGAGCCCTTGCACAAGGTCACTATCATCCCGCGCGGCCGCGCGCTTGGCATTACGATGTATCTGCCGGAACGCGACAAATACAGCCAGTCCAAGCTCGAAATCAAAGCCATGCTGGCGAGCCTGTTCGGCGGGCGCGTCTCCGAAGAACTGATCTTTGGGCCGGACAAGGTGACCACCGGCGCCTCCGACGACATCCGGCGCGCGACCCATCTCGCTCGCCGGATGGTGACCGAGTTCGGGTTCAGCGAAAAGCTCGGGCGGCTGCGCTATGCCGAGAATGAGGAGGAAGTGTTCCTCGGCCATTCGGTGACGCAGCGCAAGAATGTGTCGGAAGCGACGGCTAAGCTGATCGACGAAGAAATCCGTCGGCTTGTCGACGAAGGCGAAGAGACAGCGCGCGACATCTTGACCGCCCGGCTCGACGAACTGCATGCCTTGGCCCGCGGGCTGCTCGAATACGAGACCCTCTCGGCCGACGAGATCCGCCGCATCATCAAGGGCGAGCGCATCGTGCGCGAGAACACGGCGTCGGCGCCGCAGACCGAGGAGCCGCGGTCTGGCCGGCGCAGCTCGGTACCGCCCTCGGGTCGTCCGGCCGGGCTCGAACCGGAGCCGCAACCAGGCGGCTGAACCGGCGGCGCGCCAGCCAGCTTCTGCCGCCCCGCTTTCGCCCGCCCGGGCTTTTTGCCCGCGGTTCGCAATTGCCGGCTCGACGAGTAATCGCCAAATTGCAGTAACGTTAATTTCGTGAAATTGTTATTTGACAACAGAGCTCTTTTTTTGTACTTTGGCGCGTCTCGGGGATTAGTTAAAGCTCTGGTGGCGAGATGACGCGGAAGCTCTTCGGCACTGACGGGATCCGCGGCACTGCAAACCTCGAGCCGATGACTCCGGAAACGGCGTTGAAGGTCGCGATCGCCGTCGGCGAATGCTTTAAAAACGGGGCGCACAAGCATCTCGTCGTCATCGGCAAGGACACCCGTCTTTCGGGCTACATGCTCGAACCGGCGCTGACTGCCGGCTTTGTCACGATGGGCATGGACGTCGTGCTGGTCGGCCCGCTGCCGACCCCGGCGATCGCGATGCTGACGCGCAGCCTGCGCGCCGATATCGGCGTCGTCCTGTCGGCCTCGCATAATCCTTATGGCGACAACGGTATCAAACTGTTCGGCCGCGACGGCTACAAGCTGTCGGACGAGATCGAGCACAAGATCGAAACCGCGCTCGCCAGAGGACCGAGCCGGCGGGCGAGCCCGTCCGAGCTCGGCCGCGTCAAACGTCTCGACGACGCCGGCGGGCGCTATATCGAATTCGTTAAGCAGAGCTTTCCGCGCGGCCTGCGGCTCGACGGATTGCGGATCGTGGTCGATTGCGCGCACGGCGCCGGCTACAAGGTGGCCCCGACCGTGTTCTGGGAACTCGGGGCCGAGGTATTTTCGCTCGGCGTCGCTCCGGACGGGCTCAACATCAATCGCGAATGCGGTGCGCTGGCGCCCGAGCAGATGCGGCGCGAGGTGCTCGCCCGCCGCGCCGATATCGGCATTGCCCTCGACGGCGACGCCGACCGGCTGGTCATTGCCGACGAGCACGGCACGATCCTCGACGGCGACCAGCTGATGGCGTTGATCGCGACTGGGTTGTCGCGCAGCCGCCGGCTCGCCGGCGGCGCGCTGGTGGCGACGGTGATGTCCAATCTCGGGCTCGAACGCTATCTGACCGGCCAGGGGATCGGCCTGCACCGCGCCGGGGTCGGCGACCGCTATGTCGTCGAAAAGATGCGCAGTCTCGGCTGTAATCTCGGCGGCGAGCAGTCGGGCCACATCATCCTCGCCGATTACGCGACGACCGGCGACGGCTTGATCGCGGCGCTGCAGGTGCTGGCCTCGATCGTCGAAACCGGCCGGCCGGCAAGCGAGGTCTGCCGCCTGTTCACCCCGGTGCCGCAATATGCGGGCAATGTGCGCCACGGCGATGTGGTTCCGCTCGACCGACCGGCGGTGCAGCGCGCCATCGCCGACGGCGAGGCCCGGCTGGGTGCTGCCGGCCGCCTCTTAATCCGCCGCTCGGGCACCGAGCCGGTGATCCGGGTCATGGCCGAAGGCGAGGACGAAGAGCTGGTCGCCGCGGTCGTCGATCAGATTTGCGCCGCGATCCGCACGGCCGCGGCGGGCATCGACGACATTCCGCAGGCGGCGGAATAATGCGCGGCCGGGTGCTGATCGTCGCCGGGTCCGACTCCGGCGGCGGCGCCGGCATCCAGGCCGACATCAAGACGGTGACGATGCTCGACGCCTACGCGGCGACGGCGATCACCGCGCTCACTGCGCAGAATACCGAGGGCGTCTTTGGCGTCTTACCGATCCCGCCCGATTTTATCCGCCAGCAGATCGAGATCGTGCTCGACGACATCGGCGCCGATGCGATCAAGACCGGCATGCTGCACGACACGGCGGTCATCGAAACGCTGGCGGCGGTATTGCGGGAGCGGACAGCGGCGATCCCGCTGGTGGTCGACCCGGTCATGGCGGCAAAGGGCGGCGCCCGGCTGATCGATCCCGACGCGGTCGACGCGCTCAAAACGCTGCTGATCGGGCGGGCGACGGTGTTGACCCCAAACCTTCCCGAGGCCGAGATCCTGTGCGGCGGCGCGATCACCGACGTCGCTGCGATGCGTGCCGCCGGCGAAGCCCTGTTGCGGCTCGGCTGCCGGGCGGTGCTGGTCAAGGGCGGTCACCTCCCCGGTGAAATCGTCACCGATCTGCTGGTGACTGCGGCTGGCGCCAGGGCTTGGGAGAGCCCGCGCATCGCCACGCGCCATACCCACGGCACCGGCTGCACCCTCGCTTCCGCGATCGCCGCCGGCCTCGCCCAAGGGCTCGCCATCGAGAATGCCGTCGACCGCGCCCGGACCTATGTCCAGCGCGCGATCGCCAGCGCCCCCGGATTGGGTCGCGGCCACGGTCCCCTCGACCACGCCCACCCGCTGCACTCAGGCGCCGCGGCTAATGGCTGATACCGGAGGCCCCACGCGGCAGCCGGGCCTCGAAGCGCGCGTCGCCCGCCTCGAAGCAGACGTTGCTCATATTCGCGGCGATCTCGACGAGGTCAAATCGACGCTGAACCACTTGGCGCCTCACATTGACGAGGTGCACGGATTTTTGACTGCCAAGCTACCCGAGATCGCTACCAAGGCGGAGGTCATCCAGCTTGGTCGGACACTAGGACCGGGTTGGCTGATCTGCGAATCGAGCTGAAAACCGCGGCGGCCGACCTCCGGGTTGAACTGAAGACAGGGGCGGCCGATCTGCGGGCCGAGACGGCAGAGTTGCGAACCGAGATCATGCGGCGCCCGACGCGCAGCCAATCGATTTTCGATATTCCGCCGTCGTCGGCTTGATCGGCGCCGTTCTGACAATCGCAGCGCATTTCGCTCATTGATTTCCACTGGCGGAGGGAGCGATGCATATCCCGCTTTACCAGATCGACGCCTTCGCCGACGGCCCGTTCACCGGCAATCCGGCGGCAGTGTGTCCGCTCGACTGTTGGCTGCCCGACGATGTGATGCAGGCGATCGCCGCCGAAAACAATCTGGCGGAGACGGCATTCTTTGTGCGCGAAGGCGAGGCGTGGCGGTTGCGCTGGTTTACCCCCACGATCGAGGTCGATCTGTGCGGCCACGCCACGCTGGCCTCGGCTTACGTCGTCTTCGGAGTCCTCGCGCCCCAGCAGCGCCGCGTCGTGTTCCGCACCGAAAAGGCGGGCGATCTGACGGTCTCGCGCGACGGCGAATTGCTGGTACTCGACTTCCCCTCGCGCCCACCGGCGCCATGCACGGCGCCGCACGGCTTCGCCGCCGCGCTCGGACAGGAGCCGACGAGTGTGCTCGCCGCGCGCGATTATCTCGCGGTCTACGACGATCCCGGCCAAGTAGCGGCGCTCACCCCCGACTTCGCCGCGCTGGCAAAGCTCGACCGCGCCGTCATCGTCACCGCGCCCGCTCCGTCCAAGTCGGTGATTGGCGACGAAGTCGATTTCGTCTCGCGCTTTTTCGCACCGGGGCTGGGCCTCGACGAAGACCCGGTGACCGGTTCGGCGCACTGCACCTTGATCCCGTATTGGGCTGAGACGCTGGGCAAGACCCGTCTCGATGCCCGCCAGCTGTCGCGCCGCGGCGGCAGTCTGCGGTGCGCGCTGCGCGGCGATCGGGTTGATATCGCCGGCCGCGCCATCCTCTTTCTCACCGGCACGATCGACATCTGACGCCTTGCTCCAGGCGCCAGCGCGAACGAATATCGCCAGAAATCAAATGGGGAGGATTGCCATGATACGGGTTGCCGCGCTGGTCCTCTGCGTCTGCCTGATATTCGCCGGTTCGGCGGTGGCGCAGACCGCTGCGACGATCCAAAAGCTCAACGACAAATGGGCCGACGCCTTCAACAGGGGCGACGCCGCCGCGGTCGCGGCCATGTACGCCGACAACGCCTATTTGCTGCCGCCCGGCCACGACATCGTCCACGGCGGCAACGCGATCGAAGCTTTCTGGAAAGCGGCGGCGCAGCAGGTCGGCAACGCCAAGCTCGTCACCCTCGACGTGCTGCCGCTCGGCCCGCGCGCCGCCCGTGAGATCGGCACCGTGACGCTCGAAACCAAGTCCCAACCGCCACAGCAAATCGTCGGCAAATATGCGGTCGTCTGGCGCAAGGCCGGCGGGCGCTGGCTGCTCGCCACCGACATTTGGAACATGAACAAATAGCCCGCGAGCGCCCCGGAGGGGCGAAGTTGCGCCGGGCATGGGGGGCGCAGCGCAGCCGTCCGGGCTGTTCGACAATACTCTTGCCGCGAAAATCGCTAGAATGGGCCGGGTGAAGCCGGAGCGGGCGCGACCATGCAGCAGCAAACGGAGTTCGATTACATCGTCGTCGGCGCGGGATCGGCCGGATGCGTGCTGGCCAACCGCCTCAGCGCCGACGGGCGCTCGCGCGTCCTGCTGCTCGAAGCCGGCGGCAAGGACAGTAACCCGTGGATCCACATCCCGGCCGGCTTTTACCGCAACATCTACCATCCGAAGATCACCTGGCAGTTCGAAACCGAGCCGCAACCCGAACTCGCCGGCCGCCGCCTGCCGTGGCCGCGCGGCAAGGTCTTGGGCGGGTCGAGCTCGATCAACGGCCTCATTTACATCCGCGGCCAGCGCCAGGATTTCGATCTGTGGCGCCAGCTCGGCAACACCGGCTGGTCGTATGACGACGTGCTGCCCTATTTCCGCCGCGCCGAAAACCAGGAGCGCGGCGAAGACCAGCATCACGGCAAGGGCGGCCCGCTCGACGTGACCGATCTGCGCGCCGAGCACGAACTGCACGATGCCTTTATCGCCGCGGCCGTGGAGGCCGGGTATCGCCGCAACCATGATTTCAACGGCCCCGATCAGGATGGGGTCGGCCCGCTACAGGTCACCGTGCGCAACAAACGCCGGTGCAGCGCCGCCGTCGCGTATTTGCGCCCGGCCTTAAAGCGGCCCAACCTCAAGGTCGAGATCCGCGCGTTCGCGCAGCGCGTGCTGTTCGACGGCCGCCGCGCAGTCGGTCTCGAATATGCCCAGGGCGGCGTCGTCCGTCAGGCGGGCGCACGCCGCGAGGTGATCCTCGCTGGCGGCTCGATCAACTCGCCGCAACTCTTGCAATTATCCGGGGTGGGCCCCGGCGAGTTATTGCAAGCACACGGCATCCCGGTCGTCCACGATCTCGCCGGGGTCGGCGAGAATTTGCAGGACCACCTGAATTCGCGCGTCGTCTACCGCGTGCGCCGCGCTAACACGCTGAACGAAATTTCGCGCAGCTGGCGGCTGCAGGCCCGCGCCGGGCTCGAATGGGCGCTCGGCCGCCGCGGCGCATTGATGATGGGGGCCGCACCGATCGGCCTCTTTGTGCGCACCCGCCCCGGCCTCGACTCGCCAGATGTGCAGTACCAGTTCCTCGCCGGCAGTTTTGTGAAACCCGGCGAGGCGATGCACGATTTCCCCGGCTGCCAGTTGACCTGCATACCGTGCCGCCCCGAAAGCCGCGGCTGGCTCCGGATCCGCTCGCCTTATCCGGCGATCCCGCCGGCAATCCAGCCCAATTATCTCTCGACCCAGGCTGACAAGGACACGCTCGTCGCCGGCCTGCGCGCCGCCCGCAAGGTGTTTCAGAGCCCGGCAATGGCGGCCCTCGTGACCGGCGAATTCCTGCCCGGCCCGGCGACCGAGACCGACGCTGCGTGGCTCGACCATGTCGCGCAGACCGCCGGCACGACCTTTCACCCGACCTCGACCTGCATGATGGGCACGCATGAGCGCGCCGTCGTCGACGCCGAATTGCGCGTTCACGGCGCCGAGGGACTGCGCGTCATCGACGCCTCGGTCATGCCGGCGGTCGTGTCCGGCAACACCAACGCGACGGTGATCATGATCGCCGAAAAGGGTGCGGAGATGATCGTCGCCGCCGCCCGCTCCGGGGCACCTACGGCACCGGTTGCCTCCACCGCCAGAGCTGCTTAAACAGCCGCCATACGGGCCCGAGCGGTTGGCACATCGACGGGTTTATCGCCCTCACGATTATGCCGGCCCTCGCCCTCGGCTTCGAAGAGCAGCACGACGGCCTTGCCGCGGCCCACGGCGGGGGCCGACTCGCTGCTGCGCTTTGGCTTCCGCGAGGTTGACCTTCTTCATCGCGGCTGATCGCGCAGCCGACAATCCGCCAGATAAACGGCTATGGTGGTCGGCGGTGGTGCGGCGGCGCTGCTCGGCGAATTGGGGAACGGCGATAGGGGATGTGGGCGATGGCGATTTCGGAAGTGAAGGCGCTGACTTTCGACGTATTCGGGACGGTGGTGAATTGGCGCGACAGCGTTGCGCGCGAGGCGAAGGCCATTCTCGGCCCGAAAGGCTACGACAAAGACTGGCACGATTTTGCCGACAAATGGCGGGCGCGCTATCAGCCGGCGATGGCCAAGGTGCGCAGCGGAGAACGCCCGTGGGCGCGGCTCGACGATTTGCATCGCGAGAACCTGGTCGAGCTGCTGCCGGAGTTCGGGATAACGGGCCTCGGCGAGGCCGAGATCGACCATCTGAACCGCGCCTGGCACCGGCTCGACGGTTGGCCCGACACGGGCGAAGGCCTGACCCGGCTGAAGCGCAAATACATCCTGGCGACCTTGTCGAACGGCAATGTCGCGCTGATGGTCAACATGGCTAAATACGCGGGCCTGCCGTGGGACGCGGTGCTCGGCGCCGAGGTCGCCCACGCCTACAAGCCGCAGCCCGAGGCCTATGACCGCACCGCCGCGTTTCTCGACCTGAAGCCCGGGCAATGCATGATGGTTGCCGCCCATAACGGCGATCTCGTCGCGGCGCGCGGCCGCGGCTTCCGCACCGCCTTTGTCAGCCGGCCATTGGAGCACGGCCCGAACAAAACGCGCGACATCCGGGCCGAGTACGATTTCGACGTGACCGCGGACAGCTTTATCGACCTCGCCGGCAAGCTCGGCTGCTGACCGCGACGGCGTTCGCGGCCGTCGCTCGTCCGAGCGCCATTCGCCCGGATGCGCTAGCCACCAGCCGCATCGCTGACGACGGTCGATTTCTCGCCGGAACCCTTGTGTTTGCGGTCGGAGGCGCGATGACGGCGATAGCGGCCGAGCTCGATCTCTTGGGCGTCATGGTCCATTGAATTGATCTAAAGCAGTCGAATCTTAGGCGACGCCGTTCAGCGCGAAATCGAAGATGTCGAAATTACGCAGGCGGCGGGTTTCGGCCAGCTCTCGGTATTGGGCGGTCAACGGCTGCGACAGGATGAACGGCACGCGCTGTTCGCCTTTGCCGCCGTGGGAGCGCAGGCGATGGCCGGCAAGCCCCGACAAATCGTGCTTGGCGCGAGCGGCGCCAATCGCGGTCGCGGCGTCGCCGAGCACGACAAAATCGGCTTCGCGATCGTAGGGCAGCTGAAAGCGCTCTGATGCCTCGGCGCGGTCGAAAACCCCGGCGACCCCGTGCAATGCCGCGCTCGCCGTCATCATCTGGGCGAGATTGCCGCCGCTGTCGCGGGTGTAGACGCGCACAAACGAACCGAGCGCGCCATGATGGCGGACAAACGGGTCGGTGATCGGACAGATCACCCGCGCCGCGCCCGCGCCAAAGCGCCGGGCCAGCTCGTCTTCGAGAAAGATCACGCGCGGCTTGTCGTTCATCCCGTGATCGGCGACGAGCCCGACGACCGCACCCAATTCGACAAAATGCGCCACCCGCTCGTCGAGGGCGTGGTGAAACGCGTCGGCCTCGGGCTCGCCCGGCGCGTGGTCGTGCTGGACATAATCGGACAACGACAGATAGAGCAGCCGCGCCGCCCCCGAGGCGAGCAGCCGCAACCCTGCATCGAGCACAAACAATGACAGATCGGCCGAGTACATGCCCGGCCGGGCGCGCCCGACCAGCGCCAGGGCCTGGCTGTCGGCGCATTCCGAAGAAAAGCACACCCCGTCGAGACCATGGCCCAGCATCCGGCGGAGCTTGTCCTTGGCCGTGACCGCGGCGGTCGGAACCCCGGCCCGCGACATCAGCCCCAGGATCGTCTCGCCGCGCATGAGCCGGTCGTCGGTGATCATCACCTCCCGCCCGGTCTCACGGTCGAGGTAGTAATTGCCGGCGATGCCGTGAACCGACGGCGGCGCCCCGGTCACGATCGAGACGTTGTTCGGGTTGGTGAAGGTCGGCATCGCCGCGTCGGCGGCGCCGAGCCAGCCCTCATGTGCAAAACCGGCGATCGTCGGCAGGATGCCGTCGCTAATGCCATGCTCGACATACGCCGGGTCGAACCCGTCGACGCAGATCACCACCACCGGCCGCTCCGGCACGCGGTACCGCCGGCCGTTCAGTTCGATCGTCTCAGCCATTTCCGCTCCTTCAGCCTCCGCCCGCCGGCGATTGCGCAAATCACCAGATGTCCTGCCCGGTACGCACGCGGCAGCTTTCTTGCGGCCCGCGACGAGAGGCCTGCTATCCATTGTCGAATGGGTATTTGGGTCCCTATATCGGCTACGCCATATCGAAGGGTCCGGCGAGGACAACGGTAGAGATTACCGATGCGCTGCTGCGCGAAGTGCGCGAGATCGGGTGCGGGAAGGGGTTACGTTGCGGGCATTGGTCGAGCGCGGACTTCGCCGCGTTGTCGCCAAGTCGGGGCGCAGCGGGCCGTTCAAACTGCGCCGGGCCAGCTTCAACGGCAAGGGGGGGGCGCCAAGCGGAGCTTGGCAAGATGTCGTGGGACCTTCAGGCGGGCGTGCGCGGCACAGATTGCCCAAAGCTGCGCCGATCGGCGCAGCTGGTCGGCGATTTTGTCGCCACTGGGCCCGGGCGGCATCGGCATCGTTCTGGGCGAAGGCGGTGGCGATGAAGGCCCCGACGACCCGGCGCCACTGCTTGCCGGCGTGGGCCAAGCACGTTGTGCAT
>DATMKU010000318.1:0-5648 GCA_035570935.1 Allostellaceae bacterium
AAGACGTTTATGGGGTCGCTCGACCTGGCGCCGCCGCCCGAGGAGCAGACCTATCCCAATATCGGCGACCGGCTCGACGCGGCCACGCTCGACTGGGCTTGGTATAACGAGGGCTGGAACGCGGTCAAACCTTGGGCGCTGAAAACGGCGTTCGGCGCCGGCGATGGCTCGGTCGTCATCGACACGCCGACGCTCTATCTCTCGCACCACAACCCGTTTCAGTACTACCCAAGCTGGTTTGCCAATGTCAAAGCCGGCCGGATGCGCGACAGCGAGGATTTTCTCGAGGATCTGAAAAAGGGCCGGCTGCCCCGGGTTTCATTCCTGAAGGCGACTGGCGGGCGCGACGAGCACCCGGCGGAATCAGCGCCGCGCTGGGGCGAAGCATGGGTGATGGGGCTTCTGAAAGCGCTCGGTGCCAGCCGGCTGTGGGAGAAGACCGCAATCATTGTTACCTATGATGAAGGCGGCGGGTTCTGGGACCATGTGGCGCCGCCCAATCCCGACGCCTATGGCTGCGGCACCCGCGTGCCGGCCTTGCTGATCAGCCCGTGGGCGCGGCGCGGCTATATCGACCATCGCGTCGCCGACACGACCTCGGTGCTGGCATTGATCGAGGCCAGGTTCGGGCTGAAGCCGCTGCAGCAGCGCGACGCCCACGCCTATAATCTTCTCGACGGCTTCGATTTCACGCAACCGCCGCGTGCGCCCGCCTTTGGCTGAGAGCGTTTGAGGGTATCCCACCGCTGTCTTCTGCTCGTCACCCGGCGTAGGCCCGGGGTACCTGATTCAGCGGCGCGAGGGGTGATCGTCGCTCAAGACAATGTCAGTGCAGGCAAAGTTCGGAGCGAGTAGGGTGAGCGAAGCGAAAAGCGCAACCCACGGCTTCGCGCCGCGGTGGCGGGTTGCGCTGCGCTCTACCCGCCCTACGAAACTGCATTTAGCTCGGTCTCACGGCGATCGCTTCGGCTTTCCTCAGGGTAAACCTTCTCGCTCTCTGATAGCGACAGCGGCATACTCGCGGCGCGGCGGAAAGCGGAGGATTTGGTTTGCTTGACGATCGGCGCATCCTGTTGATCATCTCGGGCGGGATCGCGGCCTATAAGAGCCTCGACCTCATTCGCCGGCTGCGCGAGCGCGGGGCTGCGGTGCGCGCGGTGATGACCGCGGCGGCGCAGCATTTTGTGACGCCGCTGTCGGTCGCGGCGCTCTGCGAAGACAAGGTCTACACCGACCTCTGGTCGCTGACCGACGAAAGCGAGATGGGCCATATCAGGCTGTCGCGCGAGGCTGATCTCCTTGTCGTCGCACCGGCGAGCGCCGATCTGATCGCGCGCATGGCGGCGGGACTCGCCGACGATCTCGCGACGACGGTGCTGCTCGCCTCCGATAAGCCGGTGCTAATCGCCCCGACGATGAATTTGATGATGTGGGGCCATCCGGCAACGCAGGCCAACCTTGCGACCCTCGCCGCGCGCGGCGTCGTGCGCATCGGACCGGGTTCGGGTGATCTCGCCTGCGGCGAAGTCGGATCGGGCCGGATAGCCGAGCCATTGGAGATCGTCGCCGCGATCGAGGGGATGCTGAAGGGCGAGGCGCGCCTTGTGGGGCGCCGCGCGCTGGTGACGAGCGGCCCGACGCGCGAGCCGATCGACCCGGTGCGCTACCTCTCGAACCATTCTTCGGGCAAGCAGGGCCATGCGATCGCGGCGGCACTCGCGGGGCTCGGCGCCGACACAGTGCTGGTCTCGGGGCCGACGCAGGAGCCGACGCCCTTCGGGGTGCGGCTGGTCGCGGTCGAGACCGCGGCCGAGATGCTGGCGGCGTGCGAGGCGGCCTTGCCGGTCGATGTCGCGGTCATGGCGGCGGCGGTCGCCGACTGGCGCGTCGAAAGCGTGGCCGGCCACAAGCTCAAAAAGGACGGCGGCGGCCCGCCATTGCTGCGCCTCGCCGAAAACCCCGACATCCTCGCCAGCATTTCGCGGCGCGCCAACGACCGGCCGGCCTTAGTCATTGGCTTTGCCGCCGAGACCGACGAAATCGTCGCCAACGCGCGCGCCAAGCGCGCCCGCAAGCGTTGCGACTGGATCCTCGCCAACGACGTGTCACCCGGCACCGGTACCTTCGGCGGCGACGAGAACACGATCCACCTCGTCGACGCGGACGGGGTCGAGGACTGGCCGGTCATGACCAAGCGCGAGGTCGCCGCGCGCCTCGCTGCGCGCATCGCCGACCATCTGCCCCCGCGATGAAGGTCGAACTGCAGATCCTCGATCCGCGCCTCGCCGGCTGGGGTTTTCCGTCATGGGGGTCAAAGCTCGCTGCCGGGCTCGATCTGCATGCTTGCCTCGATGGTCCGTTGATTGTCGAACCGCAGGCAGCGGCGGTGTTGATCCCCGCCGGTATCGCTTTCCGCATCGGCGATCCCGATTGGTGTGCTGTGGTGCTGCCGCGCTCGGGCCTCGGCCATCGCGAAGGTCTGGTGCTCGGCAATGCCGTCGGACTGATCGACGCCGATTACGAGGGGCCGTGCCTTATCTCGGCCTGGAACCGCAATCCGCCGCAAAGCGGCCGGACGATTACGGTGCGGCCCGGCGACCGCATCGCCCAGCTCGTCTTCACCCGCATCGCGCGCCCGGAATTGGCTATCGTCACGGCCTTCTCCTCGAAAGAAAGCCAAGAGCAGAACCGGTCCCCGACGCGCGGTGCCGCGGGATTTGGCTCGACCGGCGTCGGCGCCGCTTGTCCTGGACGCCTTCCGGGACGACACTCCTCCCTATAACACCCTGAACCTTGCGAGAAGGCGGCCGGCGGGCATGGTGCGGCTGACCAAAAAGCTCCTGTTTGCGATCGAGGCGGTACTCGATATCGCCTATAATGGTGGGCCCATCCCGGTGCGCTCGGCGGAAATCACCGCGCGGCAAGGCATCCCGCGCCGCTATCTCGAACCGGTCCTGCAGGAGCTGGTGCGTCACGGGGTCTTGGTCGGCATCCGCGGCCCGTCCGGCGGCTACCGCTTGGCGCGCGAGCGGCGCCGCATCAGCCTCGGCGACATCATCCGAACGGTGCGCGCGCTGGAGACCGCCGAAGACCCGATCAGCGACCCGGCGGGCAGCGCGCTCGGCCATCAGGTGGTTCGCCCGCTATGGCTCGAATTGCAGGAAGAAATGATGCAGCGGCTCGATGCGCTGACGCTCGACGATCTGTGCACCCGCGCGCATCAAAGCGGGATCGCCGGCCGGACCACGGAATTCACCGATTTCGAGATTTGAGGTTTGCCGGGGCAGAACCTACATAAATCACGCATAGACTCTGGGAGAGCAGCTTAATGAACACCGCCGATACGACTAATTCGCAAGGCGCCGAGTTCCGCGGGCGCGTCTACGACAGCATCACCGAAACGATCGGTGCTACCCCGCTCGTCCGCATTCACCGGATGGCCAAGCAGGCCGGGGCCAAGGCCGATATCCTGGCCAAATGCGAATTCTTCAACCCGCTCGCCTCGGTCAAGGACCGCATCGGCGTGTCGATGATCGACGCGGCCGAGGCCGCCGGCCGGATCAAGCCCGGGACCGTGCTGGTCGAGCCGACTTCCGGGAATACCGGCATCGCGCTCGCGTTTGTCTGCGCTGCCAGAGGCTACCGCCTGATCCTGACGATGCCGGACAGCATGTCGGTCGAGCGCCGCAAGATGCTGCTGCTGCTCGGCGCCGAACTCGAGCTGACCCCGGCGGCCCAGGGCATGAAGGGCGCCATCGGCAAGGCCGAGGAGATCGCCAGATCGCTGCCCGACGCGTACATCCCGCAGCAATTCCAGAACCCGGCCAACCCTGAAATTCACCGTCGCACCACGGCGGAGGAGATCTGGAAGGACACCGGCGGAAAAGTCGATGTTGTCATTAGCGGCGTCGGCACCGGCGGCACCTTGACCGGGGTGGGCTCGGTGCTGAAGCCGCGCAAGCCGGGGCTCAAGATGATCGCGGTCGAGCCCGAGGACAGCGCGGTGCTCTCCGGCGGCACGCCGGGCCCGCACCGCATCCAAGGTCTCGGCGCCGGCTTTATCCCCGAGATCCTCGA
This sequence comes from Allostellaceae bacterium, assembly GCA_035570935.1. Classification (GTDB taxonomy): domain Bacteria; phylum Pseudomonadota; class Alphaproteobacteria; order ATCC43930; family CGMCC-115725; genus AP-15. The sequence goes on from DATMKU010000318.1 coordinate 4,078, forward strand.
CACCAAGCTGATCGACGAGGTCGTCCGCATCGGCAATGACACCGCCATGCGCACCGCGCGGGAAGCCGCGCGGCTCGAAGCCCTGACCGTCGGGATTTCGTCGGGTGCGGCCCTCGCCGCCGCTTTGGAGATCGGCGCGCGGAACGACATGGCCGGCAAGACGCTCGTCGTGGTGCTGCCGGACTTCGCCGAGCGCTACCTGTCGACGGCGTTGTTCGAGGGAGTGTGACAACCGCCTCCCCCCGCGTGCGGAGAGGGCTTGGTGACGGGCGACGCCGCACACTGCGAGAGGGCGGAGAATTGGAACTCAGCGAAAAGCAGTTTCGCCGCTACGCCCGCCATCTGATCCTCGACGAAGTCGGCGAGGAGGGGCAGGAACGGCTGCTCGGGTCGCGGGTGCTGGTCGTCGGCGCCGGCGGGCTCGGCTCGCCGATGTTGCTCTATCTGGCGGCAGCCGGGGTCGGGACGATCGGGATCATCGACGATGACCGGGTCGACATCACCAATTTGCAGCGCCAGATCGTGCACGCGACCCGCAGTGTCGGCGCGTTGAAGGTCGAAAGCGCGCGCGACACGCTCGCCGCGATCAACCCCGATATCCGGGTTCAAATCCACCCGCTGCGGCTCGCCCCCGAAAATGCCGAGGGGATCATCGCCGGCTACGACCTCGTGGCCGACGGCAGCGACAATTTCGCGACGCGCTATCTCTTGACCGATCTGTGCTGCCGCCTCGCAAAGCCACTCGTCGCGGCGGCCTTGTCGCCATTCGAAGGCCAGTTGTCGACTTTCCGGCCCTATCTCGGTGCCGGGCATCCCTGCTACCGCTGCCTGTTTCGCGATCCGCCGCCGCCCGATCTGGTGCCGCGCTGCGAGGAAGCGGGCATCCTCGGCGCCGTCGCCGGGGTGCTCGGCACCTTGCAGGCGGTCGAGGTGCTGAAGGAATTATTGGGGCTCGGCGACAGCCTCGACGGTGCGCTCTTGATCTATGACGCGCTGCGCGCCCGTTTTCACTCGATCCGGATCGCCAAGGATCCGGAATGCCCGACCTGCGGTAAGCACGCGCTGGTATCGGCTTCCTGACCCTCGGCGCGGTTCGCCGAGACAAGCGCTCAGCTCGAATCAGGTCAAAGGTTTTTGATTTGGGTGCACGATTGCATACGCACACTGCGATGCGCCGGCTGGATCTTCCAAAGAATCTTTATGCGCTCTTTATGGCGCCGCCAGCCAATCGATCTCGAATCTTAATGACGATCTGCGCAATTGGTATCGCGGAACCGATCCCGTCTCGGGCTCGCCGCTGCGGGCGCGTCTGGAGCGGGGTTGAGTGTGACTGGGTGGCGGCATGTCGTCGGCGTTTCGGGACGGATTGGCTGCGGTCGCAGCAGCGCCGGAATCGGCTGCGCGAGCCGGCCACTGTCGGGGGTCGTGCAATGCTTGATTTTCTGATGGTCGCATACGGCGTCGGCTTCTTCGCGGCCGCGATCTTTTATGTGCTCGCCTGCGAGAAGATGTGAGGCGGAAATGCTGCTCGATTATATTCTCGGCGGGATCGTGACCATCGTGATCATGGT
>DATMKU010000319.1:0-7447 GCA_035570935.1 Allostellaceae bacterium
CGCACACACAAAATCTGGTCGGGCTCCCTCGTCACAACTGGCGAGGTCGGCGGTGCTGCAGGTCATGCGGCCCGCGTGGCCCGGCGCATGGTGGAAATGCTGCGCGAGCTTAATTCAGCCTTTCCGGATTAATGGCGATACTGCTTCAATGACTGCATGGGCGGCAGTATCGGCGATGTTAGCGAGCTCGGGGGCCGACCGGTTCGTTGGATACCGCGCACTGCTGTCCAAATGCACGGGGCCTAAAATGTCGAGTGATGCGGCGACTTCCGGTATAGGGCAAAGGCCGTAGCAACACGCGGCCTCGTACCATCCTTTTAGGTCGTGGTTGTGCAGACCCTTAGGGCGCGGCTGTCCGTCGTCGAAGCATTGGTAACAGTATGCCTTCAAAGCCAACTCTATTGCTTGCAGAAGCAAAGCGTATTTAGGCCAGTTCATTTCGGCATTGACGTAATCGACGCCTCCAATCGAGGCGGCCCTGAATAAGCGGGCCCGCGCCAAATATTGAACCGGCAAAGGCAGCCCATGTGTCGGTGATGCGAACATAGGCGGCTTTGGTCTCATGCCTTCAACCTCACACAAAGTTCCTGAATGCCTCCTTTCGCATTCATGGCCTAGAACCAACATTCGTGTCAGCAGGGCCATTTCGATCACGCTGCTAACCGTGAAATCGTGCTGATGCTTACCCCTAGCTCTTCGCGAGGGCGCGCGTCGGCTCGCCTTTGGCGAGGCGCTGCCGCGCTTCCTTGATCTGGTGCGGGGTGAGTTTCGGCTTACGCCCCATCCTGACGCCCTTGGCGCGGGCAATCTGTCGGCCTTCGTGGGTGCGCTTGATGATCCGCAAGCGTTCGTCCTCGGCCATTGCAGACATCATCGCCATGAAACCTCGCCCCATAGGTGTGGTGAGGTCGATATAGCTGCGGTCGAGCACCTTGATCGCGGCTCCGGCGTCGATCACCGCTTTGATGATCTGCAAACCGTCCCACATCGAGCGCGTGGCACGATCCCATTCGGCAATCACAAGCTCGTCGCCGGTGTCGAGGTCATCGAGGGCGCAGGCGAGCTGCGGGCGTCCGGCCATGCTTTTGCCGGATGCGGTGTCGGAATAGATCACGGCGCAACCGAGGCGTTTCAGCGCCTTGGTCTGCCGCGCAAGGTCTTGTTGCTGCGTGCTGACTCGGGCGTAGCCGACAAGCCGTTTTGCGGGTTTCGTTTTGAGACTCATTTATGACGAAACTAAGCGCCTGATTTTCCGAGGGCAAGAAGCTTCGTCATAATTTTTGATTTCTGCAGCGTGACCGGCAACAAGCGTAGGGCGCAAAAGCGCAGCTTATTCCGGCGGTTTGCTGTTATTGCTTTCTGGCAATCCTCTTGCTTCGCCGTTGTTTTGTCCGCCCGCTTTCTTTCAGAGAGGAGTCGTACTGGCCTAACCGGTGCCGAACGACGAAGCAGCACTTACCGGCCTCGGTCAAAGGCGGAATGCGCTGTGAGGCTGGGCAAGAATGCGCCGCATCGGGGGCCGTGCGTGCTTTGAGACGCGCCCCGGCTACGCCGGATCGCTCCTCAGCATGAGGGAATATTGTCGATGGCATTAAGAAAAATTCCTCATCCTGAGGCGCCCCGCAAAGCGAGGCCTCGAAGGACGCACGGCATTCTTTCAGCGCCGGGGATTTCTTGCCCAATCGCTGTGCTTTTCCGCCCTGGTGGTGCTAACCCGACAAATGACTCCGATCGACTCCTATCCGCCGCCCCCGCGCAGGCGGGGGTCCAGGGCAAGCGCCGGGTGCCCGCCGCCCCCTGTCCAAGCCAGAGCCTGCCCCTGGCCCGAACAGGGGGGCAAGCTCTGGGTTCCCGCTTGCACGGGAATGACGAGGAGGTAAGGGATGGGTGCTAAACGTCAGAACCGATCCGATAGCTTGCTGTCAAAGCACGGACGAAGACCTCGAAGCGCTCGAAGACCACGGGCGCATTGTCAAGATCACCAGCGTCGGCGCGCTGTAACGCATCAACGCTCGACGGGATCGGGGGCCGTGTCGGGAATGGCGGGAAACTCCTCGTCGAGCGGCGCCAGCGTGGCCAACAGCGCCAGCAGCGATTTTGGCGGGGCAGGCTCGATGATCAGCCTCTCACCCTCTTTGCGCATGATGGCGTCTTCGCCCGGAAGCTCGAACTCGCGAGGGATACGCACAGCCTGGTTCCGGCCGTTCTTGAAGAGCTTGACATGCCGTTCAGAAATCACGCTCGCCTCCGACTTGGCATAGGTCAAAGCATAGGCTGCAAATGGCCTGCCTTTTCGCGGGTTCAAGAACGAGCGGGAAAACCGAATGAAACCGTCAAGCGTGGCCGCCTGAAGGCGGGATTGCTCACGCGAAGGCGCGGCGGATTTTGCCCCAGTCTTCGAGTGCATGCTCCTGGCCGGGGACGATCTGGAGTGCCACCTCGCTGTAGCCGGCGGCGAAGAGGGCGGCGAGGCGGTTTTTGACGTCCTGTTCAGTGCCGGTGATCGTGGTCAGGCGGATCAGCTCGGCGGTGACGAACGGGCGCTCCTCGGGCTTGACGAACATCAGATGGCCGCGGTGGTTTTCAAGATAGTGCGCGCCTTGCGGCCGGAAGTTGCGCGCCAATTCGACATATTGGGCGACGGTCGCGGCGACCGAAGGCGGGACCGGCGTGGTGTTCGGGAACCCCGCCAGCGCCGCGTCGGCGGCGCGGTGCAACAGCATCGCGGCGCGCGGGCCGGCTTGCGCTATGGCGCGCGGGCTGTCGGCGGGCTCGCCCTCCTCCAATATCGCGCCGCCGGTCAGCACTACCGAGTCGAGCGCGTCCGCGCCGTGCCCGGCGGCTTCGCGGCCCGACCGCATCTCGCGCAATGCGGCATTCGCCGCCGCGGGATCGCCAATCGTGCTGATCCAGCCGGCGCCGAGCCTGGCGGTCAACGCCTGCGCGCGCGGGCCGGTCGCGGCGACGTAGAGGCCGATCGGATCGTGCGTATTGATCAGCCCGAGTTCGGGGTTGAGCAGCCGGATCAGGCGGCTGTTGCCTTCGATTTTGGCCTCGACGGTCTCTCCGGCCAACAAAGCCATGACAATCCGGACATATTCCGCCATGTCGGCGAGCCGGACCGCGCCCAGCCCCATCGCGCGGCGTCCGGTAAAACCGGTGCCGACCCCGAAATCGATCCGCCCCGGCGCCAATTTGTTCAATGAGGCAAAGGCGTTGGCCGCCACCGCCGCGAGCCGGTTGGACGGGATCAAGACCCCGGTGCTGAGCCGGATTTTTGCGGTTTTGATCGCCGCCGCCGCCATCGCGACAAACGGGTCGGCCGACAGCATCTGGGTGTCGTAGAACCAGGCGCGGGTGAACCCCAATTCCTCGGCGCGCCGCACCAGGCGCCATGAATCGGCGTCGGTCGGAATGGCGATCGCGAATTTCATTCGTTCCCCCGCTTGCGCCCGCGCCGCTCGGCGCAGATGACAAGTTACCATCACCACCGGCAAAGGACGATTGGCCTGGTCCCCGGTGGATGATCGCGGGTAGTCATGGCCGGGCTGAGGACAACCCGATCGCCCGGATGGCGCGGCGCGGCGGCGCGGGGCCGGTTCAGGCGGCGGCGACGCGGCCGGTGCCCTCGATGACCATGTCCCAGTCGTCGATGTCGCGGTCGAGCGGGTGGACCATGATATGCTGCACCCCGATTTCGGCATAGGCGGCAATCCGGTCGCGCAACTCGCCGTGATCCCTGCCGTTCCAATGAGTGCGCATCGAGATCGTGAACTCGGGCTCGGGACGGTCGCGGCGCAGGCGGGCGACGACCGGCGCCGCCTCGGCCGGGGTCAGCTGGCTGCCGTGCCAGCCATCGCCAATCCGTACGGTGCGGCGGAGCGCAGCCTCCGAGCGGGCGCCGAACCAGATCGGGATCGGCGTGACCGGGAAGGGACGCATCGTCATTTCGGCAATTTCGGCGGGGACGTATTTGCCGGTAAACGTCACCGGGTCTTGCGACCACACCGCGCGCATCATCGCGATGCCTTCGTGGAGACGCCGCCCGCGCTCGTGAAAGGGAACGCCCAGAGCCGCGAACTCGGCTTGGAGCCAGCCCACGCCGGCGCCCAGGATCAGCCGGCCCTCGGAGAAATTCTGCAGCGTCGCCAATTCCTTGGCGAGCGGCACTGGATGCCGCATCGGCAACACGAGGACGCTGGTGCCGAGCCGCACCCGCCTGGTGACCGCGGCGGCCCAGGTCAGGCTCAGCACCGGGTCGTAGAACAGCGGCGAGCGCGGAAAGCTCGCGCGCGGCACAATGATGTGCTCGCTGACCCAGACGTCGCTGAGCCCCATGTCCTCGGCCCGCTGCGCCGCCCGCCGGATGCGCTCGGGGGTCGCCTGTTCGCCCGCGTGAGGCAGGTGGATCCCGATCTGCATGCCATACCTCCGGACGCGCGCGACGCGCACCGCGAAGGGTGCGCCGAAGCGGCATTCTCCGCCCGATCCAACATCGCCGGCAAGTCCGCTCAGAGGCCTGTCAGAGGCCGGCGCCGCGAGCGGATTTCGGCGCGCCGAGCCACAATCGCTCGATCGTCGGCCGCCCAAAGTGGTAACCTTGCAGATAGCCGACGCCTTCCTCGCGGAGCAGTGCGGCTTCCTCGGCGGTCTCGACGCATTCGGCGACGGTGCCGAGGCCGAAGCCGCGGGTCAGACCCAGCAAATGCCGCAGGATGATCCGGTTCTCGCGCCGGGCGGGGAGGCTGCGGACAAACGAGCCGTCGATCTTGACGATGTCGACCGCGAGCGCCTGAAGATGGCGCAGCGAGGTATGTCCGGCGCCAAAATCGTCGAGCGCCACGCGGCAACCGGCGTGCCGCAGCGTGTCGACAAAGCGGGCCGACTCGCCAAAATCGTCGAGGGCGGCGGTCTCGGTGATCTCGACGACGAGCCGGCGCGCCCATTCGGGCCGGCGGCGCAGCAGCGCCATCAGCGAGCGCAGCCACGGCCGGTCGCCGGCGGTGCGCCCGGAAACGTTGAAGCCGAGCCGGACCGCGGGATGGGCGGCGAGTTCGGCAAAGGCCTGGTTCAGCACATAGCGGTCGATCAGGCCGATCAGACCGGCTTCTTCGGCGGCCGCGATAAACTCGCCGCACGGGATCAGCCCGCCATCGTCATCGCGCATCCGCAACAGGCATTCGAAATAATCGATTTCGCCTGACATGGCGCAGACCACCGGCTGGAACGCAAACAGCAGCCGATCCTGACCGAGGGCCGCGCGCAGCGTCTCCTCGATCGCCATGCCGCGCCATAGCCGGTCCGGCCGCGCCGCGAACTGCAATTGACCCACGCCTCAGCCCCGTCTGCCGCCCGAGGCCGGAAATGCGGCGCCTGCGGGAAAATCCGCCAATTCGCCTGGCGCACCGGCTGAAATCGACCGGAGCTGCCGATTTCCTATTACCGGCGCGGTCGCGACCTGGTGCGGCGGCAAACCCGGTTGGGGTGGACCGCCTCGCTCGGGCAGACCCGGTTCGGGCAGGCGAAATGGCGGCACGATGCAGCCTCGATTGCTTGATTCGACGGCCCCGGCGGTCAACGCCCGTGGAGCGCGCCCGGCGGCAAACTAGGCTACGAGATATTTAGGAAGGTTTAATCGGGGGCTCGGGAGCCCGCTCCCGCCGCGGCAGGCTGGATCAGCCGGGGGTATGCGACACCAGAAACGGCAGCACGGCGTTGTTGAATTCGCGGGCCCGGACATGGGTCAGGAAATGGCCGCCGCGCGGGAACAGCTTGACCTCGGCGCCGGGAATGAGCCGCGCCAGTTCTTCGCAATAATAGGACGGCGTGACAATGTCGTCCTCGGCGCCGATCACCAAGGTCGGCGTCTTGATACGCGCGAGTTCGCTGGTGCGATCGAAGGCCAGCATCGCGTCGATGCGGTTGATGACGATCTCGGTCGGGGCAAAGGTCGCCAGATGCTGCGCCTCGATCTGCCGCAGCTTTTCGTTGTTGCGGGCGACCCACCAGCTTGGATACCAGACCAGGGTCGCCGACTGCAGATAGATGCTGGCGCCGAGCCGCTCCAGGATCTCCTTGCGCAGCGCGTAGAGCCGGCGGAAATAGGCGTCGGCCTTGGTCCAGGTCGCCGACAGCACGACGCTGGCGAGCCGGTTCGGATGTTCGATCGCCAGCACTTGGGCAACCGCACCGCCGGTGGAATGACCGACGACATGGGCGCGGCGGATTTCGAGCGCGTCCATCAGGGCGATGGTGTCGACCGCCATACGCTCGACCGTATAGCCCATTCGCGCCGGGTCGCTCTGGCCAATGCCGCGATGATCAAAGGTGACGACTTCGAACCGCTTGGCGAAGGCGCCGACCTGGTCTTGCCAAAATGATGCATGCCCGCCTAGTCCAGTTATGAACAAGACGGGGAAGCCCATTCCTTGGCGCTCGTAATAGAGCGAGCATTCGCCGATCGAGATGCGCGGCATCGATCCCAGGTTCAAAAGATCGCCGTCGGTATCATCGGGGCAGGCGGGCTGTCAACGCGAAGGGCAATGCAGCGGACGCAAATGTGAGCGGCGTGGTGCACTGCGGTAGCGCCGAGGCTGCCTAAAAATTGACACATCGCGACCCTTCTATGCGCCGACACCATGCGGTTGAGCATGGCCGCCGGAGCTAACGCGGTCTTCGGCGCAAGCGGCAGAACTGGGGATCAAGTGCCTCCTCGCGCGGCACCGGCTTCATGACTTGATCGAGTGAGCGATATGACGGACCAAGACCAGGAACAGATAGTTAAAATGCGATATGCCAGCGGGCTGCGCCGGGTCGGCGTGGACGCGGCCGAGAGCGAACCGTCCGCGCGGGTGCTCTCGGTGGCGCGGCGCTCGACTACCCGAACCCAGGACATCGACCGCCATGTCGGCGCGCGCGTGCGCGAGCGCCGGATCATGCTCGGCCTGACGCAGCAACAGCTCGCCGATTTGATCGGCGTCACCTATCAGCAGGCGCATAAATACGAGCGCGCGATCAACCGCATCTCGGCCGGCCGCCTGTTCGAGATCGCCCAGGTGCTGGGCGTTCCGGTCAGCTATTTCTTTGCGGGCCTCGAACAGGACAGCGACCGCTCGGTGTCGCCGCGCGAACGCATGTGCCTCGAACTGGCGCGTAATTTCGCGCAAATCCCGAACGAGCGGCACCAGGAGGCGTTGAGCCAACTGGCGCGCGTACTCGCTGCGGATTGAACAGGGACGGGACGCTCGCCCGCCCGGCTCGCCAGCTCAGATCGGCGGTCGCCGCCGGGCGGCGACGCCCGAGATCAGCGCCACCACAAAGATGACGAGGAAGACGAAGAACAGGATCTTGGCGATCCCGGCGGCGGCGACGGCGACACCGCCAAAGCCGAGAAAACCGGCGATGATCGCGATGATCAAAAAGACCAATGCCCAATAAAGCATTTTTT
>DATMKU010000320.1:0-23114 GCA_035570935.1 Allostellaceae bacterium
CCGCCCATCGCAAAATAGGCGCCGAGCGCGCTCACCGGCGATGCCTCGTCATCGCAGCGCCGCCGGGCGCGCCGATGCCGCCGCCTCCGCGCGCGGCCGGGTCGGGGCCGGCAGCGGCCGGCTGTTGAGCCGTAAGGCCAATGCCTTGCGCTGGTTGAGCTCGGCGCGCATGCGCAGCAGAAGCAGGGTCAGGAACAGCAGCATAAAGCCCAGCGCCATGACTAGCAGCGGGACGAGCATCGACAGCGCGATAGTCGGCTTGCCGAACCGCAGCACGCTTGCCGGCTGATGCAACGTGTTCCACCAATCGACCGAAAATTTGATGATCGGCAGGTTGACGACCCCGACCAAGGCCAGCACCGACCCGGCCCGCCCGCCGCGCGCGGGGTCGTCGAAGCCGTTTACCAGCGCGATATAGCCGAGATAGAGAAAGAACAACACCAATACCGAAGTCAGCCGCGCGTCCCAAACCCACCAGGTACCCCACATCGGCCGGCCCCACAACGAGCCCGTCGTCAGGCAGACGAAGGTGAAGGCCGCGCCGATCGGAGCCGCCGAACGCGCCGCGACCTCGGCCAGCGGATGGCGCCAGACGAGGGCGACGCCGCTCGCCACCGCGACAAACAGATAACCGTTGAGCGCCATCCACGCCGCCGGAACGTGGACATACATGATGCGGACCGCCTCGCCCTGCTGGTAATCGGGCGGCGCTGCAATCAACGCCAGATAGAGCCCGGCGGCGATCACCAGAAGCGTCAACCAGCTGCACCAGGGGAGAACCGCGGCGCTGATCCGTATAAAGCGTGCCGGATTGGCAAAGCGGCTGATCATCGGCCTTCGTAGCCTACTTCACGACCAGCTATCGTAACGTAAATCGCGCCGCCCGTCAGTGGCGACGCGACCGCAGGCTCGTGTCATTCGAGAGCCTGCCGCAAGGCTGCGGCGCTTGCCCACGGGCACAAGGGCAACGCCGCCAAGGTCAGCGCGCCGAGCAACAGGAAATCGGCGCGCGGTCCGGTGCCGAGCGCGGCGGCCTCGACCGCGCCGGCGCCAAAAATCAGCAGCGGCACATAAAGCGGCAGCACCAAGAGCGACAACAGGACGCCTTGCCGGCGGGCACCCAAAGTCAGCGCGGCAGCGACGCTACCGATCAGGCTCAGCCCCGGGGTGCCGATCAACAGGCTCAGCACCAGCGAGCCGATGGCCCGCGGTTCGACATCGACAACGAGCGCCAGGGCGGGGCTGACCAACGCCAACGGCAGCCCGGTCGATACCCAATGCGCGGCGCATTTCGCCAACACCGCAAATTCGAGCGGCAGCGGCGACAAGGCAATCAAGTCGAGGCCGCCATCCTCGAAATCCGGCTGAAACAATCGGTCGAGCGACAGCAACGCCGCGAGCAGCGCTGCGACCCACAAAATGCCGGCGGCGACCCGCCCCAGCACCTCCGGCTCCGGTCCGACCCCAAATGGAAACAGCACGACCGCGAGCACATAAAACGCGAGAACGAGCCCGGTGTCGCTGCCCTGCCGCATGGCGAGCCGCAGGTCGCGGCGGAACAGCCCGAGAAAACCTGCCATAGTCAGTCGGCAACGTCCGGATCGAAATCGTCGGGCTGCGGGGTAAACGCGTCGAGCGCGAGCGATACGGCGGCATCGAGTGCTATCGGCGTATGGGTCGCCAGCATGACCATTCCACCCTTGGCGCGGTGGCCGGCGATCGCCGCTTCGAGCCGGTCCTGGCTGTCGTTGTCGAGGGTGCTCGACGGCTCGTCGAGCAGCCACAGCGGCGCCGGCACCGCCAGCAGCCTGGCGAGCGCGACACGCCGCCGCTGCCCGGCCGAGAGCCAGCGGCACGGCCAGTCGGCGATCGCCTCGAGGGCAAAAGCGGCGAGCGCGCGGTCGATAGCAAGCTCGGAGCGCGGCAGCTTTTGCCCGCGCAATGCCGACCAGAACACCAGCATCTCGCGCGGCGTCATCGCCGGCTTCAACGCATCGAGGTGGCCGACGTAATGGAGCTGCGCATGGTGCGCGGCGAGATCGGCCGCCGCCGGTATTGTCCCCCACGATAGCCGCCCGGCCGCTGGCGCCAGCAGTCCCGACACAAGCCGCAGCAGGCTCGATTTGCCGCTGCCGTTGGCGCCGGTCAGGATCAGTGCGCCGCCCGCCGACAGGCGGAACGACAGCCCGGCAAAGACGAGCCGCTCGCCGCGGCGGCAGACCAGGCCCTCGGCGATCAGATCGGGAGGTCGCGCCGTCGCGGCCGGTGCGCGAAAGAGCGTCGGATCGGTCAGGGCCGGCAACACAAAAAGGCGGCTCCGGAGGGGGAATCCGGAGCCGCTTGGCCATCGGCCGCCGCTGGCGGCCGATTACGAGGTTTGGGGGACAAACCTGTAAGGATAAACCTTACGCTTACCATATGGGGCGCGGAATGGGACTTCCGTTTGAAGAAAGTGTGACGTTTTGGTGAATTTCAATCGATGGGCCGGCGATCCTCGATCAGCTTGCCATCCTCGGGGAGGCTGCCGATCGCTACCAGGCTGACCCTCCCGCGTAATTTGGTCAGCGCCTGCACGGTCTCGGCGATGCGTGCCGGATCATCCGCCGGCGCGCCAAGCTCGACCAACAAGGTCATCTCGTCAACGCCATTCTCCCGTTCGACGACCAGGCGGGCGCGGAGGATCGACGCATGCCGGCGAGCCACCTCGGCGATCTGCTCGCGATGGACAAACATGCCGCGAACTTTGGTTGTCTCGTCGACGCGGCCGAGCCAGCCCTTGATCCGCTGGTTGGTTCGCACACTCTTCGCCGGCCGCGGCAGCACTGCCGAGAGATCGCCGGTCGCAAAACGAATCAGCGGGTATTCAGGCATCATCGTCGTCACCACGACTTCCCCGACCTCGCCCGGTCCGACCGGCTCGCCGGTTCCGGGGCGGACGAGTTCGACGATGATGTCTTCGTCGAGGACCATACCCTCCTCGGGCTCGCCGTCGGCGCCGCGGCTTTCGTAAGCGATGACGCCGATGTCGGCGGTGCCATAGCATTGCAGAACGCCGAGCCCGCGGCGGCGAAACTCGCGGCGCAGCGCTGCCGGCAAGGCTTCGGCGGAGACCAGGGCTTTTTTCAGCGACGAAATGTCGATCCCCTGGTTCGCCGCGCGGTCGAGCAGGATTTTAAGAAAAGATGGCGTCCCGACATAGCCGACCGGCTTGAGGTCGGCGATCACTCGCAGCTGCTGCTCGGTTTGACCGGTGCCGGCGGGGATGACCGGACAACCCAAAGCCTCCGCGGCGCTCTCGACCATCGCCCCGGCCGGGGTCAGGTGGTAGGAAAAGGTGTTGTGCACGAGGTCGCCGGCGCGAAACCCGGCGGCAAACAGCGCCCGCGCGAAGCGTCCGTAATCCGGGCGCCTGCCTTCGGGCTCGTAGATCGGCCCGGGCGAGGCAAAGATCCGCCGCAAGGCGGAAACCGGGACCGCGGCAAAGCCGCCAAAAGGGGGATCGCGGCGCTGCATCTCGATCAGCTCGGATTTTCGAGTCAGCGGCAGTTGCGCGAGCGCCTGGCGGTCTACGACCTCCTCCGGCCGAACCTCGGCGAAGCGGCTGCGATAGGCGGGGCAGCGTTCTTTTGCAGCGGCGACAATCGCGGGTAGCCGCGCCATCAGCGCCGCCTCCCGCTCGCTCGGGTCGCCCGCTTCGCATGCGTTAAACAGGGCGATTTCCACCTCGCGTCTCCCTCCGTCGGTTGTCCTGTCGCCCGCAACAGCCAACCGCGTCGCCGGTGTCAAGTGAGCCCCGAACCGAGCCGCGCGTCAACAAGACCAGGTCGCGGCCCGATAGCAAGCCAATTCCGACGGTGGGGCAAATCGTCGGGCGAGCACAATGCCAAGCATCGTTGCATCGAGACTTGCGGTCGAACCAACCGCTATCTTAAAGTCGCCGAGGTTGGGGAACCGACGCAACGCGTCGGGTCGGGGCGGGAGAAAAAGCGGTGATCGCTTCGCGGAAAAACCGCCGCAGGTTTTGCTGGTACGCGAAAATTTCAGCCCTTGTTTGCGGCTTCGTTTTGGCCGTGGCGATTTTCGCGGCCCCGCCAACTGCCGCCCAGCCGGCATCCGGCACCGAAACGACCCGCCTCGAAGCCCAAAAGGCAGCCTTGTTTCAAAAGATGTTGCGCAACCCGGCCGATCTCGACGCGACATTTGCCTATGCCGATGTTTCCGCCCGTTTGGGCGATTACGAGGCGGCGGTCTCGGCGCTGGAGCGCATGCTGCTGTTCAACCCGAATTTACCGCGGGTCCAGCTCGAACTCGGCGCGCTCTATTTTCGCATGGGGTCGTATGACCTCGCCCGCGATTATTTTACCAAGGCAGCGGCGGCCAACCCGCCGCCCGAGGTTCGCGCCCGCATCGGCGAATACCTGGCACAGATCGACAAGGCGACATCACGTCATCACTTGTCCGGCTATGTCTTTCTCGGCGGGCAATATCAAAGCGACGCCAACGTCGCTCCGGGATCGCCGCTGATCCTGTCGCCGATCGGCCCGGTTCTGCTCAACAGCCAATTCCTAAAGCAACCGTCGGGCAGCGTTTTCGCGAGCGGGTCGCTGCTCTACAGCTACGATCTCGAAGACCAGCGACGCGATACGATCGACGTGACCGCGGTCGGTTACCTGAACCATTATTTCAACTCCAACGTAAGTCGGCTCGACCTCGATCTCTTGGAAGTGACCGCCGGCCCGCGCATCAACTTTCCCAATGGCGGATTGCTCGGCAACATCCTCGCTTCGGTCAAGCCCTACGCAATTGCCGACGAAGTCGGATTGGGCGAGGCGCAATATTTTGCCGCGTTCGGCACCGGGCTCGAATATGACGAGACCGTGTGGAACGACATGTTGCTCAAATCAGTTTTTGAATATCGTCGAAAAAACTTTACGAATGCCGAAGACCGCCCGCTGTCGACCGGGCTCAACGGCTCCGACAAGCTCGTCACGTTTTCGGCGAACAAACCGGTCGCCCAAAATGCCGAGTTGAACCTTGAATTAGACTATCTCGATCAGACCACGGCATTGTCGTATTACACAAATTCGACTTACGCCGTGATCGGCGCCTATCGTATCCATTACGACGCTCCGCACAAACTGACCGCATATCCCTGGCAAACATCGCTCTATCTCGGCCGTGCCTGGAGCCTTTACGCCTCGCCCGACCCGTGCTGCAGCACCAGCGGCAATCCCGACATCTTTTCGCCGAGCAGCCAGCTGACCCAGCGCTGGCGCTTTGGCGTGACCCAGGCGATTCCGCTAACGCCGAGGATCGCGCTCGTGCTGCAATTGGAGCGCGATATCATCTCCTCAAACCTTCCGATTTACGCGTACACAACCAATTCAGTCTTGCTTGGGCCGCAAATTCAATTTTAAAAAGAGGCACGCGTTTTTTAAAAACAAACACGTGTTCGATCGAGGTTTTAGATGACAGGGATCGTCCGCTACCCGCTGCGCGTCCTGGCGCTTTCATGTGTCCTGCTCGGTATCGGACTGGCGAGCCAAGTCGCGCTCGCCCAGCAGCGCGTCGGGGTCGACAGCGCGGTCAACCCGGCCGCGCTGGGGATCCCGCCCGGTGCATTGCCGCGGCGGCTGGTGCTGGGGCAGGACGTCGTCTTCAACGAACGGATCACGACCGAGGCGCAAGGCCAGACGCAGATCCTGTTTGTTGACGAGTCGACGCTCTCGGTCGGACCGAACGCGAACATGGTCGTCGACCAGTTCGTCTACGATCCGAACGCCGGCACCGGCAAGCTCGTCGCCAGCCTCGGCCGGGGCGTCTTCCGCTTTGTGGGCGGCAAGCTCAGCAAGCAGGACAACGCGGTCACGATGCGCACGCCGACCGCGACGATCGGCATCCGCGGCGGCGTCGCGCTGGTGAGGGTGAGGGCGGACTGCACCGCCCCCGCCTCGCTTGGCGCCACAGGCTGTAACGCGCTCCAGGTAATCTTCGTCTACGGCAAGGGCGTCACCGTGACCGGGCTCAACGGCGCCTCGCAGACACTAACCCGACCAGGCTTCGAGGTCACCGTATCCGGGCCCGGCGCGTCGCCTTCCGACCCCGGCCCGGCACCACCGGGCGCCACCGCGGCCATGCTGGCCCAACTCGACGGTCGGGCCGGTGGCACCGGCGGCGCGCCGGTCGCCCCGACCGAAGTCACGGTCACCAACAGCGGTATCGCCAACGTGATCTCGGCTAATGTGCCCGCCAGCATCCAGGCCGCGGCGAAAACCCAGCCAATCCTTGCTCAAACGCCGACTGCGAACAACACGGTTCAGCAAGTCGTACCCCCGACAACTTATCAGGTCACGTCGAACCCGACAGGGTCGTCGATCACCTCAGCGGCGTTCACCACCCCGGTGCCGGCCGCGGCGACCCAGCCGGTGATCGCCGTGCTCACCCCACCGGTCGTCGCAAGCACCGGCACCACAACAGGCACCGGCGCCACCACAATCACCGGCACCACAACGGGCACCGGCACCACAACGGGCACCGGCACCACGACGGGCACCGGCACCGTCAACATCCCCAGCGTTGCCGGCGGCTTCGCGGCAACTGCCACCGCCGATACCACCTACGGCTATGCCGGTCCGGTGACGCCGTACAGCGGCGCCAATGTCGTCAACAGCGTGTTCACCGGCGGTGGGTTCAAGTTTCCGCTGTCGGCGGGCAACGCAACCTTCACCTCGTCGGCCGGCGCGACGAGCCCTTCGGGTCCGCTCCTCGTCGGTGCCACCTATCTGGCGCCCGACGACAGCTTTTTCCTGGCTAATCTGATATCGGCTAGCGGACAGCGCGAGGTGGTCTATGGTGGTACGGCGCTGCCCGCCAGTTTCTATGCAGGGACCTCGATTTCTCCGACCTATCTCGCTTTCGACATTGGGACAGATGAAGCGCTGCAATCCCTCATCCCATTTATCCGCACCCAGACCGGCGGCGCGCTCAGCAATCCGAGTGTGTCGCCGTTGATTTTGGCGACTCCGGCCGGTTCGACCTTCTCGACGAGCAGCGGCGCGACCAAGGCGCTGCAGGCGAGCCTGGGGATCAACGGCTCGGGCGCGCAGCAAAGCTCGGTGCTGGTCGTTCTCGTCGGCAACGTCTTCGGCTCGCCGGCGAGTTTGCAGGGCGTCGTCCACGGAAGCTACCTCGCGAACGGGACTAGTCAGCCGATTCGGATCAACAGCTATTACCAGACGCCGGTCGATGGCACGGGCAACAGCTTCTACGGCAAGACCGGCATCACCGGCTTCGCGCTCGCACCCGGCGCCGGGGCCGCCAACGCCATCGAGGTCAACACCGGGACCCAGGCGACAACAGCCAACTATCAATTCGCCCAGCCGGCGATTCCGACCGCGGTGCCGCCGGTGGCGAGCGGCACCCAGACGACGCAAGCCTCGTCCGGCTATTTCGGCGGGATCACGACCAAGGAGCCGCCCGCCGGCGCCGGCACCCCGATCCCCTATGCGGTCACCGGCAGCACGTCGATCTCGACCAACGCCAGCAATCTGCAGATCGCCGCGACCTTGACCGGCGGTGATCCGTTCACCTCCAATACCAGCGGAATCCCGGCGTCGGGCGGGATCGTTCTGCAGTACGGCTCGACCACCGGGGGCACGAGCGCGCGCCAAGCCTTTATCAACAACAATCTGTTCGCGGTGCTGGAGAGTCCGTCGGCCTCCTCTTCGGTCAACGGCGTCGCGATCACCCCCAGCACCGCCTACCCCAACACCAATCCGAACCTGTATCTGGTGACACAAACCGCGGCACCAGCAACGGCAGTGCTGCCGAACGGGCTGTGCAGCACCTGCCAGTATCTGCAGTGGGGCTACTGGGGCGGCGAGCTCGACACGCCGGCTTCGGGAGATCTCGCGGCGCGAACCGATGTCGGGCACATCAACTTTTGGGTGGCAGGGACGCCGCTCACCTCGATGACCGATATCTCCAGCCTGCAGGCGATGAATTTCACCGGAACTTACAACGGCAATCTGATCGGCGCGGTCGTCAACAACGGCGCGCAATACCTGGCGTCGGGTGGGTTGCAGGCGACCTATCAATTCGGGACTCAGACGGGCACGTTCGCCGTCAGCAATTACGACAACCAAAGCTTTACGGCCACCGGCCGCGCGCCGCTGAACGGATCGAACTACACCTTCGCGATCAAGTCGGGCCCGATCAACGGCGCGGTCAACGGCAGCTTTTATGGGCCGATGGCGGCCGAGACCGGCGGCAATTTCGCGTTTACCGCCGGCCCCGCTTATACCACCTCGGGAATTTTTGCCGCCAAGCGCTGACCCGAGCCTGAAAAGATAAAGCCCGCCGGGGGACGGACCCCCGGCGGGCTTCACGCGGCCGCTATGTCCTGAATTTAGTGGCTGTTCGGGATTGTCACGTTGGCGCCGGGCGTGGGCCCCGTGCCGCCTTGCGAGTACGGATGGGTCGCCGGCGAGTCGCCGCCCGCGGGCGGCGAGTAAGGTTCATTGTTGGCGCTGACGTTGGTTCCCGGGTTCGGACCCACCCCGCTCGTCGAATAGGGGTGGTAAGCGGGGTTGCTGTTCCAATCGGCTGGCTTCTGGTAGGCAGGTCCGCTGGAAATGCTGACGTTAGTACCGGGGTTTGGTCCGGCTATCTGCGGCGACGAAGAGGCCTGCGGCTGGATGCTGGTCGGCGCGCCGCCAGCGGGCGGCAGATTGGCGACACTCTGGGCATGCGCCGCGACCGCGACACCGGTCAGAAACACGAGGCTAAGGACAGCAGTTTTCGGCGAATACCGCATCTCGATACGCTCCATCTTCATCGATCTCCAGTTACCTGACGCCCATTGCGTGCGGATGCCCTTGCGCGCAAATGAGGATCGCATCACGAACGTGATCTGATTGTCTCTCGTACCTTTAGGGCGGCTCCCCACCCCACCCGTGTGCCCCATACCTGCGGCGTCCTGTCGCTACGCGGCCGGGTCGCTCCCGGTCGGACGCGCCGCTCGCGAAGCTGCGCTGCCGGTTGACCGGAAGCCCCGCAGGCCGTCGGGACTGGTTCAGTTCGGCTTTGGTCCGGGACCATTGCTATAGGGAGCATAGTCGGAGCCGGTATCCCTTGCCGTCGCCTGATAGGGTTGTTGCTTGAGCGTCTCGGAACCGCCGGGCTTTGGGTAATAGCTCTGGGTCGAGCCATAGGGCTGGGTTACCGCACTTTGCGGCGGGGCGGCGGCGCCGCTCGGGGGTAACGAGGAAACCGACTGCGCCTGTGCGGCGAGGCTCGCGCCGACCACCAATCCAAGACCCAAAAGCGCCGATTTGACGATGCTCGTCATACCAATTTCTCCAGATAGGTTGTAAAACTGCCGACGCCAATCTGGCGGGGCTGGGACGTCCATGCAAATGATAATGTTGCATTGCAACCATGAGGAGCTTTCATTTTAACAATCTCGATCTGAATTTGTTGCGCGTTTTCGATGCCCTGATCGAGGAGCGCAGCGTGACCCGCGCCGGCGAGCGGCTCGGCCTCACCCAGTCGGCGATCAGCCATGCCTTGAGCCGGCTGCGCTACGTCCTCGACGACGAGCTTTTTGTGCGCGGCGCGGAGGGCATGCAGCCGACCCGGCGAGCGGCCGAGATCGCACCGCGGTTGCGCCAGGGGCTGCTCCAGCTGCAACTGGCGCTGACCCCGGCCGATTTTGTCCCTGAGCAGACCGCCCGGCGGTTCACCATCACCTGCGGCGAATATGTCGGCGCGGTCCTGATCCCGACCCTCGTCGCCCGGCTGCGCGAAGCGGCACCGCTGGCGGAAGTCAGAATTCGGCCGAGCAACATGGGCGTCGCCGAAGCGCTGCTCGCAGGCCGGGCCGATTTGGCGATCGGCAGCTTCCGGCGCGTTCCGGAATGGTTTGCCTGCGAGCCGTTGTTCGAGGAGACGCGGGTGTGGGTGGTCAGCGACCGCCATCCGGCCGCCTGGCAGGAGCTGACCCTCGAACGCCTCGCCGCACTTCCTCATCTGATCATTTCCGCGACCGGAGAGGACGAACAGGCGATCGCCGGATATGTTGTCGATCATGGTCTCGAACGGCTGGTGATGCGCAGCGAGGTCGGTCTGCTGCAAGGCGCTCTCGCGGCGCGCGGCTTGACCCGCGCCGTTGGATTGACGACGCCGCATTTTCTTGCGGCCCTGGCGGTGGTCAGCCATTCGGACATGGCCGCCCCGCTGCCGCGCCGGCTCGCCGTCGCCTTTGCCGTCGCCTACCGGCTCAAACTGTTCGAGCCACCCTATACCTCGCCGCCGTTTGAAATCATGGCGCTGTCGCACCGCGAGCACGGCAGCGAGCCGGCAATTTTGTGGCTGCGCGACCTGGTCCGCCAGGTCGCCGCCGAGTTGTAAGCGCCGCCGTATTTTTGCGCCGGTGATCTGCTTTCAATCAAAGCCGCTGGAACGCCAAATTCGCGCATGCTTCGCGGCCGGCGGTATGGCTAAATGGGCGCGCCGCTGATCTGGGGATGGCGCCAAATGCCGAATCTCGAACCGCACTGTTTGTCGGCGACCGATATCGTGCGGATGGTCGAGCGTGGGGAACTGACCGCCGAGGCGGTGGTGGCGAGCTGCCTCGAACGGATCGTCGTGCGCGAACCGGTGGTGCGGGCGTGGGCTTTTTTGGCGGGCGAGGCGGCGCTGGCGCTGGCGCGGGCGTTTGACCGGGCCGGGCGGAAAAGGTTGCTCGGCGGGGTGCCGTTCGGACTCAAGGACATCTTCGACGCCGCGCGAATGCCGGCGACCTATGGCTCGCCGATCTATACGGGATGGTGGCCGCCAAGCGACGCCAGTGCGGCGGCCTTGCCAAAGGCAGCGGGCGGCATTCTGCTCGGCAAGACGATCACAACCGAGTTCGCCAACCGCCAGCCCGGCCCGACCGCGAACCCGCGCGACCCGGCGTTCACGCCGGGCGGCTCGTCGAGCGGCTCGGCGGCGGCGGTCGCCGATTTTATGGTGCCATTGGCGATCGGGACCCAGACCGGCGGCTCGGTCATCCGCCCCGCCGCCTATTGCGGGGTCGTCGGGTTCAAGCCGAGCTTTGGCCTGTTCCCGCCCGCCGGCATGAAAATCAACACCGAGACCCTGGACACGGTCGGCATCATGGCACGCGGGGTCGCCGACATCGCGCTGTTCCGCGCGGCTGTGATGGCGATTCCGTACGATCCGCCGGCGATGCCGCAGACGCCGCCGCGCCTCGGCCTGT
Source organism: Allostellaceae bacterium (assembly GCA_035570935.1). Lineage (GTDB taxonomy): Bacteria > Pseudomonadota > Alphaproteobacteria > ATCC43930 > CGMCC-115725 > AP-15. Next base: position 11,264 of record DATMKU010000320.1, read on the forward strand.
GCCGCGGCCCGCATTGGGACGACGCCGAGCCGGAGGGCCGGGCGGTGCTCGAAGCCGCCGCCGATTGTCTCGCCGCCGCCGGCGCCAAGATCGCTGACACCGCCTTCCCGCCCGAATGCGCGGCTGCCGACGACATCCAGCAAACCCTTGGTGCGTTTGAGGGGCTGCGCAACCACATGCCCGAACTCTACCGCCACGAAGCGCTGCTGAGCCCGCGGCTGCGCGAGGAAAAGATCGCCCTCGGCCGCAAGCTGAGCCTCGACCAGTTCCGCGCCGCCTATCTGGCCGCCGAAAAGGCGCGGGTCGCCGCGCGCGAATGGGCCGGCGAGTGCGACGCGATCCTGACCTTACCGGCGCCGGGGCAGGCGCCGCGGGGACTTGCCGACACCGGCTCCGCCGTCTTCAACGCGCCGTGGACGCAATTCGCGATGCCCTGCCTGACCTTGCCCGCCGGGCATGGGCCGGACGGTCTGCCGGTCGGTGTCCAGCTGGCCGGCCGCCGCCACGACGATGCAAGGCTGCTGGAGGTTGGCCTGTGGGTCGAACATCGGCTGGGCCGGGGAGGACAGCCATGAGCGGCGCCGAACGCCTGACCGCGAGCGAGGCCGCCGCCCGCCTCGAAGCCGGCGCCCTCTCCGCCGAGACGCTGGTCCGCGACTGCCTCGACCGCGCCGAAGCGCGCGCCGCGATCAAGGCCTGGGTCTGGCTCGACCCCGAATTGGCCCTGGCGCAGGCGCGCGCCATCGACCATGCCGGCCGCTCCGGGGTGCTGAAGGGCGTCCCGGTCGGAGTAAAGGACGTGATCGACACCTATGACATGCCGACCCAGCACGGCTCGCCGATCTACCGCGGCAACCGCCCCTTTGCCGACGCCGCCTGTGTGGCGCTGACCCGCGCTGCGGGCGGGGTCATCCTCGGCAAGACGGTGACGACCGAGTTCGCCAACCGCCACCCGCGCGAAACCGTGCATCCGCTGAACCCGGCATATACCCCGGGCGGCTCGTCGAGCGGGTCCGCCGCGGCGGTCGCCGATTTTCAGGTGCCGGTCGGGTTTGGCACCCAAACCGGCGGCTCGACGATCCGCCCGGCGGCGTTTTGCGGCGTCATCGGCTACAAGCCTACCTTTGGCGAGTTTAGCCGCGTCGGCATCAAGATGCAGTGTCACAACCTCGACACGCTCGGGATCATCTGCCGCAGCCTCGACGATTTGTCGCTGATGCGCGCGGCATTGCAGGTCCAGCCGCGCCGGCTGGTCGACCGCGCCGCCGGCGCGCCGCGCATCGGCTTCTGCCGCACGCCCTCCTGGGATCACGCCAGCCCCGACACCCAGGCATTACTCGAACGCACCGCCGCCCGGCTCTCGGCCGCCGGTGCTATGGTGAAAGATGTGGCGCCGGTCCCGAGCAGCTTCCTCGATCACCAGCATCGGGTCTTTGCCTTTGAGGCGGCGCGCAACTACGCCTACGAATACGAAGTGCACGGCGACAAATTGAGCGCCGCCCTGCGCGACGGGCTGCTGAAATCCGGCCGGGAATTGCCGCTTTCCCAATATGTCGAGGCGATCGAGACCGCCGAGGCGGTCCGCGCCCGCCTCGACGACGTTTTCGCCGAATTCGACGTGTTGCTGGCGCCGAGCGCGGTCGGCGAGGCGCCCGAAGGGCTCGACTCGACCGGCGACGCGCGCTTCAACGCGATCTGGACCTTGGCGTGGACGCCGTGCGTGACTCTGCCCGCGGACGCTGGCCGAAAGGGGCTGCCGCTCGGCATCCAGCTCGTCGGCCCGCGCTTCCGCGACGAGACCTTGCTCGACGCCGCCGCCTGGGTCGAGGCCCGTCTTGGCTGAATTGACATTTCGCCGGCGCGCCCGAACAAAAGCAGGCGCTCGGGCTCAACCAATACGATATCGGCGATCTGCCGCTGAACGCCTCGGTTCAGGGTGCCTCGACCCTTCACCAGGCGGCCCGGCCCAACCGGAACGAGAGCTTTTTCGTCAGCCACGACCGCGGCCCCGACCATTCCGACGTGATCGCGAAGAAACCGTTGCGCGGCCGCAACCGGTGGCCCCTCGACATGCCCGGACTGTGTGCCGACATGATGGCGTATTTTATCGCACTCGGGGCGATATGCGACCATATGGTGCCGCCCTTTGTCGCCGCACTCGGCGTGCCGGCCGATTTCTTTGCGTCTTATTTCGCCGGCGAGGGCAGGCCAATCCGCGCTTTCTGCATTACCCGCCGCAGGCCGCGACCGAAGACAACACCTTTGGCCAGGGGACGCACACCGACAACTGTTTCTTGACGGCACTGGCGCGGACCGAGGTGCTGGGGCTGACAGTGCAGCTCCCTTCCGGCGAATGGTTCCCGCCGCCGGTCATCCCCGGCAACCTCGGCAACATCATGCGGCGCTGGTCGAACGACCGCTTTTTATCGACGCCGCACGGTGTGTTGAACGATGCGGGCGCCGACCGGCATTCGATCGCCTATTTCCGTAGCCGGAACCCGGACCGGGTAATCGAATGCCTGCCTCCTGCACCGGCGCGGACGACCCGCCGCGCTGCCCACCGGGGGTTACCGCGATCTCGTCCTCGAATTCTCTTGGGCGAATTATTTCCACCAGAAGGGCCGCCGCTCCGCAGCGGCCGCGCAGGCGGCAGAATAGCCACAAACAGGGAGAGTTGATCATGTTCGATTTGGATCGTCTGATCGCCGATTGCCGCGACGCGTTCGCCGAGGATTCGAGCCACAAAGCCGTGCGCGAAATCGTGGCGCGCGCCGTGTCCGATCCCGCCGTCGTTCTCATCGGGCTCGGCGAACCCCGGCACGCCGGGGTCGAGCCGCTCTACCGCTCCGAAACCTTGACGATCTTGAACGTCGTCTGGGGGCCGCGGATGACGGTGATCCCGCACAACCATCTGATGTGGGCGGTCATCGGCGTGTATACCGGGCGCGAGGACAACATTTTCTGGCGTCGCCTGCCACATGCCGAGGGGGGACAGATCGAAGCCGCCGGCGCCAAATCGCTCGGCATGCGCGATGCCGAACCGCTCGGCCGCGACATCATCCACACCGTCACCAACCCGCTGCCGCGGCTGACCGGCGCGATCCACGTCTACGGCGGCGATTTTTATGCCGTCACGCGCAGCGAATGGGATCCCGAGACCTTGACCGAACGGCGCTATGACATCGAGCGCAACCGGCGCCTGTTCGAGGACGCGAACCGCGCCTTCGCCGCGACGTGAGGAGCCGAGGATGACGGTGAGGCTGTTCGCGTTTACCTGCGGGTGGCTGAAGGGCGAACTCGGCCATCTGATGGAGGGCGGGGAAGGCGAGGTCGAGCTGCCGATCCCGGCTTATCTGATCGAGCACCCGAAGGGGACGATGCTGTTTGACACCGGCATGCACCCCGACTGCCAGCACGACCCGGCCGGGCGCATCGGCCCGCGCGTTACGCAACTGTTTTCATTTAATTATCAGCCGGGCGAGGAGATTAGCGCCCGGTTGGAGGCGATCGGCCGCGACCCGGCAAAAGTCGACCTCATCGTCAATTTCGACCATGTCGGCGGCAACGCGCTGATCCCGAACGCGACGATGGTGGTGCAGCGGCGCGAATGGGAAGCGGGTGTGGACCCCGACATCGCGGCGCGGCGCGGCTTCAACCGGCGCGATTTCGACCTCGGCCACAAAGTGGTCCTGCTCGACGGCGAGCACGATCTCTTCGGCGACGGCAGCGTCGTCTGCCTACCGACCCACGGCCACACCCCGGGGCACCAGTCGCTGAAGGTGCAGCTTGCCTCGGGCGAGATCGTGCTCGCCGCCGATTCCTGTTATTTCTGCCGCACCTTGCGCGAACGGCGGCTGCCGCAAAACGTCGCTGACCGCGCCGAGATGCTGGCCTCGCTCGACCATCTCGCGCGTCTCGAAAAAAGTGGCGCGCGTATCTTTTTCGGGCATGACGGCGAATTCTGGCAAAGCGTGCCGCAGGCCCCTGCCGAGATCGTCTAAGCGGACCTGCCAAACAGACCATGGCGAACCTGCCGCGCGCGATCCTGTTCGACCTCGACGATACGATCCTCGTCGCCTTCGGCCCGGCCGAGTCGCAATGGCAGCGCATCCTCGGCGCCTACGTCGAACACCTAGCGCCGTTGACCCCGGCGGCGGCGATCACCGCGATTATGGGCAGCTCGCGTGACCTGTGGGCCGACCCGGCGCGCCACAAGCATTGGCGTCACCGCATCGGCGAGGCACGCCGCCGGATCGTCGCCGGCGCCTTTGACGCGCTGGCGGCAGACGGCCATGCCGTGCCTGGGCGGGAGCTCTGCGACGAGATCGCCGACCGCTTCAACGCGTTGCACGACGCCGAATTGCGGTGCTTTCCGGGCGCGCCCGACACCCTCGATCGGCTGAAAAAGCTGGGCGTTCGCCTGGCGTTGATCACCAACGGCGCCGCAGCACCGCAGCGCGCCAAGGTGGTGCGTTTCGCGCTCGAACATCGCTTTGACCACATCCAGATCGAGGGCGAGCACGGTTTTGGCAAACCCGAGGAGCGCGCCTACACCCACGCGATGGCGGCACTCGGGGTGACCGCGCGCGACACCTGGATGGTCGGCGACAATCTCGAATGGGAGGTCGCTGCCCCTCAGCGCCTCGGCATACACGCGATCTGGCACGACGGCTACGGCACCGGCCTGCCGCCCGACTGTCCGGTCCGCCCGGATCGCATCATCCGCCGATTGTCGGAACTGCTGCCCTAACCGCGAAGGCTGGCCCCGAAGGTGCCGCCATAGTAGCCTCGGCAGGGAGCATTCCCTTGGGGAGAGAACGCGTGAACACCACCGATCGGGGACTGACGGGCGGGACCAACCGCAAGAAACTGCTGCTGCCGACGACGATGGCGCGGGCCGGGTGGGCGATCGTCGAGGCGCGCGAGGATGTCGAGGGGGTGCCCTTCGCTCCCACCGTCCCCAAGGCCGAACTGCATCGACTGCTGGAGGATGTGGCGGGGGTGGCGCTCGGGGTGCAGCCGTTCAGCGACCCCGAACTCGACGCCGCACCCGCGCTCGAGGTCGTCTCGCGCATCGGTGTCGGCTATGACGCGGTCGACGTGCCGGCGCTGACCGCGCGAAAAATACCATTGATGATCGGCGGCACCGCCAATTCGGTCAGCGTCGCCGAGGCCGGGGTGTTCCTGATCATGTCGTTGGCGCGCCGGGGTTCGGCGATGGACGCTCTCGTCAAGGAAGGCCGTTGGCACGACCGCTACAAGGAGATGCCGGTCGACGTCTATGGCAAGACCGTGCTGATCATCGGCTTTGGCAAGATCGGCACGCGCTCGGCCAAGCGCTTTGCGGCGATGGAGACCAATGTCCTGGTCTACGACCCGTATATGTATTCCGAGACGATCCGAGGCATGGGCTACGAGCCGGTCGGCGATCTCGACGCGGCGGTGGAGCGGGCCGATTTTATCACCATTCATTGCCCAAAGACGCCGGAGACGGTCGGCCTGTTCGACGCCGCGCGGCTCGGCCGGATGAAGCGCACCGCCTTTATCGTCAATACCGCGCGCGGCGGCATCATCGACGAAAAAGCGCTCTACGACGCGCTGAAGGCAAACCGCATCGCCGGTGCGGCACTCGACGTCTTTGTCGAGGAGCCAACGCCGCAGGATAACCCGCTCCTGACCCTGCCGAACTTTATCGCCGCGCCGCATGTGGCCGGAGTTACCCGCGAGGCGGTCGACCGCATGGGCGTCGCCGCGGTCGAGAACATCCTGAGCGTGCTCGACGGCAAGCCCAACCGCGAAAACGTCGTCAACCGCGAAGTCCTCGACTGAAAGCCCTCGCCACCCCCGGGGGCAGAGGGGGAGACGCCTGCCTTGGAGGCCGAAGCCACTCAAAGCGATCTGCCGAGAAACGCCGCTCGATAACGAGCGGCTCGCGCCTGATCTCGACCTGATAAAACAGGTGGAATAGGCGGCAACCGGCCGCATCGCGTCTGGGGATGAGGCGGACCGCTCGCGCATTATACTCGCTGCAATGATAGCGGGCGCCGGCCCGGCGCAGCTTTCGGGGGTTAACGTAAAGAGCGATGCGGTTTTTTGCCGCCATAGCGGCGCGGGTCCGGCGCGGCATCGGTCGATCGCGAGACCGCGATTCGCAGTTGGCATTGCCCGCGGCGATCGGGGCGCTGGCCTTGCTGCTGCGCCTCTACGGTCTCGGCGACAAACCGTTTTGGCTCGACGAGGTCGCGAGCCTGCGCAGGGCGACGGGATCCATCCCCGCCCTGGTCGCCGACTCGCTGCACAACAACCACTACCCGAGCTATTTTCTGTTGCTCTGGCTGGTCGCCAAAATCGGCACGTCACAATGGCTGTTGCGGCTGCCCTCGGCATTGTTTGGTGCTCTCGCCGCGGCGCTTACTTGCGCGATCGGGCGCCGAGCCGCCGACGCCCGTGCCGGTGCCGTCGCCGGGCTGCTGATGGCGTTTTCCCCATTCGAGGTCCAGTTCGGTCAGGAGGCGCGCTCCTACACATTGGTCGCCTGTCTGATCTTGACCGCGCTCTTGGGGCTCGTGCAACTGGCGAAGGCGCCGGCCGTGGCGGCCCTGCCGTTTCGGCAGAAAGGCGCCCTGCACGGCGCCTGGGCCGCCTATGGCCTCGGCACGGCGGCGGCGCTCGACGTGCTCAATGTCGCCGTTCCCTGGCTCATCGCGGCCAATCTCGGTGCGATCGCCGTCGCCGTGGCGGCCGGCAACCGCAAGCGGGGGTTTTGGCGCAACTGGGGCCTTATCCAACTCATGATCCTCGCGGCATGGCTCCCGTTGCTCGTGGCGGTTTATGTCGCGAGCAAGGGTGCCGTGCTCGACGGCGTCGCCTGGGCCCCGGCCGAGACCGCCAAGACAATCTGGTCGATCGTCGCCCCCGTTTACTTGCTGCGAATCTCGAATTTCATCACGCTCGCGCTTGCACCGGTCGTGGTTCCCGGGCTGTCGCTCTCGGTCGCGGCGTTGGCCTTGCTCGGCGCCTGGCGTCTGCGCCGCGCGCCGGCGGTCGCCGCGGTGTTGGGTTGCGCCGCACTCGTGCTGCCGCTCGGCCTGTGCCTCGTTTCGTTGTTTGTGCCGGTGCTAGTGCCGCGCTATTTCGCATGGAGCGCCGCACCCTTCTTTGTCTTCGCCGGCGCCGGGCTCGGGTTTGTTTCCAGGGCGCGGTTTGTCGCGCTGGCGACGGCGCTCAGTGCGGTCTGTCTGGTCAATTTGGTCCCCTACTACGGTTACGAGACCAAGCCGCGCTGGGATCTAGTTGCCGCCAAGGTCGCGGCCATCGCCCATCCCGGCGATGTCGTGCTGGTCAATAACTACTACGCGTATTCCGTTCTGGCGGTTTTTGCCGCCCGCGCCGGTCTCGATCAGCGCCAGATCAAGCTGACCTGGCTGCTGCCGGTGGCGGCGAAAATTGCCCCCGGCCACGATGTCTGGGCGGTTTACGGACGCAGCGGGCAAGGGGCAAAAAAGCGATCAGCGGAGGATTACCGCCGTTCGCTTTCCCTCGCCTTTGGCGGGCCCATGGCGGTGAACGCGATCGGGCGCTACATCCTGCTGTGGCGCTTCCGCGCGCCAAAGCCGCCCGAACCCGCGACCGAGGCCGGGGGGTATTGCCGGCTTGAAGAGGAGCATCCCCCGCCATAGCGCCGACGCTTGACTTCCTGCGGGTTAGCTGGCGGGATCGCGGCCTTGAGTTTTCGAGGAGGGTCGGATGGCACGGGCAAACCGGGTGCGGGAATTGTGGCAGGCGGGAAAACCCGTCATCAACAGCTGGCTCGGCATTCCGTCGAGCTTTTCGGCCGAAGTCATGGCCCATCACGGCTGGGATTCGCTGGTCGTCGACATGCAGCACGGCATGATCGACTACCAGATGATGGTGACGATGCTGCAAGGGATCTCGACCACCGAGACGGTGCCGCTGGTGCGGGTGCCGTGGAACGACCCGGCGCATATCCAAAAGTCGCTCGACGCCGGCGCCTACGGCATCATCTGCCCGATGATCAACACCCGTGCCGAGGCCGAGAAACTCGTCGACTCGATGCGCTACGCTCCGCTCGGCCATCGCAGCTCGGGGCCGATCCGCGCCTCGCTTTACGGCGGCGCCGACTACCACGCTAAGGCCAACGACATCGTCGTCGCCTTCGGCATGATCGAAACCGCCGAGGCGATCGACAACCTCGACCAGATCCTGTCGGTCAAGGGGCTCGACGCGATCTATGTCGGCCCGTCCGACCTGTCGATCTCCTACGCCCACCCACCCGGTGGCGACAAGCCCGACGAATGGATGATGACAGCGCTAAAAAAAGTCCTCGACGGCTGCAAGCGGCATGGCGTCAAGCCCGGTATCCATTGCGGTGCGCCCGCCTACGCCAAGAAGATGATCGAGATGGGCTTTATGTTCGTCACCGTCGGCGGCGACACCCGTTTTGTGACAATGGGCGGCCAGGCCGCCGTCGCCGAGATGCGCGGGGGCGCGCCGGGGAAGCCCTCCGGCGGCAGCTCGAGCCCGTATTAAATCGCCGTTGTTGCGAGCCCCGGGGTCGGCGCGAGCGCCGCCCGAGGACGGCATAGCGAAGCAATTCGAGCGGAGTACGTATTCGGATCGAGATTGTGTCGTCGCTCCCGCGTCTCGCAATCACCCGGGAGGTTTGTTGACCCGAGTCTACGTCGACGCCGACGCCTGCCCGGTGCGCGAGGAGGTGTACCGGGTGGCGGGGCGGCTCGCGGTCGATGTGTTTGTCGTGTCGAACGGGTCACGCCGATCCGGCCGCCGGGTCTACCCTTTGTCCGGATGGTGATGGTCGGCGAGGCGGCCGACGCCGCCGATGACTGGATCGTCGAGCAGATAACCGGGGCCGATGTCTGCGTCACCGCCGACATTCCGCTCGCCTCCCGCGCTCTCGCCAAGGGGGCACGGGTCGTGCCGCCCAACGGCCGTCCGTTCACCCAGGCCAATATCGGCAACGCGCTCGCCGGTCGCGAATTGTCCCGCCATCTACGCGAGCTCGACACGGGCGGTAGCGGGCCGCCGCCCTTTTCCAAGGCGGACCGCTCGCGCTTTCTCAGCGCCCTCGACGCTGCGCTACGGGCAGCGCTGCGGGGCTAAACCAATCCGAACCGCAACCCGAAAGGTAAGGCATCGACCTGCCGTTCCCTCGAAAGCGACGATCAGGTGGTTGAAGCGGACGGGCGCTAGCCGCCAAGCACACCCTGGGTTTCGACGTAGAGCGAATAGACCGACTGGCTCGCCGCCATGAATAAGCGGTTGCGCTTGATGCCGCCGAAACAGACATTAGCGCACCGCTCGGGCAGCAGGATGCGGCCGATCATCGTGCCGTCGGGGGCGAACACGGCGACCCCGTCCTCCGCCTCGCCGCCCGAGAAGGCGCACCAGACATTGCCGTGGACATCGACCCGGATACCGTCGGTGCCGCCCGGCTCGGCGTTGAAGAACAGACGCCCGTTCGCGGTCCTGCTGCCGTTGTCGACAACATCGTAAACCTGAAGCGTGCGCGGGCCCAACGCCCCCGGCGTGTCGACGACGTAGAGCAGCTTTTCGTCGGGCGAGAAGGCGAGACCGTTCGGCCGCTTCATGTCGCCGACCGCGATCGTCATTTCGCCGGTGGCGGGATCGAGCCGGTAGACGCGCAGCGGCAATTCCCACGGCGCCTTGTGGCCGAGATAGTTGCCTCGCGTGCCGGCGCCGTTGTCGCTGAACCAGATCGAGCCGTCGGATTTGACCACGACGTCATTGGGCGCGGTCAGCCGCTTGCCCTCGAAGCGCTCGGCCAGCACGGTGACGGTCCCGTCATATTCGGTGCGGGTCAGCCGCTGGGCGTCCATCTCGCAGGTCACGAGGCGGCCCTGCCGGTCGCGGGTGTTGCCGTTGGCGTAGTGTGATGGCTTGCGGAACACGCTGACCGCCCCGGTCTCCCCCTCCCATTTCATGATCCGGTCGTTCGGGATGTCGCTCCACAGCAGAAACCGGCCGTCGCCGAACCACACCGGTCCCTCGTTGAAACGGCAGCCAGTCGCGATCCGCTCGACCGCGGCGTTGCCGAGCACCAGCGCCGCAAAGCGCGGGTCGAGAATTTTGATCGCGGGATCGGGATAGCGGATCGGCTGGTCGGACATCGTATTCTCCCATCTCCGAAGGTCCCTCTCCCCGCGTGCGGGGAGTAGGAGAGACCCGCCGTGCAGAGGCCGGAGGGTGAGGGGCAGCAGCTTACGAATTCGGTCCGCGCTCCATCGACACCGGTTGCCAGCGCCTGAGGCCGCTCTCCGCCAGCACCGACGGGTTGACGCACGACATCGGCCATTTGCCCGACAACGCCAGCGACAGTTCGAGGCCCACCCGTCGCCGTCGCGCCGGGTCGAACCGCGCCGTCGCCGAGGCGACATGTGCGGTGAGGATCACCTTGTCCATGCGCAACAATGGGTTGTTGCCTCCGGGCGGCTCCTTTTCGAGCACGTCGAGCCCGGCGCCGGCGATCATCCCGTCGTCGAGCGCCTTGATCAGCGCCGCCTCGTCGGTGGTCGGCCCGCGCCCGGTCGAGATATAGATCGCGGTCTTTTTCATCTGCCGGAAATGCTCTTCGCGGATCAGCCGGTTGGCGCTTTCGGTCGCCGGCGTGTGCATCGAGATGATGTCGGCGCGGGCGAGCAGTTCGGCGAGGCCAACCGGCTCGACCCCGCGCTCGACCATGACGATCTCTTCGATATACGGGTCATAGGCGATGATGTGGAGGCCGAACGGCCGGGCGCGCTCGGCGACCGCACGGGCGACATGGCCAAAGGCGATCAGCCCGAGGGTCATGCCTCTGAGGCGGGGGATCTTCAGCAAGGCTGGCCGGCCTTCGGACCAGCGCCCGTCGCGCACCATCCGGTCCTGCTCGATCAATCGGCGATGGGTGGCGAGGATCAAGGTCATCGCGTGGTCGGCGACTTCCTCGATAAAGGTGTCGGGGCAGTTGGTAACCGGGATGCCCTTTTGGGTCGCGGCCTCGACATCGACCGTGTCGACGCCGACGCTGCCGAGCGAGATGATTTTGCAGCGCTGCAGCCCGTCGATCATCTTTTTGGTGATCGGCCGACCCTTGGCATAGAGCGCGTCGGCGTCCTTCGCGGCGCTGACGAACTCGTCTTCCGATCCGGCCGGAATCTCGAAGATTTCCGCGTCGATCGGCGCCAGCGCCTCCATTTCATAACCATAGCCGCCGCCGGCGACGGTGAAGCTCGCACCCGCCGGTGTCGCAATCTTGAACTTGGCCAACCCGCCCTCCCGTTTCCCGCAAAATCCGCGCCGATCAGACCGTTGCCGATGCGGCTTGTCAATTGCCGCAGGGATGGGCCCAGCATTGACCGGCATTACGGTGCGTTCTACAGGCTGGTCCAGACAGCTAGCCCGGACGAGACATCATGGACCGGCGGGAGTGGTCGCTGCAGGACGCGAAAAACAGCTTTAGCGCGGTTGTCGACGCGGCCTCGAAAGGGACACCGCAAACCGTCACCAAACGCGGCAAGCCCGCTGTCGTCGTGCTGTCGGTGGCCGACTACGAAAAGCTCAAGCAGACGGCGGCACACCATCGGCCGTGGCGACGCGCAATGTGCGGCATTTCGCGCCGTCTGGTGTTGCGGTCGAGAACCCGTGCGAAAGCTGAAGACCAGGCGGAGAGCGGCTTGCGTCGGCCCGCGGCTTGTCAATCGCCGGGCGCCGGGGCGGGCGGCGACAGCGGGATCAGCGACAGGATCAAACTGACGACGACCAGGATCGACACGCCACCGATGACCCCGACCAGCCGCTCGAGGCCGGGGCT
>DATMKU010000321.1:0-13673 GCA_035570935.1 Allostellaceae bacterium
CTCGTGATCGTCGGCGCGGTGGCGATGATGGCGTTTACCGCCGCGACCTTTGCCGGGCGGCCGGAATTCGGCAATTTCCAGGACGCGGGTGCGGTCGCCGCCGGGCTCGGCCGATATGTCGGGCACATGGCCGGCGTTTTCTTTGCGATAGCGCTGATCGATGCGAGCGTGATCGGGGCGATGGCGGTGTCGCTGTCGACCGCCTATGCGATCGGCGACGTGCTGTCGCTGCGCCATTCGCTGCACCGCAAGCCAAAGGACGCAAAGGCTTTTTATGCGGTCTATGGCGGGCTCGTGGCGGTGGCGGCGGCACTGGTGCTGACCCCCGGCACGCCGCTCGGCTTGCTGACCAACGCGGTGCAGAGCCTGGCCGGCGTGCTGTTGCCGAGCGCGACCGTGTTTCTGCTGCTGCTGTGCAACGACCAGGCGGTCCTCGGGCCCTGGACCAACAGCCGCGGGATCAATCTGTTCACCGGCACGGTGATCGCGGTGCTGGTCGTGCTGTCGGTGATCCTGACCGCGGCGGTCCTTTTTCCCGCGATCGGCGACGGCACAATGATCGGCATCCTCGCCGCCGGCGCGCTCGGCGCGCTTGCGATCTGGCTCTTCGCCGGCGGTTTGCGCCGTCCCGCCGCTGGCGCAGCACCGCCCGACCGGGCGTTGCGGGCGGGTTGGCGGATGCCGCCAATTGCCGAGCTGCCGCCGCGGCGGCTGACCGCGGGCGAGCGCATCTGGCTTGTCGTGCTGCGCGGTTATCTGTTCCTTGCCGCCGGGCTGGTGCTGGCGCGCATTGTCAGTCTCGCGGTCGCCGGTCACGACTGAGCCTCGACTATGGCGTCGGCCGCCTCGACAGCGAGGACATCCCCGACACCTCGAAGGTCTCGGTTACCGCACAGGCCGTCGCCGCCAAGCGCAACGACAGCGCGCTCGAACAAGTCGTCGGCCGCTTGAGCCTCGAACCCCATGTCAGCGCCGCCACCTGGCAAGTAGACCGCGCGGTCTCGGATAGCTGAGGGATCCGGGGGTACGACCGAGTCGAACTCCTGTTCAGCACAGCTTGTCGCCTTTTAGCCTGACGCGGGGCGCCACGATTAGAGCATGATCCGCTCGAATCAAACCATCGGCCCGTCACTTCCGCCTAAGCTCTGGGTTCTCGCTTTCGCGTCCTTTGCGCGGGAATTACGGTTCGATGTGATCAAAACCGCAATAGCGCTGGCCCCTGCTTACACGAACGATCGATGATCGCTGGCTGTACCGCGATCATCTTAGGCGATGCTATACGCATTTGTTAACGAAATATCGTTTGAAATTAAGTTCAAATAACGCTAATATTGTTATGCATCGCAAAGCCTTAACTAAGGTGTACTATGTACCTTACCGGGAAGTTGCTTAGGTGCCTGCAGTCACGGCGGGCAGTTCCAGCCGCACTGGGGCTCGCGGTCGTTTTCGGTTCAGCCGCGATGGCGGCGACCCCGACACCCTATCTGCAAGACTCGACGATCGTCGGCAGCGGCGGGACGTTGACCGCAACCGATGTGCCGGTCGAAACCTCGACGGGCAGCCTCGTCTATAAGGACGTGACGATCGAGCTCAGCGCCGCCACTAACGGCAATCTGACGATCGCCTCCGGCTATCCCAAGGTTGTGGCCGCGACCAACCCAATTCTGGATAATTTCGTCGCCGGCAGCTACACCGCACCCGCAACCCTGGCCTCGAAACTTCTCGTCTCGGTCGCCGGGCCGGGAGTCGGCGCGGGCGGATCAACCGCCTGGTCGCTCGCGCCGTCGAGCGGAGCAAATTGTGGAACCTATCCCGCTTCGGCGACGTGGTACACCGGACCGATTGCCAGCAACCCTCTGGCTGCCCGGCTCAAGAAGGTCGGCATCACCTCGAGCTTCTATAGCTACGGCCTGGTCGGGGTTGGCCCGACTTGCGCCGTCGACGGCTATAGTGACTTCGTCGCCGGAGCGCTGATCGGGGTTTCCCAGGTCGAAGGCACACTGACGATAGTTTCGTTTACAAACGGTGCCGGCGATTCGGCGATTCCTCTTGCCGAAATTACCTACACTCTTTTCCCCTAACGTTGCGGGAATGGGTGTGCTGCTCCGGGGTCAGCGCGGCGGGTCCCGTTCAATGTGATAGCGGTGTGGGCGCTGTTGACGTAGAGCGGCTGTCGTCAACCCCGTACGCTGGGTCCACCGACGCCGCGCCGCGGAGGCCCCACTTCCATTGTGACGCGATCGGGGGCCTATACCTGGGCGAGGGAAAGCGGGGCGTCGGCGAAGGCCGGCATGACCTCCTCGGCAAAGGTGCGCAGACCGGCGACCGAGGCGCCGGGGGCGGCGAACAGCACGTTTTCGACACCGCCCGCCTCGAGCTTTTTGAGCTGCGCGATAATCTCCTCGGGGGTGCCGAGCAAGGGCGCGTCGTCGAGCACAAACGAATCTTCGTCGTCCTTGATGTGGGCATAGTGCTCGGCGCCCGGCCCGCGGGCGAGGTCGCCGATGTTTTTCAGCACCTGCCGGCGGGTCGCGATCGCGCGCCGCCGCTCCTCCTCGTTGTGGACGATCTGCAGGCCGCGGGTGACGCCGACCGACATCGGGTCCCAGCGCCGCCCGGCCCGCTCGCATTCCGCGCGGAAGGTGGCGACGCGGTCGATGATCAGATCGGTGGGCGCGATCTGGTCGAGCAGCAGATTGTAGCCCTCGCGCGCGGCGCGGCGGATCGACTCGCTGCTGCCGGCGCCGAGCCAGAATGGCGGGTGCGGCTGCTGGACCGGGCTCGGCTCGACGACGACGTCGTCAAAGCGCCAGCGCTTGCCGTGATAGGAGAACCGGCCGGGCGAGGTCCACGCCTTGCGGATCACCTCCATCGCCTCGTCGAAACGCTCGGTCGCCTCGTCGGGCGCGATGCAGAAGCCGGAAAATTCGTAAGAGCGATAGCCCTTGCCGACGCCGAAATCGAGCCGCCCGTTCGACAGCAAATCGAGTGTGGCCGCCTGCTCGGCGACAAGGATCGGGTTGTGCCACGGCAAGACGACGACCGCGGTGCCGAGGCGGATGCGCTCGGTGCGCGCGGCGAGGTAGGCTAGCAGGCTCATCGACGCCGAAACCTGGCCAAAGCCGGTGAAATGGTGCTCGACCAGAAACACGCTCGAAAAGCCGAGCTTCTCGGCCTCGACGACGTAGTTGACGAAGTCGTGATAGGCATGGCTGTCGCCGGCCGGCCCGCCCTTGGCTCGCGCCCCGCCGAATAGCCCGAATTTCATGCTCGCTCCGTCTCGATCGCGTTGCCGCCAAGTATATTGTGGTGGCCCATCAATCGGTCGAGGCCGTCGATCCTCAAACCGCTTTCGGTTGGCATGATTCGGCTCTCGCTTTCAGCAGGTTCACGAAAGCTGAGCACGATACGAGCATAAACTTGGCGTCCTCGTAATCGAGCGTCGATCCGGTCAGCAGAGCATGTCTGATGCCGGCTTGGTCACTCGTGTAACCATATAACTTCTCAAAAGCACCTCTCAACGCGGGGTGTACTTTCACTTCCAATCTCTCAAGCTGTTTAAGCGCGTCACCCAATGTAGCTTTTGGATTTTTGGTAATGATCCGGCAGGTGCTTTCGACAGCAGAGATCGCTTCTTTAATCGAGTTTCGATAATCGGGCGATCTTCTGTCTGACAGGAGCTCCAAGGAAGTTCGAACATGGGTTGCAACTGCACCATACTCGTCGGCGGACGCCTGCGCCTGCTCTACGGCCTCGATCTCTTCCTCCGAAGTAAGACGGGCAATTCGGTTACCCACAACCCGCCACGCTGACATCTCGCGTTCGAGCCAAGAGTTACATCTCCACGAAAACTCGGTAGCATTTTTGTGCATGTAGAATTCGAAATTCTCTAAACAAAACTCAATGAGGTCGTAGATTTCGTACCAATCGCCGTCAAACACGCCGCCTCTCATGTCGGCAACACAGAACTCCGCGTCTTCCGGCTTTTCGTCAATGGGCCACTGAAAGTGATCAACCCACAAAATTCTCAGAAAACTTTGGTCTGACGATAACCGGTCCAATTCGAGGATCCGATCTATCACAAATTCGTGCACCGCGTTCCATAGGCTGTTACGAAGCGGCTCGTCTACAGAGTCGATCTGAAACGCCGCGCGCGCTGGCTTAAACCCTTCTCTCTCCGAGAACCGCATTGCTGCTCTTATCTGGGACGAATAGAGACCGGGAAAACCCAATGTATATGCGAACGTACATATGATCGCACTCCTATTTTAAAGCATTCTGGATTGACCCCTACGTCAATTCCTGGTCGCGGCGAGGATCGCGACCGGATAGGCGTATTCGAGGCGCTCGCTCCCACCAAAACCGATTGAGCGACTCACCGGGATGCCGAGGCGGTCGTCCTCGGCCGAGGCCGCGAACATGTCGATGATCTTGACGTCGTCGCCGGGGTTGGGGAACGAGCGCGCGAGCAGGTTTTTAACTTCGTCGCGCAATTCGGAAAAAGCGAGCCGCGGCTCGGGCAGGCCGGCTGTCCCGAAAAGGCCTTGCAATTCGGCGAGCGGCAGGGCCCGGACATGCGACGGGTCGCGCAGTTTTTCGAGCCGGTTGAACCGGGCCGCCTTGGCGGGATCGGCCGAGGCGCAGGTGTCGACGACGACGATCCGTCCGCCCGGCGCGCAGACCCGCACCATCTCGCGCAGCACCGCCAAAGGATCGGGGAAATGGTGCACGGCAAAGCGGGTCACGACGATCGTGAACGAGCCGTCGGGGTAGGGCAGGGCGGTGACGTCGCCCTCCTGCCAGCTGACGTTGGCGACGCCCTTTTCGGCGGCAAGCGCGCGGGCGCGATCGAGCATCGCCGGGGTCATGTCGATGCCGGTCGCGTGCTTTACCTGCGGCGCGAGGGCGCAGACGACGATGCCGCCGCCGCAAGCCACGTCCAGCGCTGTGTCGGCGGGGCCGGGTTCGGCGGCGTCGACGATCATTTGCAAGGCCCCGACATCGGTGATCGGGCTCGCGGTGCTGAATGGCGTTGCCTGACGCGTGAACTGATCGCGGATCAGGCGGCTGTGCGTGTCGTTGGGCATCGCCCGGTGCTCCCTTGATGGGGTGGTGGCCGCGCGGCGGTCATCCTAACGGCATTTGCGCGAAGGGCGCAGCCCCCCGTCTTGCGTTATCGGTCGACGTCGTCCATCGACGCCCGCGCTGACGGCGGCGTCGCCCGTCGCGGGCAGGGCGCTGCGGGAAACGCCACTATGAACGTCCGGCATATTCATTATTCACGCATATGTGATGCGCAAAGCAGCCATGCCATGGACGGCCTATCTAGGTCAGGGCCGGTTGCCTATATTTTGCAGTGCAACAAGTGCGTCTAACCTATGGGTGCCGGCATGCCGGAATATTTCGAACAAGAGCGCGAGCCGCGGTTCACCGAGCGCTATTTGGGCGGTTGGCGAGTGATCGCCTCGGCCTGGGCGATGGCGATCGTATTTGTTTTGCTGTTCGCCGGGGTCCAGGCGCTGGCCTCTCGGCACGCAACCTCGCCGCGGCAGCAAAGCCTGGCCGGCGCCGTCATCCCGCGGCACGACCCGAGCTGCGCCGGGCCCGGCGATGTGCTGGCGTCGGCCACGCCGAACTGCCAGACTTCCGGTGACGCGCTTGCGGACGCCGAGGCCGAGGCGTCTTACGGTTGGTGAGGCGATCCGGGCGCGATCCCGGCATCGCGCCCGGGCTTCTGATGCTCGGCGAGCGCTGTGAGCTGGGCCGCGATCTGCTCGGCTGAAATATTGATCGTCTGCGCATCGCCGGCGTGGTCGGTAAAGGTAACCGATAGCCTCTTCGGGTTTTGACGCAGGTCACTTTCGGGAATGGCCGCCGCGAACTCCTCGGCATAGGAGCAGTTGTCCTCTTCCTGGCAGACGATCTTGTAGCGGCTGATCGGAATGAATTTCAGCCCCTGCCCCGAGCCGTCATGCGCGGCGTCCCAATCGCGTTTTGAATCGTAGCTGGCGACGACATAGAGCTGGTCGGCGGTCTCGCCGGTTTGGCGGTCGATAAAGCTGCGCAGACAAAAGAAATTCGTCTCCGACGTATCGAGGTAGGGCGGATCGTGCTGGGCCTTTGGGCCGATCAGCGCGATATAGCGCCCTGAGAGGTGCTCGCGCACGGCGACACTGTCCGCCGCACCCGGCGAATTCGCGGGTCCGGTGTTGACGGATGGGGCCGCCGGGGCGCAGGCGGCGAGCCCCGCGCCAAAAAGCGCGGCGAAGATCGCGCGGCGCCGCGAACTCATCGATCCCGGTCGGCGACTGCCGCGTTGTCCTCGCCCAGCGCCGGCGCCGCTTTTGCAAAGGGTGGTCGGACGCCGTCGAAAGACAACGGCAGACCGACCAGCGACAGCGGGTTGGACACCCAGTCCTTTACCGGCGACTGCTGGATGATGCCGAGTGCGGCGGTCTGGGCATCGCCGACGACTTGGTCGACGGTTTGCATCGGCCCGTTTGGGATACCCGCCGTGTCGAGCCGGGCTTCCCACTCGGCGATCGGCTGCGCCGCAAATATGTCGTCGAGAATTGCGATCAATGCGGCGCGGTTCAGCACCCGGTCTTTATTCGTGTGAAAGCGCGGGTCTTCGGCGAGATCCGGGCGGGCGACGACTGCGCACAGCCGGCGAAACAGATTGTCGTTGCCGGCCGCCACCATCAGATAGCCGTCTGACGCGGCAAAGGCCTGGTAGGGGACGATCATCTCGACCCCCGATCCCTGGCGTGTGGGGATCTTGCGATCGACAAGGTAGGCGGCGATCGGGATCGTCATCCAGGCGAGCGCACTCTCGTAAAGCGACGCGTCGACGACCCCGCCGCGGCCGGTACGGTGCCGCTCGGCCAACGCGGCGAGGATGCCGATGACCGCCCACATGCCGGTCGCGAGATCGACGATCGACACGCCGACCCGCACCGGCGCGCGCCCGTCCTCACCCATCAGGCTCATAAGCCCGCCATAGGCCTGCATCAGCGGATCGTAGCCGGGGCGCTCGCGCATCGGTCCGACCGCCCCGAACGCGCCGAGATTGCAGTACACGAGGCTGGGCTTTGCCGCGAGTAAAGCGTCGGCCGACAGCCCAAAGCGATCGAGCGCGCCGAACTTCAGATTGTGCACAAGCACGTCGGCGCGATCGAGAACCAGCTTCTGCAGTTTTTCCGCATCGGCGGGGTCGGCGAGATCGACCGTGATCCCGCTTTTGGCGCGGTTGACCGCGTGAAAGCAGGTCGCCGCACCCTCGGCGAAGGGCGGACCCCAGCCGCGCGCGGCGTCGCCGGTGCGCGGGTTCTCGACCTTGATCACCTCGGCGCCGAGTTCGCCGAGGATCATCCCGGCATAGGGGGCGGCGATGCTGTGCCCGATCTCGATCGCGACGAGACCGGAAAGCGGGCGGGTGCTCGACATCGAAACTCCTGTGTGAACGCGGCCGGCAGGGGCGAGTGGGCCGGAGCTGCGACGGAACCCCTATTACCACGCGGCGGCGCAAAGGGTGGAGCGGAGAAGGCCGCTTCGGCGATTGACCAGCATTTGAGCAGGCCCATCCGCCAAATGGTTGATTTCTAGCCCGCGACTGGTTGTTCGATTGCGCCGGTCGGCAATTCTCCGGCTTGGCTCGCATGTTGCTTCCAAACCCGATGGTAGAGGATGCGGCAGCAACGGCGCAGGCGAAGGCGAGCCGCGCATCGGGGGAGGGAGATGGCACTCATCGCGGCAGAGCCGTACCCGATCGATCTCAATCCGTCGCGAGCGGCGCTGGTGATCATCGACATGCAGCGCGATTTTCTCGAACCCGGCGGTTTTGGCACCGCCCTCGGCAACGACGTGACGCTGTTGCGCCGGACGATCGCTCCGTCGCGGCACCTGCTCGAGCAGGCGCGCGCCGCCGGGCTGACCGTGATCCATACCCGCGAGGGCCATCGGCCCGATCTCGCCGATCTGCCGCCGACAAAAAAGGCGCGCGGCAAGCTGCCCGCCGGGATCGGCGATCCCGGGCCGATGGGCCGCATCCTGGTGCGCGGCGAGGACGGGCACGACATCATCCCCGAACTCTACCCGCTGCCGGGCGAGCCGATCGTCGACAAGCCGGGCAAGGGCGCTTTTCACGCCACCGACCTCGACGCGATGCTGAAAAACCGCGGCATCGCGCAACTGATCGTGTGCGGGGTGACGACCGAGGTCTGCGTCCACACCACGGTGCGCGAGGCCAACGACCGCGGTTACGAATGCGTCGTGGTGTCGGATTGCGTCGGTTCGTATTTCCCCGAATTCCACGAGATCGGGCTCAAGATGATCGCGGCGCAGGGCGGCATCTTTGGCTGGGTCGCGTCGTGCGAGGCGGTTGTCGCGGCGTTGGCCGCGGCCGGCTCGCGCGGGGGCGGGCGATGAACGCGCAAGCAGGCGAAGCGCCGCGCTGGTGGGTGCCGGGCGACTGGAACGGCTTTTTCGGTCTGTTCACCAATGTCGTGCTGAATGTGATTGTGCTGACGGGGCTCTGTCTGCACGTCGTCAACCTGCCGGCCGACATCGTCTACGGCCGCATCCTGCCGGCCCTCGGCATCGCCTTGCCGCTCGGCAATCTCTATTACGCATGGCTCGCCTGGAGCCTCGCCAAGAGCGAGGGCCGCGACAACGTCACCGCAATGCCCTATGGGCCGTCGGTGCCGCACATGTTTATCGTCGTCTTCCTGATCATGCTGCCGACCTATCTGAAGACGCACGATCCGCTGTTGGCGTGGCGCGCCGGCCTGGTGTGGTGCATCGTCATCGGCGCGATCGTGCTGCTCGGCGCCTTTGTCGGGCCGACCGTGCGCAAGCACACGCCGCGGGCTGCGATGCTCGGCACGCTCGCCGGCATCTCGATCGCCTTTATTTCGATGCGCCCGGCTTTTCTCGGCTGGGAGGAGCCGTGGCTCTTTCTGTTGTCGCTGGCGATCGTGCTGATCAGCTGGATGGCCGGGGTGCGCCTGCCGTTCGGCTTGCCGGGCGGCCTCGCGGCGGTGGTCGCCGGCACCGCGCTCGCCTGGCTCGCGCGGCTCGTCCACGCCGACAATCTGATGCAGCCGACCGAGGTCGTCGCGGCGCTCGGCCAGTTCGGACTGCACCTGCCCTATCCGTCGACCGATTTTGCCAAGGCGATCGGCGGTATCGGGCCGCTGCTCGTCACCGCCGTGCCGCTCGGCATCTACAATTTCACCGAGGGGATGAACAACGTCGAGAGTGCGGCCGCCGCCGGCGACGAATACAGCCTGCGCAAGATCCTGTTGGCCGACGGCACCGGCGCCATCGTCGGCGCCTTGCTCGGCAGCCCGTTTCCGCCGGCGGTCTACATCGGTCATCCCGGCTGGAAGGCGGTCGGCGGGCGGATCGGATATTCGCTTGCGACCGGGGTGGTGATCGGGATCGTCTGCTTTCTCGGGCTGACGGCGCTGCTGCTCGCGGTCATACCTCTGGTCACGATCCTGCCGATCCTGCTCTATATCGGCCTCGTCATCGGTGCGCAGGCATTCCAGACCACCCCGGCGCGGCACGCGCCCGCTATCGTTTTGGCGATGCTGCCGAACATCGCCGCCTGGGCGCAGACCCAGATCGACGGCGCCCTCGGGGCGGCGGGGTCGTCGGCCGACCGGCTCGGCCTCGCCAAGCTCGGCGCGGTCGGCGTCGTCTATCACGGCATGGCGCTGCTCGGCGGCGGTGCGGTGCTGGCGGGGCTGATCCTCGGTGCGATCGCCGTGTTCATCATCGACCGGCAGTTCGAACGTGCCGCGCTGTTCGCCGGGGCTGGTGCGGTATTGTCGTATTTCGGGTTTATCCACGGCACGTCGCTCGGCATCGGCAGTTCGACGCCGGTCGCGGTTGGTTACCTGATCGTCGCCGGGCTGTGCTTGGCGGTCGGCCGGCAGCACCTGCCGCAGACCATCGCCGCGATCGAGCCCGCGCCGGCCGAAGGCGAAGATTGACCGAGGCGGGTGCGCGCGCCCAATCGCGCGGGCCGGCTCAGAACTCCATGTCGAGTTCTTCGAGTTCGTCGGGCTCGGCCAGCGCCGCCTCGCGCCAAAGGATCATGTCGGGCAGCGCCATGATGCGGTCGCAATACCCGGCGCAGTCGCCGTCGAGCTTTACCGCGTAGGTCAAAAAGCGGGTCACGACTGGGGCGTACATCGCGTCCGCCGTCGACAGCTTGCCAAACAGGTAAGGCCCGCGATGTTCGGCAAAGCATTCGCGCCAGATCGCCGCGATGCGGTCGATATCGGCCTGCGCCCCCGACCACACCTTAAAGCCCGGATGACGTGCTTTCAGGTTCATCGGCAGTGCCGAGCGCAGATTGGTAAATCCCGAATGCATCTCGCCGCAGATCGAGCGGCAGCGCGCGCGAGCGTCGTGCGCGGCCGGCAGCAGGCCGGCCTTGGGTCTAACTTCGTTCAGATATTCGGCTATCGCCAGGGTATCCCAAACCCTGATGCCGTCATGCGTCAGACACGGCACAAGGATCGACGGCGACAGCAGCAAGAGTTCGGCGCGGTTCGCCGGGTCCTCGACCGGTACAACCTGCTCGGTGAAGTCCAGCCCGGCCATGCGGCACAATAGCCAGCCGCGCAATGACCAGGAGGAATAGTTCTTGCTGCTGATCGTCAGAATGGCCTCGGCCATGGCCGCCTCCCTCTGTCGCAGGTTCGCGTGGCAAGCACTCGCGATGCGATGCCACGCGATTGTTCCACAAACTCGATTTCGACGCCAAACGATCTCGCAAGCGCTGGGCCAATCCACTATCGTGCATGGATTGCGGGGAAATCGGAAAGCGGCTGATGATTTACCAGAACTTTCAAACCTACGCCGACACCGTGGCCCCGTGGCGCGGGCTGGCGAATATGGCTGCCGCGGCATTCGCCCAACCGCTGCCCGGAATTTCCCGCAACGCATTGCAGCGCGCTATTGCCGCACTTTGCGAAGTGATTGCCCGCGCCGGGTTGAGCCATCGCCGGCCGGCCTTTGGCATCGACCATGTCATGGTCGCAAATCGGTCGGTCGCCGTGCGCGAGGTGAAAACCCACCGCACCCCATTCGGCACCCTGTTGCATTTTGAAAAGGAGTTGGAGACGGCGCAGCCGCGGGTGCTGCTGGTGGCGCCGATGTCCGGCCATTTCGCGACCTTGCTGCGCGGCACCGCGCAAACCCTGCTGGCCGAGCACGACGTCTACATCACCGATTGGCACAATGCGCGCGATGTCGGCTTGCGGCACGGCAGTTTCGGCTTTGACGATTTTATCGGCCACGTCATCACGTTTATTGAAGTCATGGGGCCCGGCGCGCACGTCGTCGCGGTGTGCCAGCCTTGCGTCGCAGTGCTGGCAGCGGTCGCGATCATGGCCGAGGACGATCACCCGGCAACGCCGCGCAGCGTGACGTTGATGGCGGGCCCGATCGATACCCGCGTCAACCCAACCGAGGTCAATCGCCTGGCAACCAGCCGGCCGATCAGCTGGTTCGAGCGCAATCTAATCGATGTCGTGCCGCCGCGTTACAACGGCGCCTGGCGCCGCGTCTATCCCGGCTTTACCCAGCTCGCCGCGTTCATGAGCATGAATTTGGACCGGCACGTCAAGGCCCAGCTCGACCTGTTCTGCCATCTCGCCAATGGTGAGGAGGCAAAGGCGGCGGCGATCCGCAAATTCTACGACGAGTACCTCGCGGTCATGGATTTGCCCGCCGAATTCTACCTGCAGACGGTGCGCTCGGTGTTCCAGGAGCACGCATTGCCATTGAGGCAGCTCGAGTGGCACGGGCGTCGGGTCGATCCGACGGCGATCCGGCGCACGGCGCTGTTTACGGTCGAGGGCGAGCGCGATGATATTTGCGCCGTCGGCCAGACCTTGGCTGCCCAGGAATTGTGCAGCGGGTTGCGGCCCTATATGAAACGCCATCACGTGCAAACTGGCGTCGGGCATTACGGCGTCTTCAACGGCCAACGCTGGAACCGCTTTATCTATCCGATGCTGCGCAACGTGGTCTATTCGAGCGACTAGGCTGGCGGCGGGCCAAAGGCCGAGCTACCGCCGGGCGGGAATTGCGGGCGCGGTAATTTCGGTTGTTTCGAAGTCGGCCGGGGCGATGATTTCCATGAATTCCATGTCGTCCGACCAGTCGTAGAGATTGTGGACGATGCCCGGCCGCTGGTGGACGCAGTCACCGGCCTCGACCAGGGTGTCCACGCCGTCGTAATCGAACTTGGCCCAGCCGCGGACCATGTAGACGACATGGACATCCGCGGTGTGCATATGGAAGCCGGTCCCGCCCTTGGCCTCCGACGCCTTGCGCGCGGCGCGGACCAATTGCACGCGCAATTTGCCGTGGGTGGCGTCGATGATCCCCATGTCGCGATAAGCGAAAAATGCGCGCAGCCCATCCTCGGCATAGCGAGCGCCGGGGGAGCTCGCCTTCTGATGTGTGAACAGGGTGCCGCTCATGGCATGCCTCCGAACCATCTCCGAGGCGATTATCCACAGCTTATGTTGCGCCGCAACAGGAAAGTCCATTTATCTTGTCAGCGCAGTATGATCATCGAGGATGCATCGCACAATAAATGGGCATCTAATTCAATCATTGCTGCCGCCGGCCGAGGACAAATTGCCGACCTCTCGGTATCGCGCGCCGAGGTCGAGCAGGAACTGCTCGCCGAAGGCGGGCGCCGACAGCGAAATCCCAAAGGGCAGCCCGTTTGGGCGAAACCCCGCGGGCAGGGCGATCGCCGAGAGATCGAGCAGATTCGCGAAATTGGTATATAGCCCGAGATTGCCGTTGAGCCGAACCGGGTCGGCGGCGATTGCATCGATCTCGTAGATCGTGCCGGCGGTCGGCAGTGCCAGGCAGTCGATCCCGGCGAATTCGCGCTCGGCTTCGCGACGCAGCATCGCCAGTTCGTATTGCGCGCGAAAGGCATCGAGCGCGCTGTACGACCGGCCGCGCTCGATGATCGCGCGGGTGACCGGCAACAGTGCAGTCGGCTGCTCATTGAGCAACCGCTCGGCGGCTTCGAGCCGCTCGGCCACCCACGGGCCGTCGTACAGCAGTCGACCGGCGTCGCGGAAAGGCGCAAAACCGATTTCCACCATCGTGCCGCCGATCCTTTCGAGCGCTGCCAGCGCCGCGGCGAACAATTGCTCGGCGTCGTGATCGCCGAAAAATTCGAGATCGCGCGCCGCGGGCACGCCGAAGCGAAAACTCGATCCATCGGGTTTTGCCATCGCTGCGGGCGCCTCCCGGCTCAGCGGATCGTCCGGGTCAAAGCCGGCGGCGACCTCCAGCACCGCGAAAGCATCCGCCGCGGTCGGTGCAAAGATCGAGACGCAGTCGAGCGAGCGGCAGGCGGGGACCACGCCGCGCGTGCTTACGAGCCCCCGACTGGGTTTCAGCCCGACGACATTGTTAAACGCGGCCGGGACCCGGCCCGATCCCGCGGTGTCGGTGCCGAGCGCAAAGCTGACGAGGCCCGCCGCCACCGCCACCGCCGAGCCCGAACTCGACCCGCCGGGGATGTAACGCGCGTCGAACGGGTTGCGCGGCACGCCATAGGGCGAGCGCGTGCCGACAAGGCCGGTCGCGAATTGATCGAGATTGGTTTTGCCGATCGGCACCGC